>JAYVUD010000226.1:0-30937 GCA_043788335.1 Chloracidobacterium sp. | reverse complement strand
GTCGATGTCGACGGGCGGAAGATAGCGTTGTCCGTCTTGCCGTCGCCGGTGTAGTCGGCCGGCACGATCATGTCGCCGACCGCCCCAAACTGGACGCCGTAAAAAGATCCGTTGCCGCTATTGAACCGGAACCATTGCCCGAGTGACGGGCGGTAGACTGACACATCATTCTTACCATCGCCGTCATAGTCACCCGCCGCCGGAACGTCGCCCGTCGTACCGAACGGAACGACCGCAAATCCGGCAGTCGACTGCTGAAGATACCAATACGACTGTGCTCCGGGACGGTAGACCGCGAGATCGGCTTTGCCGTCGCCGTCAAAATCGCCGGGCGTCGGAACATCGCCGTTTGTGCCAAACCCTGATCCGTAGAACGTATAGTCTTCGCTTCGCAACACATACCAAACGCCGTTCGAAGGCCTGAAGACCGCCATATCCGTCTTACCGTCCCCCGTATAATCCGCCGGCGTCAAAATGTCGCTCGGGCTTCCAAAATGAAACGCCCCAAACCCGGCGGTCGAACGCAGCAGATACCAATCGCCTGTCGATGGCCGGTAAACGGACGCATCCGTCTTGCCGTCACCGTCGTAGTCAAATGCTGTGCGGCGGGTCGAACCTACGGTAATCGGACTACTCGCCGCGACACTGGTGAATCCGTCATTCGTCAAGTATCTAAATTCGTAAACCCCCGACTGATTCGGAAGCACAAAACTCAAATTACCGGACGTCATTCCGCCCGTGTATTGCTTAGAAAGAGAGGCCGAGTTCAGCGTTCCGATCCGGAAAAGACCGATCCAGTCGTCCACAGGTCTGCCAACCGGTGCGATCCACGCGGCTGAAATCTGTCCACCAGCCGGAGCAGAACTCGGTCCGTTCACAGCAAATCCGGCATTGGACGTAGTAAGTGTCTTTTCCGCCAGCCCGCTGCGGTTGAAAACGTTGTCATCCGCATACGCATAGATCTTCGGCGTAACGGCCGGATTCAATGTCAGAGCACTCGAATACTGTTGATAGGTCGTACCATTCAACGAATACATAATTCTTTGCACGCCCGTTCCGGTGTCCGTAGCATCCAGCTCGATCCGCGAAATGCCATTCAGCACTGTTTCGTTCACGTTGACGGTCGGTGGTTCAATGTCCTGCGCATTCGTGCCATTTACAACGATCGTCGGATTTACCGGCGTGTCAAATGTACCGTTGTTGTCGCTGTCGTAAGCCAGCGTTGATACCCCCTGCAGGGAAATCTGAATCAGTGCCTGAACATTTGGAGGTAGCGTAATGTCAACATATCTGATTGCTTGTGTAACAGATTGGCCGTCACTTCGCGTAATAGTGAGCGTCAAAGGTGACGAAGTTGATCGAATCAACATTTGATACGATTGATCGATTGGAAATGTGACCCCGAGGTCTTGGGGGCCTAAAGGGTTCGAGCCTACATTGAGCAGCCCCGAATCTGGGGATGTACTCAGCGGGTCAGACGTGTTGCCGAACGAATCGCTAAGTATCACAGAACCCGAACCATGTACCGAAATTGAATAGTTAGGCTCACCGGGATAAGACAATGCCGAATTACTAGGGATTTTTCCGCGCGAAAGTCCATGTGCGCTGATGCAAGCGGAAGCGTCCAAATGGTTGACTACACAATCTATGTCGGGAAATGTCGAGTTAGTCGAAGATTGCGGTGAAGATGACAGTTGCCCATGATCCAATGGAAAGCCTTTCTCAACCGTGATTTGGCCGCGATAATCAAATCTCCCTTTTCTGAGAGCACTTGTTAATGGCACCGTGCCGTCTCCGTCCGGGGGGCTGAAGATATCAAAATACTGTCCTCGGACAGCGTCCCTTTTGGCAGTAACCGTTTCGATTGTGCCTTTTCCGTAACCAACGAAATTGTAGTAACTTACCCTGTATTCTGTTCCAGCCCAATTGTCTTGCCCGGCCACGCTATGGAATGCAAAATTGTTCTCTCCTGGGCGAATTAATGGAGTCGCTGGTGGTTGTGGTCGCTGATACCTATAGTTCATTGTTACTCGAAGTCTATTGTAGTCAAACGACCTTACCGGGGTGCTACGCGTTGTGTCAAAATCAAAATCATTCCATCCGTCTTCGCCAAGGGGACGATTCCAGTCCCATACCAAATCGTCAACGTATGCTTTACTCGGAATCAGTTCATGGGCACCTCGCATGTACGGTGCAAGTGCCTGAATTGTCGGTGGAATTATCCAAACGGACTGCAACTGCATGAAAGCGTCACCAAATTCAAGAGTATTTAGGAACTTCGGGGCCCCAAGCCATGGAGTGCCTAAAGTAACCATGCGCTCGACGTAATAGCTTGTAGGATGGTCCAGTATGTATCTTCGTGCCACCAGCCCTCCCATACTATGAGCGATAATATGTACTTTGAAGTTTGCGGGGTTTCCACGAATTAATTTGATGCAGTTTACGAACCTTTCCAAGTCTTTTGCACTAGTTGCATTACTGTTTCGCCAGTCGTACGGGAAAATAAATAAATCGGCGCTATTTCGCGATGTGCTGCAAGGAGCCGTAACTGGATAGACATCTCTATCTTTAGTGTATCCCAGACCTTGCAAGTACCGAATGAGATTTCCATAGTAATCTTTGCCGCCAATTGATGAGACGATGTCGGTAGCCATCATTTCCCTATTTTCAATTGCTCTGTAGTTCGATGGATCCGGATTCTCAACGTTGTTCTTAAGTTGGAGCTGATATATCAAGTTGTTCGGAACAGCACCCGGCCATAGCTCTTCGTAGGTGCCGTCGGGGTTCTTCCTGCCAATCTTGCTGCCCATAATACCTGGAATCAAGATCACAGGCGTACGCCCGCTGGGCCGTGCAGTCACAATGTTCGAGGCCGCGGCCGTCAACTGATGTCCGTCCGCACTCGTAGATCCCGAAAAGGCATTCGTCGATCGATTGATTATCGAAAATTCGTAATTCCCAGCGGCCCCAAACGGCATTTGAGCTACTATGGTTGTTGAGCTTATGCTCTTGATCGATGGATCGTCGGACAAGCCAGAAATAGACTGTGGCGTCATCGTCGAAAAAAGACCGTTGGGATCTTGAATCTGAATAATCGAATCGGCCTGAAAGTTTGTTCCCGTAATTGTAACCTGGATCAATTCTCCAGACTGATCAACACTATTTGGCGAGATCCCCGCGATCGATGGGGATGATCCAGTAGCGACTCGCTCATTAATCGTTGCGTTGAATGATTGCAGATTTCCCCTCGTATTCGAACCCGAGTAGACCACGAAATGTAAGTGATCGTTATCCGCACCCGTATTCCCAATATCGCCTACTACTGTTGTTTGGTCTACTGTTTGACCAACTGATACCCGGACGTTTGTCATGTGCAGGTATCCACTGAACCAAGCTGGAGTCGTCGAATTTGGGTGAGCGATCAAGACTGCCCCGGGGCCACCACCTGGGGACGTGCCGACGTAAGAAACCACTTGGCCTGGGGCAGTTGCAAACACGGTTTTGCCGGCATCAGCATTCCCGCTAGTGGGCGTGTACAGGTTGATATCCCAAGCGTATGTGTCGTCCGAAAGTGATATGCCGCCCCCAGCGCGATGATACCCAGTCTTGTGTTGGTCAAACTCCCACCTGCCGTCATTTATTCCCTGATTCGACGTTGTGACCCGAAGTGGTCCGATAACTGGCGAAAGCACCGAAGTCGGCAGTCCGGTTGGCGGAGGGCCGGACGGGTTAACGGTAAACGCGAACTGCTGAGACTGAGAATTATCCGGATTGACGACGCGGATCGTCCACGATCCGGCGGCGTTTAACGTAATTCTCATCAAGAACGAGTTTGCTGTAACGCTTTGAATCTGCCCGGTTCCCTGGAGCATGCCAATGCCCCCGTTCGGGAAAGTGACATTTACCCGTAAGCCGTTTTGGAAATTGCTTCCATTTACGATAACGTTTTGATCGGCCCCACCTGAGACAGGTGTTGTAGGATTTATCGAATTGATCGTTGGATTTGTTCCGTTTGAAACGCTAAACGGAAAAGCCGATGACTGACTGCTATCCGGGTTAACAACTTTGATCGTCCAGGAACCAGTTGCGTTGAGCGTCGCCCGCATGATAAACGAAGTTGATGTTACGTTTTGGATTTGAGCTCCCGACAACGTTGTGCCGCCGCCCGCAGGAAACGTAATGGGAACAGTAAGATTTTGCTGGAAATTTGCCCCGCTCACGATGACATCCTGATCTGTGCCGCCCGCTATTGGGTTTGCCGGATTTATGGAGTAAATAACTGGCTGCTGAGTGCCGGCGGCAACTGTGAAAGGCAAAGGAGATGACGGCGATCCACCAGGATTCGTAACACGCATACTCCAACTGCCGGCCGTGCCAAGAGTCACCCTCATTGTGAAAGACGTCGCGGTAACGTTTTGTATTTGCGTTCCGCTAAGCGTACCAGTGCCGCCAGTTGGGAATGTGAGAGTGACTGTAAGTCCCTGCTGAAAATTTGTTCCATTAACAACGACATTCTGATCAACATTACTAGCTGTCGGCGACGTCGGATTCATTGACGTAACGGTAGGTGCGGCTGGGGCTTGGACGGTGAACGAAAAAATGTTCGCCAGATCGCCGTTTGGATTTCGGACCTTGATATTCCATGTCCCCACGGCGTTTAGTGTGGCCCGCATCGTAAACGATGTCGTCGTAACATTTAGTATTTGAGTTCCGCTGAGCGTAACCGTAGTGTTGTCGGGCAGCGTAATAATGACCGTCAGGTTCGTCGCAAAACCAGTTCCATTTACGATAACGTCCTGATTAATATTGCTCTGTGTTGGAGATGTGGGGTTTGTGCCTGAGACAGTGATACAGTTTTGCGGTGTAAACTGGAACGGAACGGACGGCGAACCACCCGAATTGGTGACCCTGATTGTATATGATCCGGGATCTGCAAGCGTGATCAGCATTGTAAACGATGTCGAGTTTACGTTTTGTATTTGGGTGCCGCTCAATGTTCCCGTTCCGCCTCCCGGAAAAGTCACAGATACCGTTAACCCACTGACAAATCCCGTGCCGTTTACTGTAACTGATTGGTCAACATTTCGGACGCAAGAAGTTGCGGGAGAAGTGGACGAGATCGTTGGCACCGCCGCTTGGGTGTTGAAACTGAAGTTAAGTGAAGCGTTGCCATTCGGGTTATTTACGCGAATCTGATACTGACCAACCACGTTCAAGGTTGCAATCATGTTAAACGATGATGCCGAAATGAACTGAATCTGTGAACCGCTAAGCGTCCCACTGCCACCGCCGGGAAAGAAGATGGTAACGGTCAGTCCGCTTTGAAAATTAGAGCCGGTGACAGCGACAGTTTGATCGATATTGCTGACTGCTGGACTGGCCGGAGCAATTGAAGTGACATTTGGGTTGCAGTTTTGAGTAGTGTAAGGAAAATTTGAAGACTGGGATCCGGTCGGATTGTTCACGCGGAAATTGTAGGTCCCGACCACGTTCAATGTCACAGTCATTGTAAACGAGGATGAAGAGTTAAATTGGATTTGTGTCCCGCTAAGTGTAGTGCTGCCGCCGCCCGGAAAAAAGACCGTGACCGTCAGGCCTGACGCAAAGTTACTTCCGTTTACAGTGAAAGTGCGATCACCATTTTGAGCACAAACACCTGAAGGGCTAATCGACGAAATGGACGGCGATAGTTGCTGGGTAGTGAAATTGAATGTTCCAGACGTTAAGTTGCTAGGATTGTTTACCCGTATGCCGTACGTGCCTACGATATTTAGAGTCACGACTATAGTAAACGAGTTAGTGTTTACATTCGTTATTTGGGTGCCGCTCAAGGTACCGGTGCCGCCGCCAGGAAAGAAGACCGTTACTGTAAGACCGTCCTGGAAATTTGAACCGTTGACTTGTACGTTTTGGTTCGAACCACTGACTGTTGGACTGGATGGCGAGATCGACGAGATGTTTGGCGTCTGAGCGGTACTAACATTAAACTGAAATAAATTTGACAGGTCGTTATTCGGATTCTTAACTTGAATCTTCCACGTACCCGTCGCATTCAAAGTGATCTTCATCGTAAACGAACTCGACGTGACATTCACCAATTGGGCCCCACTCAAAGTACCTGTGCCGCCGCTTGGAAATGTTACCGTGACACTTAGCCCGGAGGCAAAATTGCTTCCAAACACGGTAATATTTTGATCGGTAACACTTGTTTGTGGGCTCGAAGGCGAGATCGGTGATATTTGAGGGGCAACAAAAAACGCTGGCTGCAACGCAATCGAATTGTCGAGACCGAACGTCCGATTGAAATCCTTCGCATTCGAACTGAATCTCTCGACAAAAGTTGTTGAGATTGACAATTCGCGTTTTTCAGGAGAGTTCGCAAATATTCTGTTGGAAAAAGATAAGCTAAACGTCAAAATCAACAATACCACTAACGATACGTAAGTTCGTGTTCTCATATTATTCACCATTTACTGAAACTGCATTTGGACGTCACGCAAACGCAACTAATCCGGTTAGGGCCGCCGAGAATGTGATTATTCACAATGTCCTGTAAGATGCTCGGGCCGCGATCCAAATAGCTAATCACACTATTTGATTCCGAAATCAAAAACCTTGCTCCCGGCTCCGCCCGTGCCCGCGTAGTAGAAGCAGTATTCGCCGGTGGTGAGATCGGTCTTTGGCACGACTTTGTAGACGCCGGGTTTGATCTTTTCAAAGGCGTATTCGCGTATATCCCTGTCAGCCGCCCCGGTCGACGAACTGTACGCACTAAACTCTCCTAGGACCGCTTCGCGAGATTTTTGCTTGACCTTCATTTCGATCATCATAAACTCCGCCGGGCTGGTGGCGGAATAGCCGCCAAATCCGCTCATTAGGGCGGCCGAGTTGCTGTACTCGCGACTGAACACGAAGTAGAATTCAGGTCGACGAGATACTACCTGCATATTTGCAGATCTCCCTCTTATCACGGCCCGTATCTTGGTTTTCATAATCCCATATGTCAGGGCAGTACCGAGAAATCCCGCTTTGGACCCGCTATATACGGTCGGCTCCATAAACGTCATCTTTCCGTCTTCATAGAGATAGATGCCCGGCTCGTTTATTTGTCGAAGGGCAACGTCTCCCTGACCGCCTAAGCCGGAGTATGCATCGGCTCTCGTTGGGTTTGGGCCGGTATCATTATTTTTAGCAGCTTGCGAGTCGGAGTAACCGGCTCCGCCCTGGTTCATCATCGCCATAATGATGGCGTCGGAGACTCTAGCCGCCTTTAGTTTACCGATCCCGGCCGTGCTAGTGTCGCATTTGCAGTCAGACTGCCTTATCTTCTGAATTATCAGATCATCGCCGAGCCCCATACCAACGAGTTCAACTATTTTGGCGTTTGTTAGAGTTTCTCGCGTGGATTGTGCTGTTGCGGAAAAAGAAGCTGCAATTAGGATTACAAATAGAAATGCGATGCTTTTAAAAACGGGGGTTTTCATAGTGATATTAGGTGCACGTGGGCACCGCTATAGCTAGTCTTGACAGAATTGGCCGGGAGGCGCGATAGGAAGCTGAATTGAAAGGCTTACGAATCTCGAACTCCTAGCCGGAAGAATCAATCGAGCCGTTCAGGTAAATCTTGCGCCGGGAGAATTGGCTGTGGTTTGACTCCCTCAACGTACTACCAACCGCTATACTTGTCAAGTCGAGATCGCACCGGTGTAGCTAGCACATCATATGTCCGGTATAAGTAGCAGATGATATGTCCGCATTGGGGGCGGTGGGTGCGAGATTTTTAGCGGTCGGGCGGGGAATTGGATGGATGAGGAAAGAAAAGTAAAAAGGTAAAAGTAAAAAGGCAAAACTCTTGGTGTGTCGCCCGCGCGAGCGGGCTCCTTTTTCTATTTTTGGGTGGTTGGCCGGCGAGGCAAGCCGTCGCCGCAAATAGGGCGGCTGAGCCGCTGGAGTGGGGGTTGGCCGGTCCGGCGTGGCACAGCACTCGCCGTTCATCGAGGGGCAAGCCCCAAGAAACGGTTCAGCCAACGGCCATCCGATCAAATGAGATCCCATCTTCTTACTGATGGCGACGAGGAAGATTGACGTCGATCAGGAATCTTGTCACGCGACAACGGGTTCGACCGCGTAATTGTTAAGCATCAGATTGGAGGCAAATTTGATGCAGGCGTAGATATCTTCTCGCTCAAGCGACGGGTATTGCTCCAAGATCTGTTCTATTTCGTCGCCCTCGCCCAAAAACTCAAGGATGGTCTGGACGGTTATTCGCTTATGGCGAATCGTCGGCTTTCCATTGCAAATATTTGGGTCGACGGTAATTCTATCCTCAAGGCTTTCCATTTCTAAATCTTATGCCCGAAAGACCATGAACGTCAATTTTTTTGATATATTGGCGGTCAGATGGTGAGCAGCATCTCGTACTGGCTTAGCTTTTCGGTAAATCCGCGGTTTGCAAAGAATGTCATCGCACTATCGACCGAGCGGTCGATGTTGATGACCTGCGGGACAAAGTTGCCGGACATCTCTGCGATCATGGCCTGGGTGAGGAGTTTTCCGATGCCGCGGCGACGGTGTGAGCGGTCGACGGCGATCTGGGCGACACGGCCGACTCGTTTGGAAAATACAATATAGCCGACGATGGTATCGCCGTCATATGCCGCGTAGAAGCCCTTTTTGTCGCGGGTGCTGTCGATCGCGTCGCACGAGTTTTGCCACGCGGGTTCGCCGTCCCAGAACGTACGAAGCCGGGCCCAATCGGGCTGGCCGGCGTCTCGTATTTCGATACCGTCGGGGCGGCTGTCGCGAAACTTGAGATCATCGGGACAATGAAGCAGCGAAACGGTCCGAAGGATGCGAAAGCCGAGACTGTCGTACAGATCGATCGCCGGCCGGTTAGACGTGATCACCTCGAGCAGACATTGGCGATAACCGCGTGCCTGAAATATCGGCATCATCATGCCAAACATCTCCAGGCTCAAACCCCGCCGCCGATGTGCGGGAAATACACCTGTTCCCGCGTCGTAGACGGTCGGAATGCCGTGCCAATCGCGAAAACCATTGAGTGAAAAACCGACTATCCGCTCGCCGTCAAAGTAGCCGACGGACGATGAGAGATCGACCGCGTTGAGGACTATGTGATTTCTAAACTGCACCTCAGTTAGGTCGACCGGCATCATATAATCGGAAAATGCGAGCAGAAATGCGTGATACAGTTCCGTGAAATATGACTCATCGAGGAACCGGCAGAAAGGAGAGGAAGTTTGGTGTATACTATCCATTTGGTATTATTCTAATTATACGTGCCGGTGAGGGCAGTCTAGAAAGTAAGTTATAAAGCGTTAACAATGCAAGTTTTACTGGCGAATGAATACGGATTTTGTTTTGGCGTCGAGCGAGCGGTCGAGATGGTCGAGCAGGCGGTAGGTGCCGGCGATACGGTTCGGGCACTAGGCCCGCTGATCCATAATGAGCAGGAAATGCAGCGTCTCGCGCACGAGGGCGTGACGACCATCAGCGAACCTATCCAGATCGGCCGCAACGAAACCGCCGTCATTCGAGCTCACGGCGTAACGCCTGACGTTCAGCGTGAACTCGAGGAAAAAGCCGCGAAGGTCGTTGATGCGACCTGCCCATTTGTTACCCGCGTCCAAAAGCTCGCCGCGAGAGCCGCCGCCGAAGATCGCCACGTCGTCATCATCGGCAGTCCCGACCATCCTGAAATGATCGGCGTCAAGGGTTATGCTCCGGATCATGCGTTCATCATCCGCGACGAGAGCGAGATCGATCTGCTGCCGCAACTTCGTCATCCGATGGTGGTCTCGCAGACGACGATCAAATCAAAGACCTTTTTCGACGCGGCCGAAGCTGTCAAGACCAAGACCGACGACGAGGTGCAGATCATCAATACGATCTGCTCGGCGACCCGCGACCGGCAAGACGCCGCCCGGGCCTTGGCCGGAATGGTCGATGCGTTTTACATCATCGGTGGCCGTCACTCGTCAAACAGCGTCAAGCTGCTCGGCGTCTGCAAGGAGCAATGCGAAAAGAGCTTTCTCATCGAAACCGAGGTCGAGATCGACGCTGACGACCTGATCGGCGTCGACCGCGTCGGCGTCACGGCCGGAGCCTCAACCCCAAAATGGCTCATCGACCAGGTCGTCAAACACCTCGAATCAATCGGCAAAAATCTTGAAAACACCCTCGCGCCGTAACTGGAGCGTCGGAACGGCCAATCGCTGGTATTTGTTTGTCGGTCGTCGCGGGTTTCGGATGGATGAAACCACCGATAAACACGAATGAACACGGATAGGAGATTTTGACCTCAAATTTCGTGTCACCTATCTGTTTTCTTGTATCTTCCATCTGTGTTTATCTGTGTTTATCTGTGGTTCGATTTTTCAAGGGAATACTGCCGTCCGTGGTCGAGTCGATCGAAGAGCGGGGGCAAGCCCGCCTTTCGGACTGTCAGTTTGGGGCTGGAGTTGGGACGACCGTAGGGCGGAATGACCGTGGGCGAGTCCATACGGTCCGTGGCGGAGGCGTGATAAAATAGACGCATTATGCATGTTATTTGACATCGTGCTTTGGCGGTTAGACGTCGGCAGTACACATTTGCCCCCGAAAATGTCGCCGGGATCGAACATTTTGGGCGGCGGCCGATAGGTTATTTTTTGTGAAGCGAACATCTGAGCCCCTGACATTTGAAAAGATCCGTGCGGCTCACGCCGAGCGTCGGCAGGAGATCCGAGCCCGTCTGGCGGAGTTTGAGGCGATCGGTAATCACGGATCGGACGAAAAGCTTTGGGAAGAGATGGTGTTTTGCTTTTTTACCGGCGGTTGTTCGGCCCGGATGGGAATGCGGTCGATCGACGCCGTTCGGCCACTGCTGATGACGGGCGAGCAACCCGAGCTGGCACAGGCACTTACGGGCGTTCACCGCTATCCGAACGCCCGCTCGCGATATATCGTGGCGTCACGAGATTTTCTCAATCAGCACTGCGGGATGCTGCTGCGTGAACTGTTAAAGGGATTTGAATGCCCGCACGAGCGGCGAGACTGGCTCGTGAAAACAAAGGGAATCAAGGGGCTCGGCTACAAAGAAGCAAGTCACTATCTGCGAAATATCGGCTTTCGCGGGTATGCCATTTTGGACAAGCACGTCCTCAACAGCCTGGCCGAACTGAAAATAATCGAAGACCCCAAGCCACTAAATACGCGTTTGAGGTATCTAACGGTCGAAGAAAAGCTAAAACGTCTGACCGAAGAACTCGGTATCGATTTTGATGAGCTCGATCTTGTCCTATGGTCAATGAAAACGGGTGTGATCCTCAAGTAGGATGAGCACCGGTCTCGCACGAGGAGTTTGCAGTATGCATCACAGAAAAAGTTCGGCCAACAATTTGCGGCAGACTCTCAGTGTCAAACTCTTCGTCGGGCTGTTTATTGGCCTTTTGCTGACGGCGGCGGCGATGTCTGCCGCGGCCCAGTCTACCGGCGATCAGACGACGGTACGGGACCTGATGCGAAAGGCACGCAAATCGAGCCGGGCCGAAACGCAGCCCGCGGCCGAGAAACTGCTGCGTCAGGCTCTGGCGATGGAACCGAACCGATCGGATATTAAGATCGAGCTCGCACAGGTTTTAGCAAAACAACGCAAACTTTACGAAGCCTACACTCTGGTCTTTGGCGTCTGTGAGGCTGAACCGAAGAATGCCCGCGCATTCTCGGTACTCGGGAATGTGCTACTCGTCGCGGGCCGATTTCCCGAGGCGAGGCCCGTACTTTATACCGCTTTGAAACTCGACCGCGGCCAGGATCTCGCCTGGTACGGTCTCGGGATGCTTGAGTTTTACGAGAACAATGTCGAACTCGCTCTCGTCGATCTCGAAGAAGCGATTTATCGAAACGGTGACGAACCGGATTTCTGGTTTGCGTACGCTCAGGTTTCGGCCCGGGCTGAGAAATATAAGCAGGCAGCCGATGGCTATGCCCAGTTTTTGAATTTTTCGAGTTCGACAGACGTTGAACGTCGTGCCCGCATTAACGGACTGATCCAGTTTTTGCGGTACATTGGGCTCAATGACAGGCTTTATTCGAGCGTCGGCGACCAGCAGGCCAAGGTCGGATTTGAGCTGGTTGGCAATCGGCCGATCATCAAGCTAAAGGTCAACAAGTATCAAGAACCGTTGCGGTTTGTGCTCGATACGGGGTCGGGTATAACCGTCATTTCCGATGAGACCGCAAAACGCCTGAATATCAACGCGATCAACCGCGGCGGCTTTGCCAAGGGAATCGGCGGCGACGGCAAGTTTGAGATAGTTTATGGATTTTTACAGAGTATTTCGATCGGTGACGTAAAGATCAGGGATGTTCCGGTTTATATCCGTAAGTTTCACAGCGATCAGAAATCGGTCGACGGATATATCGGATTGGCGGTAATTTCAAAATTTCTGGCAACGATCGATTACGGTGACAACACATTTTCGCTAATGAAAAAGGACGCTCCGCGCTCTGCGACCGAATCAAGCCCACTGTCGTTGCCGCTGCGGTTGACGTCGAGCGGATTTTTGAGCGGGCAGGTTCAGATCGAGGGTATCGCCGCCAATCTCAATTTCATCGTCGATACGGGAGCGAGCGTGTCGGTAATCTCGGACCGTATGGCTGCGAACGAAGCGATCAGTCCGTTTGTCGGGGTTGATCGGCTACGCGTTGTCGGCTCGGCCGGTGTTACCGAGGACGTTCCGACATTTATGCTGCCTAAGGTAACGTTTGGGCCGCACTCGCGGACAAAGATCGCGGCCATCGCGCTTGACCTCGACCTGATCAACGAGGCGACCGGATTCGAGCAGGCAGGAATCTTAGGCGGCAATTTTCTTAAGAATTATCGTTTGACGTTCGATTTTAAGAACTCCAAGGTCAACTTTACGCCCATCACTCCGGACAACGATTAGCCGCAAATGAAGACCAGCCTATATCTTGAAACTTCGGTCGTGGGAGCCTATCTCGATAACGGTGACCCGTTTCGGCGTGACCTCACGATCCGTTGGTGGGAGCACGAGCTGGCCGAGTACGAGGCGTACAGCTCGATCCTGGTCGAGCGGGAGATCGAACGCATTTCGGAGCCGCATCGGAGCGGATACCAAAATCTGCTCACGCCTTTCCGAAAGCTCGAACTCGTTGATGAGGTCGCGATCCTCGCCGAGGGCTACATCGAACGAGGCATCTTTCACCGCAAATTTATGGCCGACGCCATCCACGTCGCGCTCGCGTCGTACTACAAGATCGACTATCTCGTCACGTGGAACTTTGGCCACATCGCCAACGTCCGCAAACAAGCCCGACTGCGCCTCTTCAATACTGCTGCAGGGTTCTTTTCACCGGTAATTGTTACGCCGGAATTCCTGGTTCACGCTGTATAAAATAGAAAAAAGGCCGCCCTTTCGAGCAGCCTTTTCAAATCCGAATCGGTCAGGCCGGCTACGGCGTAACCTCGGCAAATCGCGGAAGCAAAACGGACTGGTTCAGGTGAACGCCAAACTGCGTGCCGGGTTTGACCGTTGCCTCTTCGCCACGGGTCTGTGTTTCGGCAATGTATCCTCCGATGCCGCCGATGATCCCGCCGATGAGGGCACCTTTGCCGCCTCCGATCGCTCCGCCGAGCAATACGCCTCCGAGCCCTCCCCCGCCGATGAATATGACCTTTCGATATTTGGTCTTGTCGCCTTTTGCAGAGCCCTCGTTATCGCTTTTGGCACTGTCGCTGACGAGCTCGGAGAGGGAACCGTTGATGGTGCGTTTGCGGCCGTTTGGCAGGGTTACGGATATAAATGATGTATCGATCGAGCCGACCTTGCCGCCTTTGCCGGCCGGGGTGACGGCATCAACGCGGCCGGTGAGCGTGCTGCCGGTCGGGATGACGATGACGCCTGTGCTCGAATAGACCGGTTCGGTCACGGTCACGAGAAACGTATCGCCGACCTGGTTGACCTTAGAGCTCAGCGTCGAATTGAGCCGGACACGCATCGTCGTCCCGGCCGAAACCGAGTACTGCTTTTCGGCCGGGACGACCGGTTTTCTAGCAACGGGCTTGCGGTGCAGCGTCGGTCGCCGCCGCTGAGCGAGAGCGTCGGTCGTGCCGATCGTCAGAACCAACGCGAGGAGTGCGAATAAACCCTTTACATTAAATATGTTTTTCATAATTGATCTCCACCTCATCAAAACATCCATGCCGCCGGCGAATTGCACACGCGGACAACCGGCATTTTGAAGGTAAATTAGCGAAAATCGTTGTATTCAAATAACGCCGCAAGCCTTATATTAACGCACTGATCCTAACATTTTGAACGGTTGAAAAAATAATTATAATTTTTCTTGAAATCGGGGGCGATTAGTACTATATTCCAAGCATCAACAACAGTTGTTGTTAGTTCACAATCCTTTAGTTTGATCAGCCCCCGGCCATTTTTGCCCGGGGGTTGAGTCGTTTAGGGGTGAGTTTAAACAACATTTGGCAGGGAGAAACACTGTATATGCCGCTTGCAGCCCCAACTTTATTGCTATTCGCATTGAACCTCCTGGACGCGCTTTTGACCATAGTTTGGGTCCGAAGCGGCGTCGCAACGGAAGGGAACCAGTTGATGGCCGGCTTGCTGGACATGGGCGACGGACCGTTTCTAGCAGCGAAGGTCGCGGTCGGAACGATCGCTGCCGTCGTACTGCTTCGCTGGGGCACGCGTCCGCTGGCAAAATACGGCGTATCGGTCGCACTCGCGGTCTATATCAGCTTGATGGGCATACATTTGTTTACGGGGCTCTCGGCGATGGGTTATATCTCCGCCAACTTTATTCACGAGGTCGCCGATATCCCGGGCCGGATCTTTGCAACGCTTATCTAAAACGTTTTTTTGGTGAACCTCAAGGCCCGATGTATCGTTAAAGGTACATCGGGCTTTTTTTCGTTTTTCGATACGCAACTCGACTCGATTTTTCAGGCATCAAAGATTTTGTTATTTTTATATTTGTAACTGGGGTACACAGGCATTATGGACAGGAAATCGGTTTACCATTTGTCGGCACGGCAGATATTGCTGCTGGCATTCGCAACGGCTCTGATCACGATCGGGGCAACGGCACTATTGTTCAATCTCGGACGTTTTTGGCAGGCGAAGGATAATTCGACGACGACGTTTGCCGAGCAGGCACCGGTTGGCATCACCGACCCGTCGACGGTCGGCGACGAGCAAAACAATATCGAGGTATACAAGGCGATCTCGCCCGGCGTCGCGTTTATCAACACGACGTCGTACCAGCAGGATATGTGGGGCCAGATCGAAGAGGGCCGCGGCAACGGTTCGGGTTCGGTCATCGACGCGGACGGCAATATTCTGACCAATTACCATGTGATCGAAGGTGCGACGAAATTGACGGTGAGCTTTGGCGGCGAGAAAGTCTATCCGGCAAAGGTGGTGGGCGGCGACCCGGACACGGACCTCGCGGTCATCAAGATCGATCCGCCCGCGGGTTTGACGGTGGTGCCATTGGGCGATTCGGATAGGCTCGTCGTGGGGCAAAAGGTTTTGGCGATCGGCAACCCGTTCGGGCTCGACCGGACGCTGACGACCGGCGTTATCTCGGGACTGCAGCGACCGATCCGGTCCAAGCCGATGCCGGGTGCTCCGACCGGACGCCCGATCGACGCGGCGATCCAGACGGACGCCTCGATCAATCCGGGCAACTCAGGCGGCCCGCTGCTCGATAAATACGGCAAGATGATCGGCATCAATTCACAGATCCTCGGGCCGTCAGGTGGCTCGGTCGGCGTCGGCTTTGCGATACCGGTGAGCACCGCCAAGCGTGTGATACCGCAGCTCATCCAGTTTGGGGAAGTGCGCCGGCCGAAACTCGGTGCCAATCTGATCAGCGTACACAGCCTGGTTGACCAGGGTTATAAGCTGCCGGTCGAATCCGGCCTGATCATCCGCAATGTCATACCCGGCACAACCGCGGCAAACGCCGGACTGCGAGGCCTGTCCCAGGACTCGACCGGCAGTGTCTCGCTCGGCGACGTGATAACGACGATCGACGGCGAGAAAATGGCCGACCTCGACGACCTGTTTCGCTATCTAGATAAAAAACAGATCGGCGACACCGTTCAGGTGACGATCGTCCGCGACGGCAAAACGTCAACGGTTCCGGTCAAACTGCTCGGATCATCGACCAAAGCCGCGGCCCCGTCGAAGCGGCTCTAGACAAGATAGTGCGACAATGCGTGGTTTGTCGATACGCCTGTCGGCGAAACGGCGTCGAGTCTCGTGCTCGACGCCGTTTATTCGATAGCCGACAAACTTTAGTTTGTCGGACGTCTGAGCTGACTCCGTCCGTCGCAGTCGTTACCGAACCTCTCCCGTCGGTCGACGACTCTCGCAGTGACATCAGACGGCCCGCCCAAGCATCGACCGGTGACCGCCCCGCTATTGACCAATAATCACCATTCGCCTGACCCGCCAGACACAAATCATAATACCTGACGCCCGGCACCGCTCGGGTGGCACCGTTCGCGTCGATATGCGCGGAGTGCGTTTTTACTCCTGCAAAATTTACGGATTTCACGCACGGCGGCGAAGAGCGCGATCAAAGAAACGTCATCAAAGAATCAGTTCGGAAAACCTTGGGACACTATTGGATTACCCGGTATGTATTACGGGCGAGCGGCAGGCCACTCTGCCTCGTAGCAGGTCGGGCAGATCCCGTGGCTGAATTCGACCGACGTTTTCTGTGCAATGTAGACATCGATATTCTGCCAGTTATCCTCGTCGTCACGGATCTTCTTGCAATATGAGCAAATGGGCAGCATTCCTTCGAGTTGCGTTAATTGCGTTAGAGCTTTTTCGAGGTCAGTGACACGATCGGCGAGTTTACGCTGCAGTTCAATGGTTTGTGTGCCGACATTGACGCGGACCCTGAGTTCGTCACGGTAAAACGGTTTCGTCAGATAATCATTTGCTCCCGCCTCGATACCTTTGACCAGATCCGCTTTGCTGTTGATACCGGTGAGGAGGATGATGTACGGCGGCAGGATGGAGGGTGATGCTTTGCGCAACGCGCGGCAAACCTCGATACCGGTCATCTCGGGCATCACTATGTCCAGAATGGCTATCATCGGCCGGTCCGCCCCTAACAATATTTCAAGGGCTGAAGATCCGTTGCCGGTAGCGACCACGTTATAACCCCAACTGACGAGCGAGCCTTCTAAAAGCCGTTTCGAAACCGGATCGTCCTCTGCTATCAAAACTTTCATCATATTGTTGCCGCGATGTCGCGGCTCTCCGTTTTTAGCTCATCTACCGCTAATTTCAATTCTTCTCTGAGACTTGTGAAAAGTGTTCACAGGGTGTCGGTTAGGATGCTCGCGTCCGCCTCGAATTTCTCCATCGCCAAACAGGACTCGGCGGTCTGATCGGCACCGATGTTCCCACTGTCTGGTTGCGGGTCGGGGAAGGCAAACTCAGGTTGATAAAATTTGACATGTAGAAAGTGTTAGAATTTCGTCGGATCTTTAACCAAAACTTGGCTCACGACGCGCCCGATCTATTTGAGTGTGTTATCCCTAAATCACAAAAGCTGGCTCAAGGTTATCTATCAGCTGTTGCCGCTCTTTTTTTTGCCTTTTGTTCTCATACATAACTTTGTCCGCCTCGATCAAAAGCTCGTCGAGAGTAGATTCGTTGTCGGGATTGACACAGATCGAGCCTAGGCTAATCGAGAGTTGGTAGGGTTGCCGTTTTTGAGCGTTATGGTTTGATAAGTTTTCCTGAAGGCGAGCCAGCGGAATCGCCGTGTCGCAATCGGCCTCAGTAGTCACCAGGATTATAAATTCATCGCCGCCGATGCGGGCGATTATATCCGAATCACGAAAGCTGCGGTTTAAGATGTCGGCCAACTGCCTAAGTGCTTCTGAGCCGTCGTTATGACCGTAAACATCATTGATCTTTTTCAAACCGTCCATGTCGCCGTAAATTAGAGCAAAGGATGTTACGGTGCGGCGGGCTAAATTTCGATGCTGTTCAAATAGAGCGAGAAAGCCCCGAAGGTTATATAAATTGGTCAACTCATCACGCATCGAGAGATTGCGGATCTCCGATTCGGCTTTTCTTAATTCAACGATCGTTCTATTAAGCTCTTCGACGTTCTCTGCCAGCTTTTGTTGTAGGGCGACGACGCGGGCACCGACCTCGATGCGGGCGCGAAGTTCGTTACGCTCGAACGGTTTGGTTAGATAATCGTCCGCTCCGGCATTGAGTCCGGCTACTATATCGTCTTTGCCGCCCTTGGCCGTCAGAAGAATGATATAGGTCGGCGTGGTGGCCGGTAACGTCCGCACCCGAGTGCAAACCTCGATACCGGTCATCCCCGGCATAATTATGTCCAGAATGGCAAGCATTGGCGCGTCCGGGCTCTGCAATACCTCGAGGGTCTCGGAGCCGTTATTGGTTGCGATGACCTCGTAACCCCAGTTGATGAGCGAGACTTCTAAAAGCCGTTTCGAAACCGGGTCGTCTTCTGCTATGAGGACCTTTATCATATTGTTACAGCGACCTCTCGCCGCTCCCTTTTCAGCTCGTCGACCGCTAATTTCATCGCTTCGTCGAGGGCTGTGAAAAGTGCCCACGGGTCGTCGGGCGTGATCCCCTCGTCCGCCCAGCATTTCTCCATCTCCTGACAGACGTCGACGATCTGCTCGGCACCGATATTCCCACTACTTCCTTTTATTTGATGGACGATTCGTTTGATCTCCCCGGCATTCCGGCCATCTAGTGCTGTCCGCAGCAGGGCCATTTGAGCAGAACCGCTCTCAAGGTAAAGATCGATCAACTCGGTTACGAAATCCGGGTCTCCGGGCTGCTGCAATTCTCTGAGCCCGCTCAGTGTGTCCTGATTGATGACGGAAACGGCTGCCGGATCGCTCTGGCCACCTCGGCCGCCTGCCTCGCTTTGGGCAAACCAATGGATCATCTTCTGATGTAATACTTCTGGTTTTACAGGCTTACTTAGGTAATCGTCCATCCCGGCGTCGACACATTTCCTGTCGTCGCCGGTGAGAGCGTTGGCTGTCATCGCTATGATCGGCGTATGCCGGTCAGTCCCCTCGATACGACGGATCTCAGCCGTTGCGGCAAAACCATCCATTTCCGGCATCTGACAATCCATCAGCACGATGTCGTATCGGATGCGGCCAAGCGCTTCGACAGCTTCGAGGCCATTGGCGACGACATCCGAACGGTAGCCCAGCGTGAGCAACTGATGGGACGCAACCTTTTGATTTACCAGATTGTCCTCGGCGATCAGCACGAGTTTGTCAGACATTGGTCGAGCCTTTTTTATTGAATGTTTTGTAATGAGATGGGACGAACCAGTGCTTATGGTCTCGCCGTTATCAGGTTGAGGTGGTGTATTTATGACGGTCACGAGGCAATCGAGAAGTTGCGATTGCTTTAGCGGCTTTGTCAGGTACGCGGCGATACCGGTCTCGCGTGCTCTGATCGCGTCACCGCGGTTGCCGCCCGAACTCAGGAGGATCAGGCGGATCGAACTTGTTATAGGGTTTTGCTTGATCGACGCTGCAAGTTCGAATCCATCCATCTCCGGCATGCACAGATCCAGAAGTACGAGATGGAAAGGATTACACTCAGCAACAGCCACATGCAACATGTGCAAAGCGTCAGCTCCGCTTTCGGCTTCCTCGAAGGTCATTCCCCATGAGCCTATCTGATGCGTCAGTAACGTCCGGTTTGTCGCGTTATCGTCGACGATCAGGACGCGAAGGCCGCGGAGGCCTTTGGCTTCCGCCTGATCACTCCAGGCGCCGGCGGGCTGTTTTTCGAAATTGGCAGTGAACCAGAACGTCGAACCCTGGCCCGGAACGCTTTCCACGCCGATCTCACCGCCCATCAAAGCGACAAGCTGTTTCGAGATCGAAAGCCCGAGTCCCGTTCCGCCATATTTTCGCGTTGTAGAACCGTCGGCTTGGGTAAAGGCCTCGAAAAGACGTGTCTGAGCTTCCTCCGGGATGCCGATGCCGGTGTCGCGAACCGAAAACCGAATCAAGGCGCCGTCGATGTTTTCCGACATCTTCTCGGCCAAAACGATGACCTCGCCTTTTTCGGTAAATTTCAGCGAGTTGCCGGTGAGATTTGTCAGGATCTGCCTGAGTCGACCGGGATCACCGCGCAGCATCGTCGGAACCTCATTGTGGACATATGATGCGAACTCGATATGTTTCTCACGTGCCTTTTCGGCAAGCGACTCGACGGTCCCCTCGACGACGTTGCGAAGATCGAAATCGACGACATCAAACTGTAGCTTTCCGGCCTCGATCTTAGAAAAATCGAGAATATCGTTAATTATGGTCAGCAGGGCCTCGCCGCTGCTGCGGATGGTTTCGGCAAAATCCCGCTGCTGGGCATCGAGCTCCGACTCTAGCAGGAGGCCGGTCATACCGATCACGCCATTCATCGGCGTGCGAATCTCGTGGCTCATGTTGGCGAGAAACTCCGATTTAAGCCGAGCACCTTCGAGAGCGACATCGCGGGCCTGCCGGAGCTCTTCCTCTAATTTCTTTTGCGGAGTGATGTCCTGCAGAGTCGTGCGAATCCCGGTTGTTTTCCCGTTCTCGTCATATATCCTTCGTTCTTCCTTCAGAACCGAAACCAGTGAGCCGTCTTTTCGAATGAAAGTCCGTTCAAAGGCCTGCAGAGGGGTCGTTCCGGCGAGTTTTTCCTTAATAGAATCCCCAGGTACATTTTCGACAATGATCTCCCACGGATGCCGCCCCTTAAGTTCCTCATTTGTATAGCCGAGCAATAGTTCTTCTGTGTTGTTGATCCGTGTGAACCGTCCCTCGGTATCGAGTTCGTGATAAGCAACCGGGGCATTGTCAAAAAGATCTCTGAATTTTGCTTCACTTTTCCGCATCGCGTCCTCGACACGCTTGCGTTGGATGACGAGGGCGATCTGGTCTCCCACCGATGTCAAGAAGTCGACGGTCCGCTGGCTGTAGGCGTCAGGGTCATCGTAATGCTGTACTACCAATACACCGATGATCCCATTGGGTGTTTGAAGCGGGACGCCCAGCCAGACAGCCGGAAGAGTTCCGACCATTTCGACCTCTCCGGTCTCGATCAACTCGCTAATTATTTTCGGAGTCATTAAAATCGGACGTCCGGTTCTGTAGACATACGAGGTCAGGCCGCGACCTAATTTTGCGTTCGTTGGAGTTTCATCTACCTTGTCGACAAAAAACTGCATATCCAGAACTTGAGTTTTTTCGTCTACTAAGGCAACGAAACAATTCTCGGCATAGAGCACGCGGCCGATAGCTTGGTGAGCCAGTGTTAGCAATTCCGCGAGATTTGATGTCGTCGTAACACCATGCATGATCTCGGCCGTCGTCCGTGATTCGGCTAAAAGCCGAAGTCTCTCGGTAATTTCATTTACAAACACAATCTTCGCCGGGCGGTCAGCAAAGGTAACCACATTGGAGCTAACCTCGACATCGACGAGACTCCCGTCACACTTAATGTGCTTTGCCGAAACCCGAATCCTATCTTGATCGGTCGCAACGCGCGAAACGCTTTGCAAAACGTCCTCCGGGCCCTGATCTTGCGTAATATCATTGAGGGTGATGTTGTTCAGAAAAACTTCGCGCGTATACCCATAGAACTGCTCAGCGGCTATGTTTACCTCAAGAATCTTAAATGTCTCAAGATCGTAGACCCAGGCCGGCTGCGGATTGGCGTCGAATAGCATTTTGAACTGCGTCTCCGGGTTACCCCGGTATTCCCCGGCTGTTTTGCATTCGTTTATTTCAAATTCTTGGCTCATCGGTCGGATCTCTCTCCCATGAGCAAATGACTCTGAATCGTCATTTGCATATCCTAAGATCGTCGGCACGCAAACGCAGTGAGCGGTGCGAGTCTGGTTGTCGGCGTTCGAGTCCAAGATCGGAGTTGGCATTTATCGCCTCCATAATTACCATTTGAACGCGCTGATCGTGGCTCAGGAACCCAAAAAAGATGGGTTTCGGGGGAGAATTATGTGAAATGTTGACGGCTGGCATCACTATCCCCAAAAGGGCCTGGGCAATAGATGTGCCGCAGTCCAAGATAATGCCAGAGTCGGCTAAATCGCTGTATTCACGGGTACATAGCGGAGTTTTATTTATTTGCGTGAATTGGTATTTTAGCAGTGTGTGTGGAACAAAGGGATGGAGTGGTCGTCATAAGCGGGCAAACTGCTACACATCGTTGTTGATAAATGCCCCATGCTATCCTGCAATGAGGCGTTTTCGGCGAGGAGTTTGAAAAATTAGCCCGCCGGGAGCGGTTTGCTAAAGAGATCGAACTGCCATTCGCCGCCCGCGAGCGAATCGAGAAACTCAAGCTGTTCCATGGTCTCGACGCCCTCGGCGATTACGTTCACGCGGAGGTTTCGAGCTCGACGCCATTGATCGTAGGGGTTTGTGTCGACAAAGTAGAGCTTGTCGGATATTGTCAAACCGAAGTTTGAGGGACATATTCAGATGATCGAACTTAATGATTTTTATAACGACGGGCATGGGTGGATCTGTCGGCCGTGCGAGCGGGAACTCGAGCCCGTGCCGGTGACGGACCACGGCACGGCACGTTTTTATCGCGAGGGCGAGGTCGAGGGCGGCGCTCCGCGGCTTGAGACGCGAGCCTTGGCAAAATGGACCGACCGGACCCGCCGATTTCTCGTGTGTCCTCGCTGCGGCATCGTCGAGGCGGTCGATATCTCTTGAAAACAGGCCCGGATTACCCGCTCGTCGCCGGGCCGTGGTAGATTGTAGGTAATGCTGCAGCACGAACTCCAAACGGCGATCGCTCTGGCGCGTCTCGCGGGAAAACGAATACTCGAACATTACGCGACTGATTTTGAAACGATCCAGAAGCTAGGCGCCGACAACCACTACGAACCGGTCACGATCGCTGATAAAGAAGCGAGCCGGATGATCGTCGACGGCATCGAAGCCGCGTTTCCGGACGACGCGGTCCTCTCCGAGGAGGAGGCCGACGACACGGGGCGGCGTCTCGCGGCGCGGCGTGTCTGGATCATCGACCCGCTCGACGGGACCGCCGGATTTGTTAAGAAAGACGGTGATTTCGGCGTTCAGATCGGTCTGGTCGAAGCCGGCGTGCCGGTCGTCGGCGTCGTTTATCTGCCGGTGCACGAGACGCTGAGTTATGCGGTAAAGGGCGGCGGCTCATTTGTAGCGATCGGCGACGCAGATCCGGTGCAGGTGCGGACGTCCGCGCACACGGATTTTACGGCGATGACGATCGCAATGTCCCGCGACCATCGGAGCCCGCGGATGGGCCGCATTATCGAATATTTCGGCTTTCCGCAGATCGTCAACCGCGGTTCGGTCGGTCTCAAGGTGAGCCTGATCGCCAACCGGTCCTGCGACATTTACATTCACCCGAGCCCGCGAACAAAACTGTGGGACACATGTGCCCCGCAGATCATACTCGAAGAAGCCGGCGGCCGCTTTACCGACCTTTTCGGCGGTGATATGGTCTACAACCGCGCCGAACTCCAAAACCTCAACGGCATCCTCGCTACCAACGGCCCGGCCCACGCCGCGGCGGTCGAACATCTGGCACCATTGCTGCGGGAATTTGGACGCGTTCGGGTTTGAGGCCCAAGGCCCGAGGCGTAAGTCCCAGGTCCCAAGGCCCAAGTCATAAGGGCGAGGTCGCGGGTGGGCGGCGTGGGGGTTTTCGATCGGCAGTAGTGACACTCGGGACGGGCGAATTAACGTTTTTTTTGGTTTTGGGTTATATTCGCTGTATCGCAACTGTAGATATAAAATCAATTCGGAAAGTGTCGACGATCGGGTCATTTTTGATCCGGTACGGGACGGCGACGCTGCTCGTCGGTGCGGCACTCGGGTTGACGCTGCTGATCTGGGTCGTCATCAAATCGTTCGCGTCGCCGTTGTTTCTGTTTGCGATCGTGGTCGTGGCGTGGAAACACGGGTTACGGCCGGGGGTGTTTGCAACGATCTTGTCGGCTGTGGTCGTCGATTATTTTTTCATCACGCCCGAGTATCAGTTAAGCGGGAGCTTGGACGACATTCTCAGAATGGTCGTCTTTGCGGCTGAGGGAGGGGCGTTTTGCTGGCTGATCGTGTCGCGGACCAAGGCGACCGATGAGATAAACGAGTCGCGCAACCAACTGCAGGCGCTGTCGCTCCATCAGCAGGTACTGCGTGAGGAGGAGCGTAAGCGGATCGCGCTCGAGATCCACGATGAGCTCGGACAGGCGCTGACCGGGATGAAGATGGAGATCCACTCGCTCAGCCGACAGATGGCATCGGCCGATGTAGGGGCAGACCCTGCCGAGGCCGAAAGGCAGATCGGCGACCTGATGGGTTCGATCGATGCAACTATCGGCACGGTTCGCAGGATCGCAACGGAACTGCGCCCGCCGATCCTCGACGACCTCGGCCTGGTGGCCGCGATCGAATGGCAGGCGAGCGAGTTTCAGCGGCGGACGGGGGTTACGTGCGTGCTCTCGGCAAATATCGAAAACATCGAACTCGACGCTGAGGCGGCGACCGCGATATTCCGCATTTTTCAGGAAACGCTGACCAATATTACACGCCACGCCGAGGCTAATACCATCACGGTCAACTTAAAGAAACTGGGCGAACGCCTTATACTGCGGGTAGAGGACGATGGGAAAGGGATCGGTGAGAGCGATCTCGGGAGCGGCGGTTCGCTCGGGATACTCGGGATGCGGGAGCGGGCACGTCTGGTCGGCGGGGAGCTCGAGATAACAGGCGGGGCTGAGAACGGCACGGTGGTGCTGCTGACGACGTCGCTCGGTTGAGAGGAAATGACGACGATGATCAATATTCTGATAGCGGACGATCACGCGATAGTCAGGCACGGATTACGCAAGATCGTCGAAAACGACAACGGGTTGTTGGTCACCGGCGAAGCTCAAAACGGGGCGGAACTGCTCAATCTTATCCGTGAGAAACCGGCAGACGTGGTCGTGCTGGATATCGCGATGCCCGGCCGAAACGGCCTCGAAACGCTCAAGGACATCAAGCGTTTGCACCCGCATTTGCCTGTGATCATGCTGAGTATGCACCCCGAAGACCAGTATGCCGTGCGGGCGATCAGGGCCGGAGCGGCGGGCTACATGACCAAAGAATCTGCACCCGAGCAACTGGTCGAGGCGATCAGGAAAGCATACGACGGCGGCAGATATATAAGTCCGACGGTGGCCGAACATCTGGCAAATTTTATCGGGACCAAGAACGTTGAAGAACAGCATAAACTGCTGTCGGACCGCGAATACGAGGTCTTTATGATGCTCGCGAGCGGAAAGACGGTCGGGCAGATCGCGGCCGAGTTGATGCTCAGCGTCAAGACCATCAGTACGTACCGCACCCGCATTCTGGAAAAAATGGGCATGACCACTAACTCGGAACTCACGCGTTACGCCCTCGAAAATAGGTTACTGCAATAGACCGCAAGACGGCGGGGACCATCGGAGACAAACGTAGGACATCATCCTACGCTATGTAAGACCGTATTCCGATAATAAAAAGAGATAGCCGCCAATTTGCACCGATAGCGTTTTGATGGATACTTCACAGTGGAGAAAACACTATCAAAACGTCTATGTGGCTGCCCGTTGGGGCGGACCTCACACCATAGCGAGCGAAAAGAGATCTCGATAAATTTTAACGCAAAAAATAGGCGGTAAAGTGTCGTTGCCCTGAGAAAGCCAAACACCTTACCACCCGTGACGGTTTGTAATGCAAAAAAATGCATCAATACAAACAGCATCGTCTTGTTTAGACGAGGCGAGTTTGCATTTGGTTGAGACTTTTTTGCACTGGGCGAAGAGGTCTTCAAATATCGATTATGCAAACTAATGACGAACGGACGTTTTCGGTCGTAGTTCCCCTTTTCAATGAGGAGGAGAATGTCGGGCCGCTGGTAGAGAAGATCATGAGATCGGTCGGCACGCAGCCCGGATTTGCCGGTATCGTGCTTGTTGACGACGGCAGCCTCGACCAAACGGCGACGATCGCGACTCGGATGGCGGAGGTCGACGAGCGGATCCGACTGGTTCGGCACGAAAATAACCGTGGGCTCGGCGCGGCGATCCGCACGGGGCTAAATGCGTCGGACACCGACTTTGTGCTCTACACGGACGCCGATCTGCCGTTCGATTTTGAACTGATCCCCGACCTGATATCGCAGGCGGACGACAACTCGGTCATTGCGGGCTGCCGCCTAAATCGCGGCGAGGGTGCTCGCCGATGGGTGTTGACGAAAGGCTACAATTTTCTGATATGGCTGCTGTTCGGGCTCTATATCGCTGACGTTAATTTTGCATGTAAGGTCTTTCCGCGGAGGTTCCTGCGGCAGGCCAGGTTTGCGTCCGACGGGTCGTTTATCGATGTTGAGATATTGCTCGAGGCACAGCGCCGAGAGCTGACGATCGTTGAATATCCGATGACGTATTTTCCGCGTGAACGCGGGCTGTCGACGCTATCGCGTCCGGCGGTGATCGTCAATATATTTCGAGAAATGGTGGGCTACGCTTCGAACTTGCTCAACAGCCGTCCGTCACTGCTCACTTTTCTCGGTGTTTCGCCGTTGGTGAAATTTGGCGCATTTTTTGTGATGGCGATGACGGCGCTGATCTTGAATTTGAGCGGGATCGGGTATACCGAGACGTTGGGATGGCTTTTGCTGACGCTGGAATTTAGCCTCGCGTCGGTGTTTTTCGGCTGGCGGATCGGTTTGGCGGCGGCGGCTGTCGCGGTGGTGGAAATGGAATCGTGGCTACTGTGGCAAAGCCATACCTTTTTGAGCCAGCAAAATTATCAATTCCTGGTATGGGCGATGATGGGCGTCCTTTTTTCCCAACTTGGGTCCGGCAGTTGGAAGTTGCTCCAGCGGTCCCTGAGAGTAAGCACATCTGAATGGGCAAAAGACTGATCATAAACGCGGACGACTATGGCCTGAGCAGAGAGGTAAACGATGCGATCGGCAATCTGATCACCGCCGGGAGATTAAAGAGCGTTTCGGTACTGGCCAACTCGCTCTTTTTCGACGAAGCGGCGGCATTTTTAGCCGGCCGCGACGACTGCAGCGTCGGCATTCACCTGAATGTCGTTGAGGGAATCTCACTTTTAGCTCCCGAGCGGGTCGCTCCGATCCTCGGCAAAAACGGGCAGTTTGCAGAACTTTCGAGTGTGTTGTCACGATGGCTAACGTCACCGCGAGCTGTCGCCCGGGCCGTAGAAATGGAATGGCGCGAGCAGATCGAGCATCTGCTGGCATCGGGCCGTGTGATCTCGCATGCGGACAGCCATCAGCACATACATGCTTTTCCGCCGTTTTGGCGTATCATAGTGAGGCTTTGTCGTGAATACAACATATCCGCCGTGCGGTTGCCGCGTGAACGCAACCGCGTTGGCAGGCGGCGGGCGGCGGCGTTCGCATTGGCAGGTTCGGCGACGGTAGCGATGACGCTATCGCCGGCGGGCGGGTTGGTGGTCAATGATCATTTCCTCGGATTGAAACGAGCCGGAGCGTACGGTGAGGCCGAGATGATCAACGATCTGGGGAACCTCAAAGAAGGTCTGACGGAGCTTATCATCCACCCGAGCCTCTATGATGGTGTTCCGCATCGACACATGAACGGTGAACTTGAGCATCGGGCCCTGCTCGGGGCGGCTATCTGGGAGCATATCGCCGGATCGGATATCGAACTGGTGAACTGGGCGGATGCCAAGGGCGGGGCGGTCGGCGTCTAGGATGGGAAGGATCGCACAATTTCTGAAAACGATTTGGCTGAGCGTCGGGACGCCGCGGTATTTTGCCGTATTTATCGCTATCTGGGCGGCCGTCGTACTTGCCGGCGGCATTCCGCACGGTGATCTGAGCGGGTATGACGATGCCGCATATGCGCACGAAGCGAGGGCGATGGTCCAGTCCGGTGACGTGTGGACGCTGAGCCTGAACGGCGAGGCTGATTTTGACAAACCGCCGCTGTTTATATGGTTGGTCGCACTGTCATTTAAGCTATTTGGTGTATCGGACGCCGCCGCCAAGGTGCCGGGCGTAGTGCTCGGTTGGGCGACGATCGTGCTGGTCTATTTTCTGGCAAAAGAGATGTTTTCGGACGACATTGACGATCCGGCCGAACGCGAATGGCTAGCCGTGCTGTCGATGCTCTGTATGGCGACGACGCAGTATTTTCTGAAATATGCGAGCCACCCGATGACGGACGTGCCGTTTACCTTCTTTTTCACACTCGCTATCTACTTTTTCGTGCTCACGCGGCGGCACAATGCATACTTGCTCGCGAGCGGCGCGGCAACGGGCCTCGCCGTCTTGGTACGATCGCCGATGGGATTTTTTCCGGCGGTTATAATCATCGTGTTCATATCTTGCTGTCGCCGATTCGATCAGCTTTTCTCGGTATATTTTCTGGGATTTCTACTTATTTGCCTGGCGATCCCGGCGACCTGGTACGCCCGCGAATACCTGCTCTTCGGCGACACGTTTGTCACGAGGCACGTGGATAATTTTCTCGCACATTCGGCCGCCGGCGACGGTCGCACCAGTCTTCAGCATTTTTTGTGGTATTTCGAGTACCTGTTTCAGACAGTTCAGCTCTACATACCATGGTTTCCGTTTATGTTCTACGGGATGTACCTATCGCTCAAGAAAGCGCAGGACAACGCGGTGCATACGGAGAGTCTGCTGTTCATCTGGCTCGTCATCGTGGTCGTTCCGTTCAGCTTTGCCGATGCGAAGATCTATCGCTATATAATGCCGGCGTTCCCGGTTTTTGCGATATTTTCGGCGTATGCACTGACGAATTTGCTCGCGCCGACGAAACGCGTGAAAGCCGCCCGAATAGTGTTCTCAGTTTTGGCACCGGCCGCGATCGTCGTCGCTCTGGTGCCCAATTATCTGACTCGTGCCGAAGATATGCGGGTCATCGCCCCAATGACCGACGCCGCGACTGCACTCGACGAAAAGGTGGTGGTCTATACATACGGGGAACTTAAATGGGATCTCAAGAATCAATTGATCTGGTACGGCCATCGCAACGCACTGCTCACAACGGACGTGAACGACATCGAAAAAACGCTTGCGGACAATAAGCAAGTTATTGTCGTAATGGATAAATTGACGTTTGAGAATATGCACGGCCATTCGGCACTGGCGATCAGCGTAATTGGCGAGTCGAGTAAGTTCGTCTGTTTCCGGGCGGCAGCCTAGCTAAAATAGCGACATCCAAACACCGGCGAGAACCGAAGGTCTGAGACGCGGGTCGCGAGATGCCCCAAAGTAAATGGCAGCCGTGAGTTTGGCTAGACTTTTGATCGAAAATACTGTAACTTTCCCTAGAAGAAATCTCCTTTCAATAAGGTTGGTGTCCGGTTTGCCGGGTAGATGAACGCTTAAACGGCGATAGATAGTATTTGATTGTCCCGGGGAGGCAGTTGCCCTGCGTGGTTAGGGTCCGGGCCATTTGGCCGGACAACGGAGCTTTTACGATTCCAATTAAGATCATTTTTATAGTATTAGTCATCGGGTTCGGCTGCCTTTCGGCGCGTGCCCAAAAGTACCCGTGCCTCCCGCCGGATATCAAGCCGGATAACATTGTCAGTTTCAATATCCGCACATCGTCGTCGGGGGTCCGGACGAGCGATAAGGTAACGGTTTCGCAAAAATTGAAGACTCTGCACGCGAGATGCGTGGGCGGCAAACTGGTCGACCGACACCGCAAGCAGATCCGGTTTTTCCAATTAAAGGGCTGCTGGGGAAACCCGCCGCCGGATTATCTGGAGATCCAAGAAGAGCAGCGAAAAGCGCTCGAATCACTGAAAAAGAAATTTACTGTCGTCGAAATGACCTGTAATTCCGGCGGCACATTGCAGCGAATCAGCTAGGTCCGTGTCACATAAACCAGCCGTTCGGCGTTTGAGCTGGGAATAAAAAGCAAACCAAAATTAAAAACAATGAAAAAATTGATCGCAATCGGCGCAATTTCGGTTCTGGCTATCGGCGTGTTTGTGGGTTGGGGTTCCATCCTGCAGGTCGAAGCTCAGATCCGCCAGTATTTTTCCAGTGACCCGGACCTTCCGCCCGGACACCAAGAGGTTGACAAAGAAGCCTTTATGGCCGCTCGTGATGAGTGGACATTGATGAAGCGAGGATACGAAAAGGATCGTCCGTTTGACCCCAGTGCTCGCGACCGGGCGATCAGCCGGATGGGCAGCGAGCTACTTGCTCAGGAACAAGCGCGTGCCTCGAGCCTGTTTGGCCCCGACGCTGTCAGCGTAGCGGGTTGGGCACCGGTCGGTCCCGCTCCTGTACCGCTCGGGCAGACTGAGACGCGTATCGACCCGGTCACGGGCCGGATCATCTCGCTTGCGGTGCATCCGACCAACCCTGATATTGTGTACGTCGGAACGGCGGGTGGCGGGCTCTACAGAACGCTCAACGGAACGGCGGCTCAGCCGACTTGGACGCCGATGATGGATACGGTCCAACTGCAATCCGGCGGCCTGACAGCTCTTGGAACGCTGTCGATCGGAGCGATCGCGTTTGCCCCGTCAAATCCGGACATCGTCTACGTCGGCACCGGCGAACAGCGTACTGGCTATTTTGGTTCAGGCCTTTACCGGATAGATAATGCGAGCCAGGCGAGCCCGGCAATGGCCGGCCCGATCAACCCGTCGGCAGATTACGGCAACGGCGTTACGGGGACGTTTACAATGACGGCGATCAGCAAGATCGTCGTCCAGCCAACTCAGCCCGGCACGATCGTCGTTTCAACCTCTTCCGGCGGCGGCGGACTATCGACCCAT
>JAYVUD010000225.1:0-16629 GCA_043788335.1 Chloracidobacterium sp. | reverse complement strand
CTGAAAATGTGAGTCATATTTTTCGATAGAAAGAGCCGAAGACCAACGGAAACGGCCTTCGGCTCATTGAATCGTTTACAAATCATTGACGTTGAAACTCGGGCGTTCCGAGAACTAGGCTGACCGCCTTGTAGATCTCGGGATCACCACTCGGGGTCAGCAGACGTCCCTGGCGGTTCTGCCGTGCGCCGGCCTGTCCGGCATTGCGCATATTCGGAACCGTCAGCGAATCATCGGTCAACTCTTTGCCCGCTTTGACCTCAGGCAACGGCTGATCGAGTTGTTTGACGAGGGTCGCCCGCGTGGCCGGCGATATCTCGCCGCCGAGGATCATGGCGATTGCACCATCGAGTACCTTTGCCCGGTCCTGCCCTTTGAAACTCTTGAGGTCGACCGTTGTCCCCGGAATGCGGTTACTGGCGAACGCGATGGCAAAATTCATACGCTCGAGCAAGGCGCCGGTGTTGACCCAGTCTTCCGCCATGTCCGGGTAGCCGGTCGGAGCCTGATAACCGTATGGGACCTCACCGAGTTTATTGAGCATCGCCAGCATCGGCGGCCCGCCATTCGTTTCGGCGCCGACCGCCCGGATCGAGCTGACCGCAAGTTCAAACGGCGATTTGATCTTTGCCCGATAATTCTCAGGGGCGAAAAATTCCTTGTCGCTGAAAAGCGCCTTCAAGGTCGTCTTAATGTCACCGCCGGAACGGTGAAAAGCATCGGCAACCCTCGAAACGAGGCCCTCGCTCGGGTTATCACTGACAAATTTGACTGCCAGCTTTTTGGCAATGAACTTGGCGGTCGCCGGGCTGTTGACGAGGATGTCCAACACCTTGAGGCCGTCTTTCATTCCGCCCTCATTGATCGTTTGGCCAAGTACGGTTTTCGGGCCGCCCTCGTGCCATCGCGAGTTGAAATAAAACTCGCCACTGTCGATATTGTCCGGTACGCCCTGTTGCCGCTGCTGACGAGCGATCCGTTGGTCCTCGGTACCGTCGATCATGCTCGCAGCTGCCCGGCGATAGCCCTGCGGGTCAGCGATCGTCCATCCGGTAAAACACTTGGCTACCTCGATGATGTCCTGCTGCCGGTAGCCGCCGTCGACACCCAGCGTGTGGAGTTCCATCAGTTCGCGAGCATAATTTTCATTAATGCCGCGGCTTGGCCGATTTTGAGCTGCGGTCACCTGCGGATTATCACGCATTTGTTTCAAACGCTGGTCGAGTTGGGCATCGTTCACACCATAGAGCTTTTTCAAGCGTTCGCGTGCCTGCGGCGGGAGCTGGCCCCCGTTCTTGATCAACTGCTGCAGACGCTGGGCGTTGGCATTATTGCCGGGTTGCTGAACATTTGGCGAGACCGACTGAAAATTGTCGAGAAAGAACAGCATTGCCGGGTGCGAGGCCGTACCTATCAGCAGATCTTTGAAATTACCAAGTGCATTCTTTCGCAGAACATCGCGTTCGTAGCTCGGGATGTACCATTTCACCGCCGCCTTGCCGGCGAACACATTAAAATGGTTTTGCCAAAAATCGACCATCACTTCCTGAAGCTGGCGTTCAGAATAAACGGCCCGCAGTACGCGGTTGCCGGCGATCTCAGGCACAAGTTGGGCGGCCGGTTTGAGATCGTATTGCCGATAGAGTTCGGCGATACGTTGGCGGCGTTCCTGCTGTTCGGCTTTCGTCACGTCATTCGGATCCTTGGCCGGGGCGGGCTGACCGGCAGCCGGCATATCTTTCATATTGGCCGGGTCCGCCGGGGGTTTTGTCGCAGCCTGCTTACCATTGCGGCCGTCAAGGCGGCGAAGCAACGCTCCCGGATTGGGGTATTTGGCGAACAATTCGGCGGTCGACATACTGAAAATATCGAGCCCCTTGACCTTACTTTCAGCCACGGGGTCGGGGATCGACGACGGATCCAACTGCTGATCGATATATTTCTGTAGGCCGATCGCTTTTACTTTTTCGACGTCGCCGGGCCGTGCACCAAACCCGAGACGGTTCAAAACATGAAGGATCTTTTGTTCCTCGGTCAACGGTTTTCCCGGAACGGCGGGATCAGCCCCGAGTGCGGCAAGCGGCGTCAGGAATGACAAAACCATCAGTATGGCGGCAGTTTTTCGTCCGAAAGACCTCATATTTTTCATAATTTCGTACCTCATTAATCTCAAGTGCGGATGAATCATCTGCACATTTAGACGTCTCCGACGGCTCAAAGGGCGACAAATCTGCGCCAAATTACTATGGTTCGCCGAAGCGGTTCCGGACAACAAATGTCCGTCGGAGAACATCACATTCACCAGATCGTACGATTTTAGGATAAGATTGCTCATTGATTTGTTAGTATTAGACGAAATGAAAAGATACGGACTAAAAATTTCAGTCTTTGCGTTGTTTTTGGCGACGTTCGCTTCGTTTGCGTTCGGCCAGAATGAGACATTCAGTGCTCCGAATGTCGATTATTCGTTTACGCTGCCCGACGCTAGGTGGAAGTTGACGGTAAAGCCGTCGGATACGAGCCCCAATGTCGAGTATGTCTACATCGACCGGACGCTCGGGCACCTTGAGGTCAGAAAGATAGCGACGCGAAAGGATATTTTGATGACCGATACGATCCGCGATGAGGAACAAAAACTCCAGTTTCTACCGGGCTACGTGGCGGGTAAAGAAGAAAATTTTGCCGGCAAACACCGGGGAGTCATCTTTAATTTCGAATTTGTTCGGACCGGACGGGCAATGTCCGGCCGAATGTACTTTCTTCGCGTTAACGACACGACGATCTACATAATACGGTTCACGGGGCAGAAAGACAGCCTGAGATCGATACAGAATCAGACAGATTCGATCGCCCGCACATTTACCGTCCGGTGATCTGAAAATTTAATTTCGCACCCTGCAAGATGATATAGCCGCTCGTGTCCCGGGCGGCTTTTCCAATTTCAAGATCAGCGGCGACCGCTCGCCAGAAACGCATCGCATGGATCGCGTCGTCCCCGAGCGAGGTGACGATCCGTACGTCAAATCGCTCGGTCTTTTGCAGCAGGCTGAACGCTGTCTGGCCGTTGACCTGATATTTGTCACAGAGCCGCGACGCCAACTCGCGGCTGTTACCGGCCGAAAACCAATCGAGAAAGTCGTTGCGGCCGAGACCGTACCGGCACTCGGCAAGAAAGACGATCTTGCCGCCGCTCGCGCACACCTTCGACGCGGCATCGAGTGCCTTGTGTGCCTGGATCATATTGATGTCGTGCGGCCAACCGCCGCAACTGACGACGACCATCTCTCGCCGTTCGGCAAGTTTGATCGTATGTTTTCGGGAATATTCCTCGCACGCGACCCGATGCGAACTCTGCCAATCGCCGCAGAATAGATCCGTGATCTCACCTGCCTCATTGACTACGGTCGTGATCGCAAATGCGGGAGCGGCCATTTGGACGACATCGACAAAGGCCTGGTGCACGGCGTTGCCGTCGAGTATGCCGGTGCCGACGCCGTGACGCCGGTCCATCGTGTCACAGTCGAAGGCCAATTTGTGTGTCGCCGCTATCGTTCGCGTTGATGCGAGGCCGGGACAGATGAGTTTTCGGCCGCCGGTAAAGCCCGCAAAATAGTGAAACGAAACGCCGCCGACGAGGATAACGTGATCGTGTTCGACGAGTGCACGGTTTAACTCGACGGGGATGCCGCCGCTCGTTTTGCCGAGGCGGACGATCTGCATCAGGTCACGTGGTGCGTGATCGAGCGTTTTTATCCGCTGTGCGATAAACGGGGTAAGGATCTCAGCTTTTTCCTCATCGGATACCCGGCGGTGGATGCCTGTCGCAAAAATGATGCGAATGTCGAAGGCAGCAGTTCCGTTTGCGATCAGTCGCCGGACCAGAAGGTTCACGACCTGGCCGCAACCTATCTGCCGCGTGCCGTCCGGAACGACTATTAGAACGGTCTCGCCCGGAGAAATGATCTCTTCGAGCGGCCGTGATCCAGTCGGGGTGTCGAGTCGCAGGCCGATCTCGGCGTCCGTCAACGCGACACCATTGTGGGCTCCGGCGAGCACGTCAAATCGGCTCTCGTCGTATTCGAATGGGAGCGTGGTGTTTCCGTAATTGAGGTCAAGTTTCGGCATTGGGTCGGCGGTCAGGATTGGCGGGCGGCTTCAAAACATCTCGAACCGGTCTCGCACACGTATAGCGCCTCGGTCTCGTGTTGCGTCGTCTCCATCTGGATCGTCAGATGGCCGATGCCGAACTGTTCACTCAGGCGATCGCGAACCGCCGCAAGCAACTCCGAATGAGAAACATCATCGTGATGATTGATGTGAACCGAAAGAGCATCGATCCCGGATGAGATCGTCCAAACGTGCAGGTCGTGTACGCCGATGACGCCATCAGTCGCGAGCAGCATTTTTTCTACTGCGGCGTAGTCAATGTGCCGCGGCGTCCCCTCGAGCAAGATGTTTACCGAGTCAGACACAAGCCGACACGCACCAAAAATGATGATAAAGCTGATCAGAATGCTGCAAGCCGCATCGGCCCACATCCACCCAAAAGCCAATATCAACAGTCCGGCGGCGATCGCTGCCACCGACCCGAGCAGGTCACCGAGCACGTGCAGAAAAGCCCCCCGCATATTGAGATCGTGCTCATGATCGGTATGCAAAACCCTGGCAACAATGATGTTGATGATCAACCCGCCGACCGCGACTATCAAAAGCGCGAACGCCCGTACCTGCGGCGGCGACTGCCAGCGTAGTATCGCCTCGTATATGACCCATATCGACAGCAGCACGAGAGCAACGCCGTTTACAAACGCCGCCAATATCTCAAGACGATAATAACCGTAGGTCTTACGTGAGGTTGCGGGGCGGGCAGCAAACCAAAATGCAAAGAGTGTCAGGCTGAGTGCGGCAACGTCCGTCAACATGTGTCCGGCGTCCGCCAGAAGCGCGAGCGAATTTGTCAGCCAGCCACCGACTGCCTCGGCGATCATATAGATCGATGTGAGTAACAGCGAGAGAACCAGGCGGCCCCGTTTTCGGTCTGAATGAAGATCCGGTCCATGGCTGTGGTCTGAACCCATATTGGTTAGTACCGGCCCGTCACATTGCCGGTCCGCAATGAGATAATAAACCCGCTGCGGTTACCCCGGTCATCTCCGATCTCGACAAATGCCTCGGCCGACGGAGTCGAGATCTGGAGCTTAAAGGCCCCGTCCGGTCCCGCGAAGGTCGAACGCCCGAGCGAGCGGACAACCATCCCCGACTGCGTTCGCCCGCTTATCAGAAATACGTTTCCGCCGACCGATTCGACCACCCATTCGCCGGCGTCGATCGAGACGTTGCCGCCCGCCTTGACCACCGTGAACTTCCATTGTTCGTTCCAGTTGGTTGTTTGGCCTGATTTTGCGGTCGATTTCACCCGCCAATAGTAGGTTCCGGGGGACATTCCCGCCAGTCGAAAATCGCGAGAGAGGATCGAGCCACGATCTACGAGGATCGAGTCAGATGCGAAGAGCGGTGATCGGGCGACTTGCAGATAATAGCTCACCGCACTGCCGCCCTCGGCGTCGAGCCAGGTGAAATTGACGCTGACGCCGCTGCCGGTCGTATCTGCTACCTGGGCAGAATTTTCCGGCGTTTGAGGCCTCGGCGGTGCGAGCAGTTTTTCGCGGGCAGACAACTTGCCGTTGTTGACGGTCGCATATTCGTTCTCTCCGATGGTCGTCTTATCGCCGGCGATCGTCGTTTCGACGCCGCCACGGCTGATGCGTATCTCGCCGCCGTTTGGACCGTTCGTGCTAAAACTCGCATCGGTCTTGGACTGCAGCTGATTTTCGGACTCGCCTAGCTCGACTATGTTCTTAGAGTCATCGGGTTGGTCGTTGGTTCGGACATTTAACTGCCCATCGGCGACGCGCACGCGAACATTTCTGCCTCCGAAGACCGATGTGCTGTCGCGAACCACTATAGTGCTGTTAGGACGAACCGAATGGACCGATCCATCGATCATCTGGATGATGGCACGGCCGTCCGACTGGGTCTGAATGGTGTCGCCGGCGGCAACATATGTTTCCTTGGTAACCAGGATAGTCTCGCGCGTCTGTGCCCGAATAATGCGTACGTCTCCTTCAAACGAGACGATGCGGGCCGCGTCTTTCGGGATTTCGATATCCATCGACGGAGCGAACCAATTGTTCTTGGTTGCCCACCATGCTCCGCCGCCGACGACACCCGAAAGCACACAGAACACGATCAATCCAAAGATCGTGCTCTTTCGAATGTTCCACCATTCGACATAAAATTTGCGATACTTATTATCGTCCATTAACGGAGAATCTATTCGGCATCCGCATTCTTTTGCGGAAACACCAAAGAAAAGAGAATAGATAGAACAATGGCCCCGACAACCACGCCGAGCGAAATGTTAATTACCGCCTGATCGAATTCACCCGATTGGAACCGATGGAGGAACAAACCCGTCGCCGAACTGCCAGAGTCGCCAACTATCATTATCAAACCTGCGGCAAGAAGTGGCAAGAGCATTTTTACGCCGATGAAACTCAAGACAAATGCCAGGCCGTATTTGAGATAATGAAAGACCTCGGCCATATCCGCAAGTAGAAAGAAGAAAGTTCGCAGGCCCAGTATCGCAAAGATGTTTGACGTGTAGACGATAAATCGGTCGGTCGTGATCCCGAATATCGCCGGGATCGAATCAACCGCAAACACGAGATCGGTGATCTCGACGGTGATCAGGACGAGCAACATCATCGTTCCGGTACGGACTCCGTCTTTGACGACAAAGAACTTTTCGCCGTCGTATTCCTTTGAGATGCGTATGTAACGGGTCACGAGACGTACGGCCCAACTCTCGTGCGGATCAAAATCCTCATCCGAATCCTGAAACATCTTGAGGCCCGTATATAAAAGAAACGCTCCGAAAATGTAAAGGACCCAATGAAATTTCTCGACTAACTCGGCCCCGGCAAAGATCATTATCATCCGGAGCCCGAGTGCCCCGAGGATACCCCAAAAGAGAACGCGATGCTGATATTTCTTAGGGACCTTAAAGAAGGTGAAAAGCAGCAGAAATACGAAAAGATTGTCGACCGAGAGGGACAACTCGATCAAGTAGCCGGTCAGAAACAATTTAGCCTGGGCCAAAGCCAGGTTCCAATCGTTGAATTGGGTACCGACGATCCAATAGACAAAAACATTGAACAGGATCGCCAACGACACCCAGACAACGCTCCATCCGAGCGTTTCCTTACCAGTCGGGGCGTGCGACGTGCGGTTTACTATGCCGACATCGACGATGAGCGCCATTACGACGACCGCAAAAAACACGATCCAGACCCAATATGGATATTCAATTGCGTTCATCGATCAACCACCGTCGACGCCTGTGCCCGAAGTGCGGCTTCGAGAATCCGTACTATCTTTCCGAGCCCGTCGGCATCTATGTGCGAAAAATCGTCGAGCCTATCACTATCGACGTCGAGCACACCAAAAACCGCATTATCTGCTCCGAATACGGGAACCACGATCTCGGATCTGGACGCAGACGCACAGGCGATATGGCCCGGAAACCGGTCAACGTCGGCGACAATAACAGTTTCCTGTGTACTAAACGCGTGGCCGCAGACACCCTTGTCAAAATCGATTCGTGTACAGGCGATCGGCCCCTGAAATGGCCCCAAAACAAGCTGATCACCACGCCGGATATAAAATCCGACCCAAAAGAATCCGAAAGCCTCGCGCAAAACGGCGGCGATGTTCGCCATATTCGCGATCACATCCGTTTCATCGCCGATCAGTGCCTCGATCTGCGGGATCAATTCGCGATAGACGGTCTCGCGCCCGGCACCATGCGTAAACTCAAGCGACTCTGCCATAAACGTTGAGTTTACTTTGTAGTTTGACGACGGGCAAATGATTCAGTTTGCCCAAAAATGTATAATCGCCTTGGAAATTTGCCGCATTTTGGGTTCGGAGACAAAGATGGAAACTTTTGGAAAGATAATATCGGTTGCGTTCGGCGGTGCGTTCGGTGCGGTCGCACGTTATTTGATCAACGTTTCGCCTGTGGCAAATCTTTTTGACAAATTTCCGTTTCCGACGTTTTTAATAAATGTATCCGGTTCTTTTCTGATCGGGTTTCTGCTGATCCTGCTAACCGACAAGGTGCAGGTCAGTGAGAATTTACGAATGGCGATCATCGTTGGATTTCTCGGTGCATTCACGACGTTTTCAACGTTCGAAATGGAGACCTTCGGACTGGTTCGTGACCGGCAGATCGTTTTGGCATTTGCCTATCTTTTGCTAAGCATTGTTGTCGGATTTGTCGGCGTTATTGGCGGAGTTGCCTTAGGCCGTCGTTTTTAATAGATCGCGAGCAGTTCGGACTAATTTCGCTGCCGCCGGTGCCGAATCGGCAATCGCAGTCACATGGCCCATTTTTCGGCCGGGACGCGGTTCGGCTTTGCCGTAGAGATGGAGTTTGACGTCCGGTAGTTCGAGCGCGGCCGGCCAATTGGGCTCGCCGGCCTGCCACACGTCGCCAAGCAGATTTGCCATCGCCGCGGGACGGAAAAACGCGGTCGACCCGAGGGGTAATCCACATACCGCACGCAACTGTTGTTCGAACTGTGAAGTGACACAGGCGTCAAATGTCAGGTGTCCTGAATTATGTGGACGCGGTGCGAGTTCGTTGACCAGCAAACTGTCATCGCGCGTCAAAAAGAACTCAACACATAGCGTCCCGACATAGTCCAGCGTCTCAGCGATGCTCTCAGCGATCTCGATCGCCTGATTGAATGCTCTCGCGGATACGATCGCAGGTGCGAACGATATGTCGAGAATGTGGTTGGCGTGTTCATTTTCGACGACGCCAAAATGTGCGAATTTGCCTCGCTGATCGCGAGCACAAACGACGGATACTTCCTTTTCAAAATCGACAAACGCCTCAAGCACGGCATCATTGCCGCCAAGTGCGGCGAAGGCAGGCTCAATGTCCGCTGCCGACCTGATATTGCTCTGCCCTTTGCCGTCATAGCCAAAACCCGCCGTTTTGAGCACGCACGGCATTCCCAACTCATCGACCGCCGAGCGAAGATCGTCTAAATTCTCGATGTAACGGTAGGGGGTTACAGGAAAGCCGTTGCCTGACAAGAACGTCTTTTCACGCAGGCGGTTTTGGGTGATATGCAGGATCTCGCCGCGCGGAAATACGTCGACAAATTCCGCCGCTGCCTCGACCGTCGCGGACGGCACGTTCTCGAATTCAAACGTGACTACATCGACACTCTGAGCAAAGACCCTGACCTCGAACAGGTCATCGTACGCGGCCTGGGTCTCAATGTCCGCAATTTGCCCGGTGGGCGTATCACTGTCGGGCGAGAAGGTGTGAACACGGTAGCCGAGTTTGCGGGCCTCGACAGCAAACATCCGCCCGAGCTGCCCACTGCCGAACACACCGATCGTCGAATTTGGAAGGATTGGTTTCGTCACAAATGCAAAACGGCGAAAAGCATCGAAAGGTTAGATTAACCTACTTTTCGCCTGATTTGAACTCGCGGCCGATCTTACTTTGCGGGCTGCATCAGCTTTTGCGTCTCGGCGAGCCGCCTGTCGGCCTCGGACAGTCCCTGGCTGTTTTGGATCGCGTTTTTGAACGGCACGGTCCGCTGCTTATCCGACTCGGTTCGCGAGGTCAAGGCCGGCTGCGGATTTGGTGCCGGGGTTTTGGTCTGAACCGGAACCGGGGACTGAACCTCCTCGAACGATTTGAGAAAACCACCGTAGAGATAATATGCGCCGCCGGCGATGAGCACGATGATCAAGATCGTATAAAGCCACGAGGACTGTTTGGCCTCTTCGCGAGGATTGCGTTTCTTGGATCTGGTCGCTGTAAATTGGCCGATCCCGCTTCCGCATCGCCGGCAAAACAATTCGGATCCGAAATTAGTCAGGCCGCACGAACTGCATTTGATACCTTTCATTAAGCAATGACCCGCATAGAGAGGAGAAGAGATGCGGCCTCCTTAATATATTTAAGGCTATTGTGACAAGGATTGTCAACACATTTTAACAATGTTTACCGCTCTGTCGGCTTTAGCAGATCGCTGAGGACGGCATTCGTCTGTTTCGAACGAAATTCGTGGAGCTTTGCACGCAATGCCGGGCGCGAGTTTGCCAGTATCGCGATTGCCAGCAAAGCCGCGTTTTTGGCTCCCGCCTGACCGATGGCTAGCGTACCGACGGGGATGCCGGCCGGCATTTGGGCAATTGACAGAAGAGAATCGAGACCTTTGAGTGCTTTGCTTTCGACCGGTACGCCGAGGACGGGCAGAACGGTTTGCGAGGCGCACATGCCGGGCAGGTGAGCAGCGCCGCCGGCACCGGCGATGATGACCTCAATACCGCGGGACTCGGCCGATTTGGCAAACTCGAACAGCAGATCCGGCGTCCGGTGCGCCGAGACGATCTTGCTCTCATGCTCAACGCCAAACTCCGCTAACGTCTGCGAGGCGACCTCCATCGTCGGCCAATCCGATTTGCTGCCCATGATTATTGCGACCAACGGTCGAGCGGTTATGTTTGCCATCACGTCCTGAATCTACCAAATAAACGAAAAAGGACGAAGCCGAAACATCGTCCGAATATTATCGCTTCAACGGATCCTCGATCTTGCGGAGAAGATTAAACGCTATAGTTTCCTGACCCGCCCATCGATCTTTTGCTCATATGTATCAAATTTCTTAAGGTATTTGATCATCGACTGGAGCATTTCAACGTGGGTGTTTTTGTACGACCCTGTCTTCTTAAACATCAGGAAACCATCCCCGCCATCCGCTAAGAAATTCGACGTCAGCACTTTGTAGGTCTTACTGTCGTCAAGCGGCACCCCACTTATTTTGCACACCACTATACGTTGGCCGACCGGTTTACGTTCGTCGTAAACGACCTCGACCCCCTTTGAAACCTGTAGAATGCCATTCGTTAGGGCGGCACCGTGCTCAAAGATCGCACGCATATCACTGCCCTTCATTTCGAGTTGGACAATGGTGTTTGGGAAGGGAAAGGCGGAGATCAGGTCGCCGACGCGAACCACGCCGGCATCGATGTCCTGCCGCAGGCCGCCGCTGTTGGTCACGGCAAAATCGTACGTCGGGTATTCGTTGAGCATTGCGTCGGCGACCATATCGCCCATATTCGATTCTTCACCGTAGGAACGCGTGAGGGCGATCCGTGTGATAGTCACCTTTTCGTCGGTGATCACCTTAAGCTTTTGCTTCCAACGGTCGATCGCCATTGCCGTGTCCGGATCGTCGGGAACCTCGTCGTCGTAGAGGTAATCGAGTGTGTTTTTGAAGCTCGTTATTTTGTCGGTTTTCGTATCATAGGTCAACTCGAGCTTTCCGAGTTCGATGGTGTATGCGTCGGTCGAGACGATGATCGTACCGTTTGAAACCAGTGGCTGAGGCGTGCCCTGATGTGCGTGTCCGGTGACAATAACGTCAATGCCGGGAACAGCCCGTGCGAGATCGATGTCGCGTTGCAGATTACGTGCGACATCCTTGGAGCCCGTCGTAGATTGTCGACCGGGAATGCCCTCATGGATCAACAAGACGATAATGTCCGTCTTGTCCTTTAGTTCCCTGATGTACTTGCGTAAATAAACCTCTTCGTCCCGGGTCTCAATGCCGCGGATCATCTCATCGGACACTGTGTCGTAGAACGCAAATTTCCCGTGCATTCCGATCACGCCGATGCGGACGCCATTTATTTTTTGGATTAGATACGGATGATCCCAAAGCAACTTGTCCGTGCCCGTTTCGAAAATATTGCCGTTTAAGATCGGGAATTTTGCCTTGGCAAATTGTTGCCGGGCATTTTGCCAACCGTGATCAAACTCGTGATTTCCGATACACGCCGCATCGAGCCCGAGATAATTCATTACATCGATTATCGCTTCGCCTTTGGTCAGCGAACTGATGTAAGGACCGGTAAAAAAATCACCAGCGTCATAATAGACCGTGTACGGATTTGCGGCTTTTTCGCGTTTGACCAGCGTGGCAATATTGGCAAAGCCGCCGACGAAGCGAGTGTCGCTGACCCAGGGGACCTTTTGCGGTTCAAGATGAGCGTGTAGGTCGTTCGAATAGAGTATGGTCAGCTTCTTTTCCTGAGCGAACAGAGGCGATGTCAGACCAAGCAAGATCAACACGAAATAAAGACGAAATGCACTTTTCATAACGCTACGTTGTATCAGAACGGTCGAAGAATACCAAGCCCACGATGGGTAATGTTCACGCTCTCGCGTATCCGATCGGCCAATCGGTCGGCGAATATTTGCGAGAGGGAACGAAAACTGCCGTCTATGATCCGTTTTCAGCGTCAAATGGCTGAATCACGATCCCGCCGAACCGCGCCTCGTCCGCCCGGCATTCGACGCCGTCGATAAAGCAGACGTTCGAATTGCGTTCCTCGTGCGTATCGCGATATAGCGCGGCAAATCCGCCCGAGAGCGAGACGTTGGTAAATGTCAAAAGGCGGCCGTCCTCATCTGTGGCACGCATGTAGCACGATTCGCAAACGTAATGAGGGTAACGCTCGGACGGCGTCACGGCGGCGGCGCAGATAGGGCATATTTGTTGAACCGACATCAACCCATGGTAATGGAGATAAGCGGCTAAAACAAACATCCGCGCTAAACCTAACGGTAGAAAACGGCTCGTGCAATACGCCCGGTAGCCCATTTATTCCGTATACGATACAGCAATTTATGGTTTTGATATCCTCCCGAGTGATGTAGTCGTTGATTTCAGTTCTGATGTACAATTGGTTGATACACGGACGGACGAGCGGCGTAAAAAAGAGCTGTTATTTAATAATCAAAACCGATCAATAAATAAAATAAATAAGAATATAAACAGGCAATACAATGGCAGAAAAATCGAAGATCTATTACACATTTACGGACGAAGCACCGATGCTGGCAACGCATTCGTTTTTACCGATCGTAAAAGCATTTACAAGATCCGCAAATATTGAGATCGAAGTTCCGGACATATCTCTGGCGGGCAGAATTTTATCCAACTTTCCCGAATACCTAAAAGAGGGCCAAAGAGTTCCGGATGCGCTTGCACAATTGGGGGAACTGGCCGCAAAACTTGAAGCCAACATTATCAAACTCCCAAATGTTTCGGCGTCTGTTCCGCAGCTGGAGGCGGCGATCACCGAACTGCAGCACCAAGGATTTGCATTGCCGAATTATCCTGTAGAACCTAAAAATGATGAAGAAAAAGCGATAAACAAAAAATACGCGCGCACATTGGGAAGTGCGGTAAATCCGGTATTGCGTGAGGGGAATTCGGACAGACGTGCCCCGAAAGCCGTAAAGAATTATGCCAAAGTTAATCCTCATCGAATGGGAGTTTGGTCCCCCGATTCTAAAACGTCGGTCGCACACATGAACTCCGGCGATTTCTACGGAACCGAAAACTCGATCACTGTCGAAAACGACGGAAAATTCAGAATTGTTTTCCGGGGAAATGACGGTACTGAACAAGTTTTGAAAGATCTCGCCCCACTGAAAGCGGGCGAGATAATTGACTCTTCGCTAATGGATCTGGCGGCGCTCAGATCCTTTGCACAAGAGGCAATTGCCGAAGCCAAAGAAAAAGGTGTCTTACTTTCCGCACACCTGAAAGCAACGATGATGAAGATCTCGGATCCGATCATTTTCGGGGCGATCGTCGAAACGTACTTCAAAGACGTTTTCGAAAAATACAAGGATACTTTTGCTGCGTTGGACATCAACCCAAACTTTGGCTTAGCCACGCTGTTCGAAAAAATCGCGGGGCATGCTCAGGAAGCCGAAATTAAAGCCGACATCGCAAAAACAATAGAAAATGGTCCCGCCATCGCGATGGTAAATTCGGACAAAGGAATCACGAATTTCCACGTTTCCTCGGACGTGATCGTGGACGCATCGATGGCGGCGCTTGTTCGCGGCGGCGGCAAAATGTGGAATAAGGAGGGTAACGAGGAAGACACCGTTTGCATGATTCCCGACCGGACCTATGCGGGTTTCTATGATGCGATCATTCAGGATATGAAAACGAACGGCGCGATCGACCCGAGAACTTTTGGTTCGGTTCCGAATGTCGGATTGATGGCTCAAAAAGCCGAGGAATACGGTTCGCACGACAAGACTTTTCAACTTTCAGGCGAGGGAGCTGTGACAGTAGAGGACGAGACCGGAAATGTTCTACTCGAGCAAAAGGTTAAGTCCGGCGATATTTTCCGTATGTGTCAGGCCAAAGATGCTCCGATCCAGGACTGGGTAAAACTGGCTGTGAACAGAGCAAAGCTTTCTGACACTCCGGCTATTTTCTGGTTGGACAAAGGCAGAGCACACGACGCTCAGGTCATTAAAAAAGTAGAGAAATACCTAAAAAACTATGATCTGACCGGTCTCGATATCAGAATCATGGATGTGAAAGACGCCGTGCTCGAAACCCTGAAACGTGCCAGAGCAGGCAAAGACACGATCTCGGTTTCCGGCAATGTATTGAGAGATTATCTGACCGATATGTTCCCGATTCTCGAACTTGGTACGTCTGCAAAAATGCTCTCGATCGTTCCGCTGATGAACGGCGGAGGTTTGTTTGAAACCGGCGCCGGCGGAAGTGCACCAAAACACATCGAACAATTTTTGCACGAAGGATATCTGCGTTGGGATTCGCTTGGCGAATTCTTAGCTCTGCAGGCGAGTTTGGAGCATTTGGCCCAAACTCAAAACAATAAAAAGGCCCAGATCCTTGCAGACGCTTTGGACGAAGCAAATGCGAAATTTTTAGCAAACGACAGATCTCCGGCCCGAAAGGTCGGGCAGATCGATAACCGCGGTTCCCATTTCTATTTGGCAATGTATTGGGCGGAGAGCTTGGCGACCCAGACCTCAGATGCTGAAATCTCGGCAAGATTTGCTCCCATAGCCAAAGCAATGCAGGAAAATGAAGCAAGGATCAATGAAGAACTGATCGGGGCGCAAGGAAAGTCACAAGATGTCGGCGGCTATTACCATCCAGATTCAGAAAAGGCATACGCTGCGATGAGATCTTCGGCCACGCTGAATGCGATCGTGGACGGAATTTTAGACGTTAAATTCCGCATTCACAAGGCTTAAGTAGGCGACGGAGAGAAGTTTGTGCTTCTCTCCGAACTTCCCGGCGATCGCAGGAATTTTTCGCCTTCGATCGTGTGCGGTAACAATATTGTCGCGTTTTGATCGATCGACGGTAAAATTTGCATCGAATTTGGAATATTGGCATCCAAGTTAGAGTCGATTGACACCTAATTTGCAACTTTTTGCCGACGGCGCGCGTGAGGAGGTTATTGTGAAAATATATTCGATCTTGTTTTTGGTGATTTTGACGTTCGGGGGAGCGTTGTCAGCGGCGGGCCAGTTTCCGCAAATGAAGAAGGTTGAGGAGCGACGGCAGGCCATGATCGCCGCCGACGAGCAGCGTCAAAAGGCCGAAAAAGAAGGAAAACCTTCGCCAATCGCCCCGCGGCCCGTGATGAACGTCGATGTCCGCATGTTGCTGACAAAGACCGAATACAAGAACTTTGCCGACGCCGTCGCGGGGACCGTGAAACGCTTTGTCGATGGCGACCCCGTCTGGCTCTATGTAAAATTCAACGGCAAGCTTGAGCGTTACGTTCATAAGGTCCAGTTGGCAGACGGCACCGAGCGTTATCTGCTCTACGTGGAATACGGCCCGCAGGGTGATATCACGGCCAAGGGCCACGAGACTCTCGAGTTTGGCAAGGATGAACTTGCTCTAACTGAACTGAAACTAAGTCTTGCACCGGGCAAAGCCGGTCATAACAAATCGCTGGCGATCTATTTTAAGAATGTCGCCGACGGGAAACCGGGGCTCTGGAATAACGAGATCCGCCTCGCCGATCTGTCATCATTCCCGCGTTCGCCGGGTGACTACCTGGCGACGACCGGATTTACCAGCGATTTTTCGAAAGGGTTGGTCAAATACCCGGCAGGCAAGACGGCGTTCCGCTCGATGGTCCTCCGCGACACGACCGACGAGGGCAAACTGCCCGTTCCCGGCAAGTTCGACAACACCGCGGCCCGTGCGGATCTGGTCACACGTCTTGCCGCCGAGGGCATAGCGCCGTCCAAAGTCTATTTTTCTGATGATTTCTGGCGGGAGTATAGCGACATTCCGACCAGCATTCGCCAATATCGCGCCGTTACCGGAACGTTTCTCTACCGCAAAGGAACGGTCTGTCTATACGGAACGGCAGACATAAAACAGGCATACGACGCAATGAATGACCGTTTTAACGAATCGACCATCGAACTGCAAAAGGATATCTCGATCCCGTGTACCGAGTTTAAGTAGATCACGCTGCCCACTCAATGTTTATCGAGCGGGCTAGTTTCAGGTCAAGATCGGTCAGACCGCCGCGGTCGTGCGTGGTCGTCGCGATCTCAGCATAGCCCCAACCAAACGTAATATCCGGGTGATGGTCGAGCGACTCGGCGATCACACCGACCCGGTTTACAAATCCAAGGGCGGCTGCAAAATTGACGAATTCGAA
>JAYVUD010000224.1:0-2130 GCA_043788335.1 Chloracidobacterium sp. | reverse complement strand
AGGTCGAGACCGCCCAGGCCGCGCAGGTCGGGTCGGCAAAGGTCGTCGAGACCAAGGTCAGATCGAAACGCCATTGGCGACCGCGTTCGTTCGCGCTTGCTTTTGCTCCGGGCGAGGCAGTTTCGGTCACACGCCGTTTATATCTGTCGGGCGAGAGCGAATATCAGCTCAACGGCCGTTCGTGCCGTCTCCGCGACATCACGGACCTTTTTGCCGGAACCGGATTGTCGGGTGCCCATTACGCGATCATCGAACAGGGCCGCATCGGCCAAATACTCTCGGCCAAACCCGCCGACCGACGCAACCTGATCGAGGAAGCCGCCGGCATTTCGAAGTTTCGTGCCCGCCAGCGTGCTGCCGAATCGCGGCTCGACTCAGCCAAATCCAATCTCGGCCGCATTTCGGACATCGTCTCTGAGATAGACAAGCAGGTCAACTCGCTTCGGCGTCAAGCCGCAAAAACGCGTCGGTTCAAGATACTACAAGAGGAATTTCGCGTCCTTCTGCGCCAGCTATTCGCCGCCGAGGGCAAGTACCTAACCGAGCTTTCCGGCGAGCTAAAGACGCAACTCGCCGCCGCGACGAATGCCGAGACCGACCTCGCCGCTCAGGTCATCGCTAAAGAGGAGGCCGCCCGCGAGGCGACGCAACAGGCACGCAGCTCGGAGGAGAGCCTCGCCGAACTGCGAAAGATACACGCCGATAACGCTCTCGAACGCGACCGAGCCGAACGCGACCACGTCTATAAGACCGAGCAGATCGTCGGCCTCAACATCCGCAGCGAAACCCTAAGCGGCGAGATCAAGGCGAGCGAGGATCGTCTCGGCTTGCTGAACGGCGAATTCGAACGCCTGCAAAAAGAAGACCAGGTCGAGGCGACCGACCTTGGCAAAGCCGACAACGATCTGCGTGCTGCCGAGGAGCTGCATACCGCCGAGTCGACCGCACTTCACACGATCGAGAAAGAGATCGAGGCCCTGCGTGCCGCCCATCTGCAGCATACGACGGCCGTCGAGCGATTTGACGAGGTAGGCCGGCAACTCGCCTACAATCTCGAAAAACTGCACCTCCGGTCCGAAGGGCTCATCGCCGAGGGCAAGCGGGCAACTCAGAATCACGCCGACCACGAAAAGCAAGCCGCCGAACTGGCCGCGTCCCTCGCCGACGAGGAGGCGAAGTTTACCGCCCTGAACAAAGAGAAGATCGAACTGCAGGCTCTGACCGCCGCCGCTCTCGCCGAACTTCGCACCGCCGAGGGCGAATTGACGAAGCTGTCGGACGAATACTCCGCGAAAAAGCACCGGCTCGCAACGCTCAACGAACTCGAAGACAAACGTGCCGTTTACACGCCGCAGGTCCAGAAGATCTTTGCGGAGCAAAAGTCGATCGGCATCAAATTGAACGGCGTGCTCGCCGACCGTCTGAACGTGGATCAGCGTTCCGAAACCGCCGTCGAAACGCTCTTTGGCAATTATCTCGAGGCCGTCATTGTCGAATCGCTCGAAGACGCCAAAACGCTGTCCGAGTGGATCAAGGCCAATAAGATCGGCCGCACCGCCATGCTCATTATGCCGAATGGCGGCGGTAAGGACGCTAAGGCAAAGGCCGACGCCGCGGGAGAGACGATCGCCGACCGTCTCGGAGTTTCGCCGGAGATCGCATCCGCGATGCGGGAGATATTTCCACGTGAGATGTCCGCCCGCATCGTCGAGGAACTCGGTTCCGGCACGTCGAAAGCAGGCGATATGGCGATCAATTACGAGGGCGACCTTTTGCTCGGCGGACGCCTGTTCGTCGGCGGCAAAACGCGGCCGGACGGCAAAAATGCGTCGCTGCTTGCCTTCAAACGCGAACTGAGCGAGCTGCAAAAAGTCAGCCAAAAACTCGGGGTCGAGATCGATGCCGCTAAGGCATTGGTCGATGCCGCTCGTGCCGTACTCGTTGACCGTGAAAGTAAAATGGTCGATCTTCAGTCGCTGGTCATCAAGGTCGATCGCGGTATTCACGGCATGCAGATCCAGGTCCGCTCGGCCCGCGAGGAGATCGAACGGGCGGAACGCCATCGCAAGGTCGTCGAAAACGAATCTGCCCAGACACTGACGGAACTCGCCGAGATCGAGCAGAGGTCGA
>JAYVUD010000223.1:0-6978 GCA_043788335.1 Chloracidobacterium sp. | reverse complement strand
CAGATGATCGATCGTCGCCGCTCCCATCTCGATCGCAAGACGGCTGCCGCCGAGATTCGTAAATTCGTCAACGTGTGCTTTTAGCCTAAAGCCGAGGCTTTTCGCCGTCTCAAGAATGTGTTTTGTTTGAGCAAGCGTGAACGCCCCATTCTCGCAAAACACGTCGCAAAAGAACGGCGTCCTGCGGTGAAACGACGATCCGACGAACCAGTTCCACGCTGCCGAGAGCATCGAGTCGCAGACCAGATTGACGTATTTCTCAGGTTGCTCCTTATATTCCGGCGGGACGGCGTGGGCGGCAAGAAATGTCGGGACGATGTCGATCGCGTGCGTTTTGTTGAGTTCCTCGATGACCGCAAGCATTTTCAGCTCGGTCGCGATGTCGAGGCCGTACCCGGTCTTGATCTCGCAGGTTGTCGTGCCGCAAGCGAGCATTTTGTCGAGCCGCGCACGGCTCTGCTCGACGAGCTGATCGAGACTCGCTTCGCGCGTCTCTCGAACAGTAGAGATAATGCCGCCGCCATTGGCAAGGATCTCCAGGTAGTCGGAGCCCTTGATCTTTAGTTCAAATTCGTTGATCCGGTCGCCCGCAAAAACAATGTGCGTGTGCGGGTCGACAAATCCCGGGCAGACCACCTTACCGCCCGCGTCGCGGTACTCGACTGCTTCGTGGTCACGATATATCTCATCGGTCGTTCCGACCCCGACGATCTTACCGCCCGTGATCGCAACGGCCCCACCCGCGATGATCCCCACGTCCTGCATCGCGGATCCGCGCTTGGGGCCGTCGGACGCACACGTGACCAATTGGCCTGCACTGTGAATGATGAGATCAGCTTTGTTCATTAAAAATCGCCACGTCCAACGCCGAGTGCATCGGCCACGCGGTTGATGTAGTTAAACCACGACGCGATCAGCGTGATCTGCAATATCGCCTGGTCGTCAAATCCCGCAGCGTGCAGACGTTCGTGGTGTGCGGGCGTGATTCGAACGGCGTCCTTGGTCAATTGCACGACGTATTCGATCATTACGCGTTCCGCGTCTGTGATCGGCGCCGTTCTATGATCCTCGCGGAGTGCCGCGATCAGGTCCTCGTCCAGTGTTACGCGACGCAGAAACTCTGCGTGAGATTCCAGTCAGTAAAAACAATCGTTGGTCAGCGAGACCATCGTGGCAATCATTTCGTGCTGGCGGCGGCCGAGCGGCAGATCCGGCGACATTAACGCACTAAGCGTGCCGAAAGCATGCCGCAGTGCTTCAGGGATAAGCGTGTGCGTATCGACGATCGATTCGTTGATTGGGCTGGCGCTTTCGACCGGCGTGCCATACTCGGACGGATACGCGGATCGCGTTTCGATCAGCACCTGGCTAAGTTTCTCGTCCGCCTCATCAAAGGGTATTGTTTTGATCCACGCCATAAGTTTCAAGATGCGATCATATATCGCTGACGGGCCGAGCCCTAAAGATTAGATAGTAGATCGGTATTCCGATCAACACAACCGCGACGCCGATCGCCGTGTTCAACGGGTTCCTCATCCCCACGAAAAAGAGAACGATCGCCGAAAGAATGAGAAAGATGATCGCGGTCGCCGGAAACATCGGCGTCCGGTAACCGTCATGAGCGAGCCGCCGGACGCGGAACAACCCCGCGACCGTGACCGCGACAAACAAGATCACGATAAAAAAGAAATACGAAACGATCTCATTGAAAGTGCCCGATACGACAAGCACGGATGCGATCGCCATCTGGATCAGCGTCGCCCGGTGCGGCGTCCCGAATCTCGGGTGAAGCTCGCCGAAACCGCGAAAGAACAAGCCGTCCCGAGCCATCGCAAAATACACTCGCGGCGACGCGATAAAATACGCAAATAGCGTCCCGAGAACGGATATGATTACGATGACCGAGAATAGGCCCCCGCCGACAGCCCCGAACAACGCCTCGCCGGCCTGCGCGGCAAATGTCTCGTCGCTCGTAACCGAGGTAACCGGAACAAGATACATAAACACGGCACTTGTGGCGATGTACATGACCGTCAGAGCGAGAACACCGATGACGAGTGCCCTCGGGACATTACGCTCGGGTTCGCGTATCTCGCCGGCAATGCGTGTCACCTCCCACCAACCGGCAAACGCGAAGAACGCACCCACCAGGCCGCCTGCCATCGCACCGAACATATCGTCGGGCGCCTTAAAAAACGGCGTGAAATTGGCTATATCGCCGAAACGCCCGGCAAATCCGTAAACGATTATAACGAGGAGCGTCGCAACCTTGAGCACCGTCAGCACCTTCAGAAAGCCGGTCCCGATGCGAACGCCGAGAATATTGATCGACCCGACGGTTAGTATAGTAGCGATGGCGAGCATCTGCTGTCCAACGGGCGACAGCGGCACCAGATATCCCGCGTATGCCGCGAGGCCAACGCCGAAAACGGCAGTCAGCCCGGGATCGAGGACGAGCAGCACCATCCATCCGTACAGAAATGCCGTGCCTCGGCCCCACGCTTCGCGCAGATAAACGTAGCTGCCGCCGGCGGTGGGGTACCGCGACGCGAGTTCGCCGTAGCACAGTGCCCCGCTCATCGTCATTGCCCCGATCACGAGCCAGACGACCAGCAGCCAAAACGGCGAACCGACCGATTTCGCCATCCCGGCGGGCGTCAAAAAAATGCCCACCGCGACAACCTGTCCGACGATCAGTGCGACGGCCGTCCACGGGCCGAATTGGCGTTCGAGCTTATTCTTGCCGACCATATTCAGTGCGAAACGCCATACTTACGGCTTTTGTTTCGCGATCCGTTTGTGAATCTCCGGCGTAGCCATCAGCGACGCCGAACCGTACCACGGCGTGAGCTCGGCGACAAAGATGCCGGCCTTGACAGCAGGGTCCGTTTCCACCAGCTTTTGGGCTTCGTCGACGGTGGCGACGTTGAAGATGAATAGCCCGCGATACTGGCGGTCGTTTTTGCCGTAGGGCCCGGCAAGTGCGAGTTGGCCGGCTTCGGCAAGACGCCCGATATTTGCCATATGGCCCTCGAATATCACATCGCGTTCCTTACCCTTGACCACTCCGTCGTTCGGGCCGGTCTTGAGGATGACGAACACATAATTTTTCATCCCATATTCGTCCGCACCCAGTTTTGTTGCTAATTTAGCGTCGTACGCGGATTTCGCCGCAGGTTTCTTTTGAGCAGCCGCAGAGATCGTAAATATCGCGATCAACGCGGTCATACATACAAAACATTTGAATCTCATCCGGCTGTCCTCGCTTAAACATGAATAATGACGTTCAAGCATAATCAATATGTCGCCGCCGCTCAAGTATTTGAGACTTTTAGCCGCCGTCGCGCGTCCTAACGATTAGTTTCAGCGTAAACGAGGACAACAAAATGCGATCACATTACTCGATCATCGCTTCGTTGATAGTCGTACTGCTGTGCGCGAATGCTTTTGCGCAGGACAGAACGGACGAGGTCATTCGTGTCGATACCGCTCTGGTAAACATTCCCGTCATCGTCAGCGACCGCGATAATCGCTATATTCCCGGACTGGCGCAAAGCAATTTCAAGGTGTTTCAGGACGGAACGGAACAAAAAGTCGAGGTTTTCAATAACGAACAGGCCCCGATGAGTATCGTGCTGGCTCTGGACACAAGCAAGAGCACCCGAGACGTATTAGGGAAGATAAAAAAGGCGGCGAAAGAGTTTATCCAAAGCCTCGACCCCGACGACCGGGCAATGATCGTCACCTTTGACTATCAGGTCAAGTTTTTGAGCAATTTAACGTCTGACAAAAAAGAACTCGAAAAAGCCGTAAAACAGGTCCGGGTCGGTGAGATAGTCGGAACGGTTTTGAATGACGCGGTTTTCAACGCTATCAAAAGCACGCTGAAAAACACCAAAGGCCGCAAGGCCATCATCCTGCTTACAGACGGCAAGGACCACGGCAGTTACTATACCCGTAATGACCTTTTCGACACTCTCAACGAATCCGATACCGTTGTCTATCCCATCTTTTACGAGACCGGCGGACTCAACCGCGGATTTGCCCGGCAGCGATTTCCGGGCGGCGGCGGAATGGGGAGATTCCCGGGCGGCATGCGTCGCGGCGGTCTCGGCAGAGGCGGGATAGGCAGATTCCCGGGCGGGAATTTTCCCAATGGCGGTAATTTTCCTCGCGGCGGCGGCATCAACCGCCCAAACAACGAACGCCAGAACGAGGCCGCGATACAGTTCCTACAGAAGCTCGCCGATATCACCGGCGGACGATTTTTCAAGGAGAAAAAGGCCGATCTGAAAGACGCGTTCCTACAGATCGCGGATGAGATGAAACGGCAATATCTCGTCGGATTTTATCCGCCGGCCGGCAGCCCGGCCGGATCGGTACACAAGGTAAAGGTGCAGGTCGACCGCCCCGGTGCCGTTGTCCGGTCAAAGTCATCATATCGAACGCAGTCTAGATGAGCGTCAGTCGCTATCCGGTTCCTTATTTACGATCAACACAGTAAATTTGTTATAAACGAACGACACTACCAGCAAAGTTATCCCGAGCGAGACAAACAAGATCGTCTTTGGGATCGTCGGCAGATCTGCGACGTCGTACAGGAACAGTTTGACGATCGTTATTCCCAGCAACGCGATCGCACTGACCCGCAGATGCTTTTTGTTCCAAGCCAGTCCGATGCCGATCAGCATCAACGCGTACACACCCCAAAAGATGCTGATACCGAGTTTGTTGCCGTCGGGAATATGAAATTGGACCAACAGATTGATCAACTCAAAGCTCGCGGCGATCAAAATGGTTATATAACACAGTGCATCCCACCCGATCTCGCGAACTGTCGCCGGAATTTTGTCCGAGACCATCTTGCTATTGAGATTCCAGTAGATAACTGCCAGCGACCCTCCCGCAAAAAGATACGTGATGTAGCGAACGGCAACGTTCATCGGGCCCGTAACATACTCCGGGCCTACGTAAGCCATATAGCTCGCTCGAAGTTCGGCGAAGAAATACATGTCGCAGGTTGCAAAAAGCCCCAATGCCAAAATTACCAGGGCCATATTCACTAACGCGAGAGCGGTCGAACCGACCTTTTTGAGATTGACAACGCCCAACCCGAACAGAAAGAACATCGTGTAATTTAACTGCCAGATAAGGTTGAAATACGAGAGATCATTTCGATTAGCCCAACCTTGGCTAATTGCATCGGGATTATAGAGGAAGAGATGTCCGATCGTCTGTAAGTGATAGTAGTTGCTGATCTCGATCCGGAACGTGTTGTAAAGAGCAAACAACCCGAGAGCAGCCACGAACATTCCTATCGGCTGAACCCAATGCTTCGGAACTGCGGATTCGTGATCTGCATTCCGGTTGATCAGACAAATGAACGCAATTCCCGCGACGTAAACGAGACCCGTGACAAAGTCGCCGTTTGCAAGCGGTGTCCGGTTAAGCTCAGTCACCTCCAGCGTCCGCTGGGAATACAGCAGCACCCAATCATAAAGCAGGCTACCGGTCGCGAGGGCTATTAGCGGATACGAGTAAAGCTCGAATAGCCGGATGGCCCTCGCACGGCCAAACCAGAATAGTGCTGCCGCCTCGACCGTCCACACGAGCGTTACGACGCGCCCGTCAAACTGAACAGGGACCGTTATAGTTACAAACGTGATTACAAGGATCGTCAGCAACTGCACGAGGTGCACGACCGAAGGCCTGAGCCTGCTGACCGCCTGGGATACTGCCGAATGCATTATGGCGTGGCCGATCGTAAGCATACCCTCGTATTTTCGCAGGTCCGAGCGGCTCTCCATTATTACCACGCCAAATCCGTAGAACACAAATGAATTGGTCAGCAATAGCAGGGTTCCGGAATTGGTTCCCGCCTCATGTAAAAGGCCGTCGCAGATCTCCGCAACGTAAAATATTGCGAAGAAGACCGACGCGGACGCAGCGGCAAGTCCGAAATGCTGTTCCGGCGAATATCTGACGACAAACCATGCGAGGTAGATCAACCACGTGACGATGATCGACGTAAAAAACACCGCACGCCAGCGTTTGGTGACCCCGACAACCATTATCCCGAAATTGATGATCGCCATATACACGAACAGGAAGAGGTAGCTGCCCGAGTCGTCACTCAGCAGGAATGGCACCGCGTACGCCCCGACGAGGCCGATATGTGCTACGACCTGCCGGTCATACAGTATCGCCGATATCACTGTAAAGGCAGTAAATATCGCCATCAGAGAAAAAGCCGACGACTGGGCGATCAGTCCATAGTTCGCGTAGCCGAAATAGGTCACAAAATACATTATCGCCATCCCGCCACTGAGCAGGACGGCACTGAAATTGAGGTATCTTGCTTTAAGCTTTACTGCGGTGCCGATCAGTCCAAATCCGACGACATAGCCGAAAACGACACGTGCGAGCGGGCTGATCCAACCGTTATCGATCGCAAATTTTGCCCCAATACCGACGCCAAGAACCAAAATAACGATCCCGGCCAACGCGATTAGGTTTTTGCCGACAAATTTCTCCATGTCGCCTCGCGGCGGTCCGGCGATGTTTGGATCGAATCTGGGAACGCCTTCGGCCGACCTGGTGTAGTTATTTTCGAACCTGGATTCGGGCCGCGGTCCAGTGCGATGCGGCGGCGTTTCGCGTTTATAATTTGGGGCCTGCGGGAATTCGGGCCGATTTGACGAAGCGATCGGTGGCGGCACCAACGGCTGAGTCGTCGGAACAGCCAGCGGCCCGTTCGTTTCGCGGAGTTTTGTCAGTTCCCGGCGGATCGACGATATTTCACTTTGAAAATCAACCTGCGTGCGTACCAGGCTATCAAGACGGCCTTCGAGCACCGAGATTTGAGGGTCAAGATCAGACATGAGTTTTTCAAGTACTTAGCGACCAATCACCGAGTATATTTGCCAAACGAATTGCGTGATTGTAGCTTATGTATGTAGTAAAAGATAGATAGTTTTG
>JAYVUD010000222.1:0-3034 GCA_043788335.1 Chloracidobacterium sp. | reverse complement strand
CGACCGAACGCGGGCCCGTCTGGACGCCGCCATTCGGCAGGTTGTCCTGCAGCAGGATGTTTGCGATCGACGTGATCATCTTGCCGCTCATATCCCAGACCTCGACCTTTCGCGGAAATCGGCTGTACGGATATTGATATGAGAATGGCCGCTCGATGTGCTGCACGAGGACATATTTGCCGTCGGGCGAAAAGTCAGCATTGTCGTTGATCGCCGGGTCTCCGATGTCGCGGATCTTTCCGTTTAGCTCGATCAGAGCGATCTGGGACGTGCAGTAATACTCAAAGAGCTTTTCGTCATTCGGGCTCTTCAGCATGTCTTCATAGGTAACGACGGCACCGGTCTTACCGGACGTCTCCTGTATGCTAGGCTCGGTTGGAACCAGGTTCTGATATGCCGGTGCCGGCCCGCGTTTTGCCGGAATGAGAAACGCCGATATGGTCGATGAATCTTCCCAACTGATGCTTCCGAGTGTGGTATTGAGCCACACTCCTTTTACCTTGGCCGCTTTGGCGGTTGCGGTATCGACGATCCAGAGTTCGTTGCCGGCGGGCGTTAGATTGGCCAGGGCGATATGTTTACCGTCCGGCGACCATTGAACGGCAAAGAGTTTTGCACCGGCGGGCAACACCACCGGTGTCTCCATGCCATCGCTAATATTTTTGAGCTTTAGGCTCAGCGAATACGGCTGGCGGTGCTGACCGTTGGTATTCGGATTGATCCTCAGGCCGGCAATACGCAGCATCGGCTGAGCAAGCTCGGCGATCGGCGGATAACGGAGCGGTTCGAGCAACGCTATCTTGTCACGGGCAGGAGAAACGCTCGTCGACGGTATCGCCGGAGCGTTAAGGACGTCCATTATCTCCTTCGGCGGCTGCCTGTAGCTGCCCTGAGCCGACGCCGAAAAATACAACGCTACAACCGCTGCAACGATTACAATAAACCGACCGCAAACCCTTTTCATATATCCTCTGTGTTATCTTATCGAGATCTTCAAAGTGTAATTTGATATCGAACCTTTCCGTCGTGCCTGATATCTCATCATCATCACCCGCACGACGTAATCGCCGCTCGCCGGTAATTGTCCGCGAAATGAGCTGGACTCGACACCGGTTTCGAAATTGGAACCGTCCGGGTTAAAGATCGTAAATACCGTCGACGGGGATGAACCACTTATCGTGACCGAAATATTTTGTCCGGACGACGCTCCCAGTACGTAATCCCTGTAGGCAGATCCCCGGACGGTTCCGCGAATGGTCGTGCCGTGGGCTCCAGCCGGAAAGCGGACACGTGTCTTGTTCTGTGCCGGTGCCTCGACGGCGAACATCATCAAACACGCCGAAAAGATCGAAAGCAAAACTAGCTTTTTCATTTCTTCATCTCCCTTAAACCATCGATTACTTTCCCGGCGATCGCCGGTATCGGGTCACGCTCGGTGGCGTGATTTTCAGTAAACACGACTAATACGAACTTAAGGCCGTCCGCGGTTTCAACATATGCCGCGTCGTGGCGTGCCTTGCTGGTCCAACCGGCCTTTGACCAAATTTTGGCGTCGGCCATTTTACGGTCGATCAGTAGGCGGCCGGTAAACCCGTGAGCCTGATCCTCCTCGTCCTTGGTCGCCGCAAACGGGTCGCGTTTTAATAGTTCGAGCATCTTAGCCGTCGCCGACGGCCCGGCGATACGGCCCAGCACGATCTCAGCCATCAGCCGAGCGGTCGCGTTGGTCGTCAGCATGTTGCGATTTTCGCCCTTGTATTTACGTGATTGCTGCTCGATGCCGTAGGCGTCCTCGCAAAACGTTTTTTGATTGACGTTGATATTGGTATATCCCATCGCCGAAAAATAGCGGTTGACGCGGTTGCGTTTAAGCTGCCACACATCAAATTCCCCTTGCGGCAGTTCGGCGCCGCTCGAGGTATCGGTCAGTACATCCAGAATATACTGCGTTGCCTCGTTAGAACTGTCGACGATCATGTCACGGCGGCCGCGTTCGAGTTCGGGCGAGATGACCACCTTGCCGTCCTCCAATTGACGTGCGAGAGCGGCGAGATAAAAGAGCTTGACCACGCTCGCCGGATAGAGACGTGTCTCGCCCTTATATTCGGCACGGGTCATTGCGTTGAGGTCGATCAGCGTAGCGGCGATCTCGCCGTCCTTAAATGTGCCGGCCGGATACTTGCGGACGGCATCCGCGACCGCCGCATCGAGCAAAACCTTAAGCTGCGGCGAATCGGCAGCGTTTAATGCCTTGTAACCACGCGGAGCGACGATCTCGGTCTTGGCAGGCCTGGGCTGGCCGGCGGCCGCGATTGCCAAAAAACCCAGAACGATCAATAGAATAAGGGTTCGCAGAGTTCCAATCATTGTATTTTTCCTATGTAATCTTTACGGCAAGCGTTTTTCAGAGTATAAACGAAAAGCAGTCGCAACAGAATTGAAATGACACATGACAAGCTCATTCGCGGTCTCGGACGCTGGGATTTCACCGCCGTCGTCGTCAACACCATCATCGGCGCCGGGATATTCGGGCTGCCGGCCAAAGTGTTTGCTCAGATCGGATCGTACAGCCTCGTCGCTTTTGTCGCCTGCGCATTGATCATCGGGCTGATCGTGTTGTGTTATGCCGAGGTCGCCAGCCGTTTTTCGGCGACCGGGGGGCCGTATCTTTATGCCAAAGAGGCGTTCGGCTCTGCTGTCGGTTTTGAGGTCGGATGGCTGTATTGGATCGTCCGCGTCGCGACATTTGCCGCAAACTGCAACCTCTTTGTCACGTATCTCGGCTTTTTCATTCCCGGAGCTAACCAGGGAGCGGCACGCGTCGCCCTGGTCAGTGCGGTCGTGCTCGTCATAACAGCCGTCAACCTTTTGGGCATCCGCGAATCGGCGGTCGTGACCAACGTTTTTACCATCGGAAAGCTCTTGCCGCTGCTCGTTTTTGGTCTCATCGGTATGTTTTATATCCAGCCCGGCAATTTTAGTTTCGACGCGGTGCCGCAATACGGCGCTTTCTCGAGTGCCGTTTTGTTGCTGA
>JAYVUD010000221.1:0-3395 GCA_043788335.1 Chloracidobacterium sp. | reverse complement strand
GAAAATGCTCGAACGCGACGGGTGGCGAATTGTCCGGACAACAGGCAGCCACCGCCAGCTAAAGCATCCGGTCAAGGCCGGCACGGTCACGGTCTCGGGTAAGGAAAGCATCGATGTTCCGCCAGGAACTTTTAATAGCATTTTGAAGCAGTCCGGCTTAAAATAACCTTTATGAAATATCTTGTGATCATCGAAAAGGGAGAGAACAGTTACGGTGCATACGTCCCGGACCTGCCTGGCTGCGTCGCCGTCGCAGAGACAGAACCGGAGGTAATGGACCTCATTCGCGAGGCGATCGAATTTCATCTTGAGGGATTGCGGGACGACGGAGCGTTTGTCCCTATACCAAGATCAAATGTAGGCTTTGTCGAAGTCGCGGCTGTCTGACCCGAATTTAGCGGCATGTCATCCGCTTGCCGACTTGGGAGACGACACCATGATCACTCTTCACAACCTCCAACGAAAGATCGCTATCGAAAAGCCCGTTTTCGAGGAATTCGCGACGCGGGCTAAGGAAGCCGCGGAATTGGGCGAATCTATTTCATTTACTATCGCATTCGTCCCTGATTCCCGTATGAAACAGCTCAATGAGCTTTTTCGCGGCAAGGCGGCGACCACGGACGTCCTCTCATTTCCGCACGAACCGGACGAATTTGACCCCGACGAGGACAATCTCGGCGACATCGTCATATCGGCGGAGCAGGCCGCAAAGCAAGCCGCGGAAAATGGCCTGACGCTCGACGGCGAGATCAAACAGTTGATCCTCCACGGCCTGCTGCATCTCTGCGGCTACGACCACGAAACCGACAACGGCGAAATGAACGCCCGCGAACTCGAACTCCGTGATAAACTCGGGATTTAAGAATTAACCGCAGAGACGCCGAGACGCAGAGAAGCGGAGTAAGATAATTTACAAGGATAAGAAGGATCGAGAAATTAGAAACAATCGGGTCATTGACTATGCCATTTATGTCGTTGATCCATGTAATTGTTCTTATTATTTCCATTTCGGCGTCTCAGCGTCTCTGCGGTGAATAATTTATGAGTGATACAAATAAAAAAGCCGACCCTTGCGTAATGGTCATTTTCGGTGCGACCGGCGACCTGACTAAACGCAAACTTTTCCCTGCCCTGTACAACCTGGCGAAGGGCGATTTTTTGCCGCACACTTTTGCTATTATCGGCGTCGGGCGTCAGGAGATGACCACCGAGGAATTTCGCGCGCAGACGACGGCAAATTTTAAAGAGTTTCTGCCCCATCCGCCCGACCAGAAGCTCGTCGATTGGTTCGAAGAACGTATCTATTACACGGGCGGTGATTTTGACGACGATAAAACTCTTTTCGGGGATATCAAGGTCCTGCTCGGCACCGCGTGCGAAAAGCACCAGATACCCGAAAACTACTTTTACTACCTCGCCACGCCGCCCGACCTGTTTGCCGATGTGGCACAAAAATTGGTCAAAGCAGGGCTCGGCAAGGAGGAAAACGGCAATTGGCGACGGTTCATTTTTGAAAAACCATTCGGCCGCGATCTCGAATCAGCCGAAAAGCTCAACGCTGACCTCCTGCGGATACTCAAGGAACCGCAGATCTACCGCATCGACCATTACCTTGGCAAAGAGACGGTCCAAAACATCTTGGTGTTTCGGTTCGGCAACAGCATCTTTGAACCGATCTGGAATCGCAACTACATCGACCACGTCCAGATCACCGTCGCCGAGTCGCTCGGCGTCGAACTCCGCGGCGGCTACTACGATTCGGCCGGAGCACTGCGGGATATGATCCCGAACCATATCTTTCAGCTCGTGACGCTGACCGCGATGGAACCGCCGATCTCGTTCGAGGCCGACGCCGTCCGCGACGAACAGGCCAAGATACTCCACGCGATCCAGCCGTTCACGCCCGAGGACGTGCTCAAACGTACCGTCCGCGGCCAGTACGGCGAAGGCAAGATCACGTCAGAACCGCCTGCGTCAGCGGGCGGCCAGATCGCGGGCACAAAGGTCCCCGCATATCGCAGCGAGGACAAGGTCGCTCCGTTCTCAAACACCGAGACGTTTGCCGCCCTCAAACTGTCGATCGACAACTGGCGTTGGGCCGGAGTGCCGTTTTATCTGCGAACCGGCAAGCGTCTCGCCCAGCGGCATTCGAGCATCATCATTCAATTCAAACGAGCTCCGTTCACGCTGTTTCGCGAGACCGAGGTCGAAAAACTGACGACCAACCGCATCGTCATCCACATTCAACCGGACGAGGGAATCACGCTGCATTTCGGTGCCAAAATTCCCGGTCCGATCGTCAATATGGGTGCGGTCGACATGGACTTTAACTACGTAGATCATTTTGGCGAACAGGTCAGCACCGGCTACGAACGCCTGCTCTTTGACTGTATGATCGGCGACGCGACGCTCTTTCAGCGTGCCGATATGGTCGAAGCCGGATGGAACATCGTCGACCCGGTCCTCGACGTCTGGAAAGCCTTACCCGCTCGCTCGTTCCCGAACTACGCCGCCGGAACCTGGGGCCCTAAGGAAGCCGACGACCTGCTGGTGAACGACGGTCGACGCTGGATCAATGAGTACTAGTAGCGGCGGCGACCGAAGAGAAATATAAAACGGCAGTTGACGACCCTGAGCGTATCGTCAACCTCTATCCTGTTCACGTGAAATATGTAACCCTCGACCTCGACCCTCTCCGTCTTGCCATACACCGTTGCAGCAAAGGTTGCAATATAATTGCTCTATCGCACGTCTGACACCAATTCTATTCTGGCACCAATTCTATTCGCGGCTTGCCGTTCTATTTGCGGAGAAGCTTGCTTCTCCGTCGCCGCCCACAACTTCGGAGCGGCTTGCCGCCCGTTACCGCCGCCAAACGCTCCGCCACGGATAAAGAATTCGAGACGTTCGTCGCTCCGGTGTGCAAGACTTATTTAGGTAGTGTTGTCTGAAATATCTGAGAATCGATAATATAGCGGGCCTGGCTCCGATCGGTCCTGCTGATCTTACTAATAAATTAAGAAGAATCAACCCAAAATTAGGAATGTTTCCTACCAAAACTTAAAGTGGGACAAAAGGTGGGACAGACTAAACTGTTGTGTTTATTGGGCTAAAGGCGTTTTGTCCCATGTCCCACCGTTTTTTTGATTTTTCCTCGTCCGGCGGCGGGACATACGCGGGACAAGCCGCGGGACAGGGAAACTATTGATAACATTGGGTTTAACTCATTTTGTCCCGCTGTCCCGCGTATTTTTTTTGTTTGCGTTGTCCTGAAATAGGTTGCAAATCGCCGCAAGTCCTGACCGGGATTTACAGATCGTTGGCTGGTTTTCAAAGATCAAGCTTCTAGATCTATTTTATCACGCGTGTCAAGTACAGGCGTGCGTTGTGAGTAT
>JAYVUD010000220.1:0-2256 GCA_043788335.1 Chloracidobacterium sp. | reverse complement strand
CATCGAGCCGGTCGTCATGGCAAATATCCGGAATTTCGAACCCCAATTCATATGCCGCCGCGCGAACGGTGATCCCGTTCTGAAACTCTCTTTCGATACCATTGATGGTTGCTCGAATCATCGTTTTATTTACCCTCAAAAAGTCGACCTTAGTACTGAAAGGTCACCCGCTATCGCAATGCGTCCTTTAGAATACCGGCAAATCGGTATACGTCGCCGTACGAATTATACAACGGTGCCGGAGCGACCCTGATCACGTCGGGCTCACGCCAATCCGCGACGACCCCGCGTTCGCTGATCGCATTGAACAAGCTGCGGTCGGCGTCCCGCACACGGATCGAAAGCTGGCATCCGCGCCGTGCCGGGTCGGCCGGCGTTATGACCGTGATCTGCTCGTCGGCGATCTGTCCGATCAGATACTCGAGATAGCCGGTCAGCTTTTCCGATTTTGCTCTCAGAGCCGGCAATCCCGCCTCGTCAAATATCTCAAGCGACGCCCTGAGCGCCGCCATTTGCAAGATCGGCGGATTAGAAAGCTGCCAGCCCTCGGCACCGGCGATGGGCCGAAAATCAGGCCCCATCAGGAACCTGGTCGCCGTGTCATGGCCCCACCAACCCGCAAATCTAGCTTTATCAGCGCAATCAGCGTGCCGTTCGTGGACAAACGCCCCGCCAACCGCTCCCGGCCCGCCGTTTAGGTATTTATAAGTGCACCAGGCCGCAAAATCAACGTCCCAATCGTGTAAATGCAGTATCACATTGCCGGCGGCGTGCGCCAGGTCAAACCCGACCGCCGCACCGACCCGATGGCCTGCATCGGTAATTTCCCGCATTTCAAAGGCCTGCCCGGTGTAATAATTCACACCTCCGAGTAATACCACGGCGAGCAGATCGCCGGCTTGTTCGATAGCCTCCACGATGTCCGACGTCCGCAATGTCGATTCCCCGGTCCGGGGGGCAAGCTCGATCAGGCACTCGGCCGGATCGAGGCCGTGAAACTCGATCTGCGATTTGACCGCGTACTGATCCGACGGAAATGCGCCTTTCTCGATAATGATCTTGTATCTCGTCCCGGTCGGACGATAAAACGACACCAACAGCAGATGCAGGTTGACGGTGAGGGCGTTCATCACGACCGTCTCGGACGGTTTTGCCCCGACGACGCGTGCCATCTGTTCGGTCAAAAATTCGTGATACCGCATCCACGGACTTTTCGCTCTGGCGTGGCCGGCAACCGCGAGGGTCTCCCAATCTTTGAGTTCCTGCTCGACGTAAGCCCGCACCGATCTCGGCTGCAAGCCGAGCGAATTTCCGGTGAAATACACCGCCTCGCCACCCGCCGCATCGGGCGGCACATAAAACCTCTCGCGATAGAGCGCGAGCGGGTCGGCGGAGTCCATCGCGACGGCAAATTCTTGGTCTGAATCAAACTTGAGGGCTGCTGAAATCATATTGATCACAAAATCAATGTAATCGAATGAGAACAAATTGAAAAGTCGCGCCGCCATGTCTGTTCATCGAAACAGTAGATCCGGGTCACCCAAACACGACGCTCATGGGTCACGACCAATTTTGAAAATGCAAGATCACAGGGCCGGCTTTCGAAGCTGAAGAGGATGTCGAACAAAGCAGTCGAACTCTCGCGCGGCCTCGGCGGATCTATTAGCCACGAATTAACACGAACGGACACGAATAAAGAATTAGAGATTTCGATCTCTCTTTCCTATGTTCCCTATGTGCCTATGTGGTAGATATCTTCTTCGTCCGACTTTTCAGACACCCTCTCGCCTTATTTAGGGAATGGCGTCTGAAATATACGAGAATCGACAAAATAACGGGCCTAACCCCGATCGGTCTGGCTGATCTTACTAATAATTAGGAAGAATCAACCCAAGAGTAGGAAAGTTTCCTACCAAAACTTGAAGTGGGACAAAAGGTGGGACAGACTAAACTATTGTGTTTATTGGCCTAAAGGCGTTTTGTCCCATGTCCCACCGTTTTTTTGATTTTTCCTCGTCCGCCGGCGGGACATACGCGGGACACGCCGCGGGACAGGGAAACTATTGATAACATTGGGTTTAACCCGTTTTGTCCCGCTGTCCCGCGTATTTTTTTTATTTGCGTTCGTCCTGATATAGGTTGTCAAATCGCCGCAAATCCTGACCGGGATTTACAGATCGTTGGCTGGTTTTCAAAGATCAAGCTTCTAGATCTATTTTATCACGCGTGTCAAGTACAGGCGTGCGTTGTGAGTAT
>JAYVUD010000219.1:0-4704 GCA_043788335.1 Chloracidobacterium sp. | reverse complement strand
CATTTATGACACACCAATCAGTACGGACGTCGGTAGTAGTTTCCGGTATCCGGTCAACCGTGAGCCTGCGTCATATTACGGGATATATTTAGCCGGAACCGGTACATCGCCCGCCTGTCCGAATGCCGTTGCACTAAAGCCGGTGGTCGACCGATTGAGATACCAGACACCCGCGCGATACACCGCCTGATCGTCTTTGCCGTCGCCGTCGTAATCGCCCGCCGCCGGTATATCGCCGCTTGCTCCAAATTGAACGGCCGCAAACTGACCGTTGCTGCTGTTTAGCCGATACCACATACCGTTCGAGGGCCTAAATACTGCGACATCCTGCTTACCGTCGCCGTCATAGTCGGCCGGAACCGGCAGATCCGTACTCAATCCGAATCCGACCGCGTAAAATTGCCCGTTATCTGAATTTAGACGGTACCACGCACCGTTCGCCGGACGATATACGCAAACGTCGCTCTTGCCGTCGCCGTCGTAATCGCCCGCGACCGGCCTATCGCCGTTCTGTCCGAATTGGACGGCGTTGAACTGGCCGTTCGAGCTGTTTAGCCAGTACCATGTGCCGGATGACGGCCGGAATACGGCGAGGTCATCTTTGTGGTCGCCGTCAAAGTCGGTTGCCTGGGGTATGTCTCCGGTCGTTCCAAACTGTGTGACCACAAACTGTCCGTTACCGCTATTGAGCCGAAACCACGTCCCGGTCGAAGGCCGCCAAACCGATATATCGGCCTTGCCGTCGCCATCAAAATCGCCCGGAACGATCACGTCTGAGACGTCGCCAAAGTGGACGCCGGTAAATCCGGCCGTTGAGCGGTTCAGATACCAGTTGCCCTCCGACGGACGATAGACCGAAATATCGGACTTACGGTCGCCGTCGAAATCCGCCCTTGTTTTTGAAAAATTATCGACGATCGTGCAGTTGTAGCTCCCGCTAACCTGGACCGAATCGATCCACCAGCCCGTACCGGCGATGTTGTCGTCGGCGCCGAATCGCCATTTTAGCTGTACATTTTGACCGGCGGCCGCAGCCGGCAGCCTGGCGATCGTGGTTAGGTAGCCGCCGGAGACGCCGTTCCACGCGGCACGGTTCGAGAGCGGATTGTTGGTACCGGTTCCGAGCGTACCGTTGTAGCCGTTTTGGACGAATGAGCCGCCGGCCGCCAAGATGTCCTGAAACGCCCCGCCGCCGATGCTGATCTCGAGAACACCGCCGTCCCAACCGCCTTCGGTATCGTATTTTTGCCGAAATGTGACCGTCGCGGCCATTGCCGTGATCGGTATCACCGGCGACGTAAGGTCGGTTCCGCCGCCTACAGTCGTTGGATCCAGAGCGAACGCGGCATTAGTGCCCGCGTCCGGTGTCACGGTTGTCGTAACGAAATTGGTACCGCTCTGCAAAGCAGTCGCCGTCCAACCCGCTGGTATCGCCGGTGCGGTCACGGCGTCAAACGTCTCCGTAAACGACACCACGGGCTGGCCGACAACGATCGACCGGCCAAAGCTGGTTGCTCCCAAACTACTGTTGACATTGAGCGTCAAGCTTATTAAGCTGCCGCAGGCCGCACCGGCCGGAACCGCGTAACTTATGCCTTGGGAAACCGTCGTCCCGCTCGCGATCGTTCCGTAGGTGGCCGCTCCGCCGCCGACTATCTGCAGCGTTACGCCGGTCACCGTGTTTCCCGTCGAATTTGTCAGCGGAATGTTGATGGTGATCGACTCGCCCGGGTCGGCCGAGCCATTATTATTACCGGCCGTGTCGGAGATAGTCAGATTCGGTGTCTGAAACAGGTTCGGCAGGTCAAATGCCTCGGTGACGCGTGTGTCGCCCGAACCGGTCCCATTGTTTTGGATAGTGGCCCCATATCCCATACCGCGAATCGCAAATCCGGCCCACACGTCTGCGACATCATTAGCCGCGTCCGGTGCCAGCGAACTCGCCTGAGCCGCAGCCAAGATCGCATCGCGTTCGGATAAGAACGTCGGCCCGAGCGGAGCAAGCTTCATTCCGTCGGTGACCAACTGCAGAACCTTGCGGTTTCCGTTCGCCCAACCGAGACGCGTGATCATCTTTGCCCTGACTTCCCACAGGGCACTGCTCCATATCTCGCCGAGATTATGAACCTGGTCTGCCGTCGACGACCCGTACGGCCCGCGTGGAAATGCTCCGTCGCTCGTATTCAATTGAGCGGCATCGGCATCCGCAAATGTAAGAGGGTTGTGCGGCAAGTTGCCGGGGCCGCCCGTAAACGCCTTTACGGCCTTTGGAAATCGCCGTATGCCGTAATAGTAATTGTTTACAAAGCCGGTCGAACCAAGATAGGTATCATATCCGCCCATCGCGTAAATGCCGTTGATCGGATCAGACGGTTCACTGAGCAGCGACTGAGCATAAAAATCAGACCAGCCCTCGCCCATCCCACGCGACATATTTAGCCCGAGGCCCGAGCCATTGCCATGCAGGCGATTGGAGAGGCCGTGCGTATGCTCGTGGATCACGACCTCGGCGTCGAGATTGCCGTCAATGTCAGGGTTGGGCCCGGTCCATATGTACATCTGCATCCGGCCGCGTCCGCCGTCGGCCGGCGTTGAGAAATTTGCGTTATTGGTCCCGACCGAATCCTGTCCCTCACCACGGACCCGATCCGCCGCGACGCCGCCGCGACCGAAATTGTCGTTTTGAAAATTGCGTGCCTGCTCAGTAAATCCGAGACGATACATCTCGTCGTGGTACCAATTACATATGTAAAAAAGCTGCGTCACCGACCCTTGCTGAAAGTTGCTGCCGGGATAGGTTTGCGTTGCAGGCACCGGATCCTCGCCCAGACCTGTAGCCGGAATGAAAGGGTTATATGGAGCGTTGAAATTACGGGTCGGGCTGACCGCCTCGCTATTGGTGTCGACACCGTCGATGCCATCGCGGTCGAGTCCGGCCTGGACCGCGTTTCCATCGGTTACCGTGATGCCGTCGGTGATCCATCCGAGGTTATTAAAGGTGTACGGAGCCTCATTTCCGATCCGCGTGATCAGCGAACGCGGCAGCGGAGTGCCCTGCTGGCCGTTCGGCGAGTTTGGGCCCGGAGAAAACGGAGATGGGCTGTCCGCGACGTTGATCATCGCATTGGGATTTGCGTAGACGCTGTATGTCGCGGATTGGGTCTGATCTTCGGTAATATTCTTGCGCCAGAGGACCGTGCCGCTCTGAGCGTCGACGATGACGTAATACGCGTTGACGGGCTGCCATATCAGCACGCGCCACGCCGCGACAGCAACGCCGGGTTCGGTCGGAAAGTACATCTTCTCGGCCGTCGTTGCCGAGTCGCCGACGCCAAAAACTGTTTTGATGTCGCTCGACAGCGGCCCGTTTATCGCCAAATTGAGTTTCGAGGTATCAGCGTTGATCGATCCGGCGGCAGATCGTACTGCATATGCCGGATCGCCGAAATCGGTCGAAAGAGAGCCATAGTCCAACCCCGGAGCGAGATTATTCACGACCCGCACCAGTTCACCCTTTCGCGTAAATCCCGCCTTGACCTCGCCGCGAAATACCGGAATGCCATTGATCTCCTGATCGAGTTCGACAAAGGCGAGATTGCCGTCCGGGTTGGCATAATCGGCAAAAACCCGCAGCCCGTCGATCTGCTCTCCGCTCACCCCGACCAGTTCGGAATTCTGTTTCAAGAAACTCTGGAGAATGCCGGATCGTTTCGCGGTCGACGGGGAAGTCAAAAATCCACGGCCCTGTTTGACGTCCGGGCCGATGACCTCGGGCGTACGGATATCGTCGTTGTATTCGACCTTTAGCGTCGGCACTGTTGCTCGAAGTTTCGCCTCGCCGCGAACAAACGAGTCGCGAATATCCGTCACATCAGCTACATTCTTGCCGGCCGTTGCCCGGTATGCCGCCAGCTTTTCAAACGACGCTTTGTCCGTGCGAATGTCGTAGTTCGGCACGTTCTCGTCATGGCTCTTTGTCCTGATAACAAGCCCCTTTGCCGCCGCCGGTTGCAGTGCGGATGGAAGCACGAATATCGCTGTGATAAACGCCAATATTGTCAGGCAAATTAGTGTGCGGATCGGTGAAACGTTTGCGGATGTGCGGTGCATTAAAGTGAAACTCCGTGAGACGAATAGAGAAACTAAAAGTCAGCTTCGAAATAAGTGCCGGAAACCGTTAAAATCATAGTTTCCGTTCAGGGTGCTATAAGCGGAGTAAAATCGACCCGCAAATAAGCAAAAAGCGCCGATTTGTAACCTAAATTTGTAACCTTTTTACGCCGATAAGTCAATAAAATTAGCCGTTTCCGATTCTCTCTAGATGCGCGATAATACCACCGACCCGATCTTTGGCCCCGACGGTTTGATCTCGAAATTTCACGCAAATTACGAGTATCGCGAGGGACAGGTGCGGATGGCCAACGAGATCGCAGTTGCCTTTGAGGCGAAAAAGCATCTGATCGTCGAGGCCGGCACCGGAACGGGCAAAACGCTTGCGTACCTGATTCCGGCGATCGCCGCGTCAAAAAAACTAAAAAAGCGGATCATCATTTCGACCGGTACCAAGAATCTGCAGGAGCAGTTGATGGAAAAGGACATTCCATTTCTGCAGCAGGCTCTCCCGACCAAGTTTTCGGCGTCCTATATGAAAGGCCGCTCGAATTACGCCTGCATCTACCGCATCCACAAGGCGGACGATCAACC
>JAYVUD010000218.1:0-8250 GCA_043788335.1 Chloracidobacterium sp. | reverse complement strand
TCCATCGACAGCGATTCGGTATCGCCGCCCGCTCGAGCCATCGTCGGATGGACGATCACCGGAAATCCCGACGCCTTGATCTCGTTCATCACGATTTGTGCTTCGCTGACGCCGTCCAGTACGATCCTCAGATTAAATTCCTTGGCTAAACGTAGCGCGGATATAATGTCTTGGGCTTTGTTGGCGTTGATTAATAGCGGTATCTCGCGTTTGATGACGCTGACCCACGCGACCGACCTGAGGTCCTTCGGCGCGTCGGCCTTTTTCGAATTTTCCATTGCCTTGATCAGTTCGGCGCGGAGCATCGCGATCTGTTTCGCACGCGTTCCGGGCGATTTTCCGGGGCCCGCATTGGCGTTATCGCCGAGCGTGACGGCGATCATCGCCTCGGGAACGATCGTTCCGTCATCGACATTTTTGCCCCAAGTTTTGACGATCATCGTCTGTCCCGAAACAAGCGCCGACGGCTGATGGCCGGTGTGAATGGTAGTAATGCCGAACTGCCGCACCCACGTGACGAGCATTTCGTCGGCGTTGTACGAGTCGATCGCCCGCAGTTCGGGCTGGATCGGTCCGCTGCCGTCGAGTGCCATCTGGTCGTGCGGCTGATTGGGCCCGCCGTTGAGGCCGACGACCGAGTGTGCATCGATAAGCCCGGGCGTGACGACCTTGGCCGAAAGTACCTTGTAATTTGCCGGTATCTTGACCCGATCGGCTGTGCCGACGGCCTCGATCTTGCCATCCTTGATCAGCACAATGCCGTTGGCGATCGGTTCGCCGGCCATCGTCCAAACTGTCTCGCCTTTGACGGCGATCTGGGCAAATGCGGTCGCAGACAGCAACAGCCACAGAGCGGACAGAGACACCAAACCCAAAGAACCACGCATCACATTTTCCATTTGCCTTTTTACTTTTGCCTTGAATCTCATTAGTTTCCACCGCCGTCTTCGTCGCCGTCGTCGTGGACAGAGCGGTCGTTCGAGGCACCGTTTCCGCCGACCTGCACGAGATAGTCGCCCGGGACCGAGCGGTCAAAGACCTTTTTGCCGTCGACCCATGTCTCAAGAACATGGGTGTAAACGCTGATCGGGTCGCCTGACAGGACAATAAAATCAGCGTCCTTACCTTTTTCCAGTGATCCGATTCGGTCGCCGAGGTCGAGGATGACAGCGTTTGCCATGGTTAGGGCATAGAGTGCCTTTTCACGCGACATGCCGGCACGAACTGCCATGCCGGCCGAACGTAGAAACCAGCGCGAATCGGTAATGCTGTCGTCCGTATGAAAACCAACGAGTGCTCCCGCGTTTTCAAGTGCTGCACCATTTTCGGCCTTAAGATCAAGGGTTTCGAGCTTGCCTCCCGGCGAATCGATAAATATGATCGAGGACGCGACATTTGCCTTGGCGATCTCGCCGGCGACCTTCCATGCCTCCGAGACGTGATGGAGCACTACGCGGAACCCGAACTCCTTCTGCAAACGCAGCACAGTCATGATGTCGTCGTGCCGGTGCGTGTGCCAGTGGATCACGCGCTTTCCGTCGAGCACCTCGACGAGAGCCTCCATCGCGAGGTCACGCGGCGGGAGCTTTGAAGAGTCACCGGCTGCCTTTTTGACCTTTTCACGGTATTCCTGTGCCTTAATGAACTGGTCGCGCACAAGGGCGGCGGATTTTGCACGCGTCCCCGGAAAATTTCCGCCGCCCGGACGGATCGGGTTCGTGCCGTTAGCAAACTTGATGCCGCCCATGTACTTGCCGTCTTTGTCGTAGATCATCAGATCGTCGACCTTGACGGCACCGTCGCGGAGCTTGATATAGAGCGTCTGGCCGCTGTCGAGATGGCCCGAACCGGGCATCACGTTGACGGTCGTTATGCCGCCCGATTGCGCCCGCTGCAGGCTCGACGAATGCACGTTTAGTCCGTCCATTAGCCGCACGTCCGGCTGGATCGGAGCCGAACCATCGGCACCCGAACCTTCACCGATATGGCTGTGCGAATCCACGAGGCCCGGCATTATGACCTTGCCCTTGGCGTCGACGATCATCGCACCGTCAGGCGGCTTTACTGACCCCGAATCGCCAATCGCCATTATCTTGCCGTTTTGCACGACGAGCGTGCCTTGCTCGATGGGTAGGCCGACTATCGGGATTATCCGTGCGTTAATATACGCGACCGGCTTGTCCTGAGCACTCACGGCGATGCCCAGCAGGCACGCCGCCATGATACCTAAAAATATCTTTGTCATTTGAAAATGATCCTCTATTGAAACTAGCTTTCAGAGATTATAGTAATTAAGGTGCTACGGATCGGCCTTCCTGTCAACAATTATTTGCCGAAATCATACCTTTGCACTGTCAGTGGGCAAATATATCGTAAAGATCGTTCCTTTCGGCGAGCCGGCGGCCAGTTCGATGCGTCCGCCATGAGCCGTGACAATGCCGTAGCAGACGGCGAGGCCGAGGCCGGTGCCCATACCGGCGGGTTTGGTGGTAAAAAACGGGTCGAACATATGTTCCGCTGTCCCTGCGTCAATGCCGCTACCGGTATCGGCGATCGTGATAGCCACGTCACCGTCGGCCTGCCTGGTCTCGATCGTCAGATCGCCGCCGTCGGGCATCGCGTCGCGGGCGTTGAGCAGGAGATTGAGTACGACTTGTTGGATCTGATCAGCGTCGGCCGTAAGCAGTGCGATATCCGGCCCGAGCAGTGTTCTGACGTTCAGGTCCTGAAACGAACTGTCAAAACTCGCGAGCCGCAAGCTTGCCTCGACTGTCTTATTAATGTCCACCTGGGTTCTCGCCGCCGGCCGTGTACGAGCGAAATTGGTCATATCCTTTGTCACCTGCGTGATTCGGCGGATCTGCGCCGAGATCAGCTTCAGCTTTTCGATCGTGTCCTCGGGCAGATCGGCACGTGCCTGCAACATTTGAATGAGCGACGAGATCGACGCAAGCGGATTGTTGACCTCGTGGGAAACGCCCGCGGCCAACGTTCCCATAGCGGCGAGCTTTTCGGTGCGGATAAGATGGGCGTTCAACGCCTGCATTTCCTCGATGTCGGACGCCATTTTTCGGCTCATCTCGTTGAATGAATCCGCGAGCAGGCCGATCTCGTCATTCGAATGGCGAAGATCGACCTCAGTGCCATAAGCGCCGCCCGTCACTTTGACCGCAGCCAGCGTTATCCGCTGCAGGGGCCGCGAAATGGTCCTGAGAACCAGCAGGACGAGCAACAGATTGGGGAAAGAGCCGAGATAACGCTGAAGACGAGATAGCGGCGCCACGCCTCGGTGTCCATTCCGTTGCGAAATGCCCACCACACGATCGGGACCTGAAATAGTACAAAGCTCACGATCGCGACCGATGCGATGCTGAGTGCCACCTTGTAGGCGATCGGAAACAAACGAAATTGCCGGAGGGCGGACTGCAGCGAGAACAATTTGAAATTTAGTATCGCGTAGGCGTAGATGACGACGCCCGGCAGCACGAAGATCGCACTAAGCGGCAACAGATCGTAATTGCCGAAATACGGAAGGGCGATGTTCGCTACAGTTTTCAGCACACCCGTTATCGCCAGGCCCCAAATGATCGCTCCGACCTGCTGTCCCTCTTGCGTGCCGCGATATTTGCGGTATTTGCCGAAAAGAACGACTGCTCCGTAAAAGAAAACAAAATATACGTAAATGACAAAAGTGTACGCAAGCGGCGTCAGGTCGATCTCAAACTTGCCGTTCTCAAACCCTGCTCTCCGCCAGAGCAAGCCGAAAGCCGCCGCCGGTATCAACACTAGGCCCGGGGCAAAGAGTATGGCCGCCTTGCTCCGCGGTGTCCGGGCGTTTTCAGGAAATACCCACGCAAACACGACCATCGCGAACTGCATGAATAGTGCCACGACAAAACTCGCCGCGACCCACCACCCGGAGGCAAGGTCGGTCGGATAGAAATTCCAAAACACTAGGTCCTTGATCGTCCAAAATGCGAGAAATCCGATGAACGCGGCAAATGTTTGATGGGCACGGTTACGCGGGTTGGCAACGAACACGTAAAACCCGAGCGTCACCAGCAGGAAAAGTGCAAATAAGTGGAACAGCACCAGCATCGGCTAAATGTTAAATCTTGCCGCGGTGAATGCAAAATGGTGCAGGGTAATTGGCGGGTTTCAAACCGACCTGATCAGGAGGTGCAGAACGTAGGCACAGACGATCGCCGTGACGCCGGCCGACATCGGCAAAAAGTGTGAGAGGCCGACTACGCCCCCGCGTTTGACGGCAAGATACGGAACGATGAACATCGGCAACGCCACCGCTCCAATGACACCGCCGATCGCCGCTCCAAAGATGCTGCCGATGATAAAAAGAAAGACACTTCCGACGCCACCCGCGGCGACGCCCCAGAGTGCTCCGATCGGGATTGACAACGCAATCATCGCCGGCAACGACCGGCCTTCGGTGAGGCGGACGAGTTTGGCAATTAGTTTCCCCGAGTGATATCCGATGAACGCAGTCGTCGCGTTGGTCAGTAAAAGCAGGGCGACAACCAATGGGTTGATCCGTGCCCCAAGCGAGAGGAGGAAGAAAAGAAAAAACGTGGCCGGGGGAAAGATACCGAGCATTAGCCCAAAATTTGCGAAAACTGTTTCGGGGCCCAGTGGCGTTTTGACCGTCTGCGCGATCTCGTGGTCCGAAGGTTCGGCGAGATCGCGCTCCAACCTCTCGTTTGCGGCTATTAGTTCGCCGAGGCCCAGGGGAAAATTATCTGTTTCCGCATTTCGCCAATCTAGCTTGCTGCCGTTCTGGTCTGTTCCGGCGATATCCATATACGCTCCATCTCATCCCCAGAAAGTCGATCATTGCGTGTCGCTTCCTTTTTATCGAACCTTTCCCTAAACAGCTCAATACAATACTCGTCGCCAACCGTTGCAGCTACCATTTCCGCCAAACCTTCGAGCCGTTTTGCACGTTCGTTACGATGCGTCAAACCGACAAACGATTCGACAAAATCCGCCCTCGCCAGACTCAAATGGTATCGGAGCCTCGCCCTAGATTTTCGTGCAAGGCAGACGGTCGCGATATCCGGGTTGGGGTGTCCGGCCACGCCGAACAAGTCAGCAGCGGTGTCGACCGGATCGTCGTCAGACGCCGCGATCGCGAGGCCCGTGTATCTCGTAAAAACATCCCGAAATTCAAATAGCGTCGTCGTCGCCCCGCTGTGTGATACACTCTCAATGTCGACCAATAGTTGCGTTAATTCGAGAGCGACGTCGTTATGACCGCCGGTATTCGCCTGCAGTCGTCCGTACTTTGCAAATTCAAACAGCAATGCGACGGCTCTAAGCGGCCAGACGAAGAAACACAAGGCCGTCTCTGTCAACTTCACAAAGATGCCCCGGCCGCCCCGGGTCATCAAAAGGTGTACAGCAAACGGTGAACCACACGAAAGATAAATAACGATTGCGTCAAAGAATGTCATCGCCCTGAGAAGCGGCAAATTTCATTCCAGTTTGTTGGTCGGCCTCATTCGTTTAATAAGAGGCGACACATCATAGCAAAATCAGCCACTTCGCAAAAAAGTTGGAACAACCCAAAAGGTCCATTCGTAATCCAACTGTTGGCAAAACGCAAAAAGCAGGTCACGGATTCGCAAAATGCGAAAGATGGCGATTTCGAAAAGTAGTTTCTTTCGGGTTCAGCAAAAGATAAAGATCCGACGCGTCTAAATACGTGGCACTAAGATTGCTATTGCAGACTAACAGGAGTGGTCGAGGAAAAGATGACTGGGGGCCGAAACTAAAAGAACTTACAAGGGGGACAGTGACTATGAACGAAAAACCGAAAATTAAAGTTATCAAAAAATCTGCGACTATCGCACAACCCGCTGGACAAAATTCGGTCAAGGCGACGAGGGTCGCAGCTCGTGAAATGGTCTCGACCGTGACCGATTGGGTTGCCGAATTCAAGTCACGAAGGTCGGACGAGACGCGTGCCGCGTTGGAGAAATTGTTTCGCAGTCAGCCGCAGCCAAACGAATCATAACATCGGTCGACGGCCGATATCACGGTCGTAAAATCCTACAAATACAGCACTTATAAGCAAGATGTAGGCGGGGGCACAGGCGGCCGCCTTTTGTTTTGGGGAGACATTTGCGATGTCGTCCACATACTAATTTGCCCGATGGTTGATAACGCTGTTATCCTGATTCCGTTCGACTAAGATAAGAATATGAACGAAAAGATCGCCATCGTAACTGGTGCAAGCAGCGGGATCGGCAGAGCGACCGCTGCACTTTTGGCAAAAAAGGGAGCGACGGTGGTCGCTGTCGGCCGTAACCAGAAGGAACTGACCGCTCTTCGCGACGCCCATAAAGGCAAAACAGGCCAGATCAAGGTACAACTTGCGGATGTCAACGAAACCTCTCAACTTGATAGGGTTGTAGCCGAAACGATAGAGAATTTCGGTCAGATTGACGTGTTAGTTAATTCGGCCGGGGTCATCAAGGGCGGCAATATCGAGAATACGACGATCGACGATTGGGACAAGATGATGAATATCAACGTCCGCTCGGTTTTCAATATGATTCAGCGGTGCGTTCCCCACCTCATCGCGACTAAGGGCAGCATTGTAAACGTATCTAGCGTTGCCGGCACGAGGTCATTTCCTAACATTCTTTCCTACTGCGTCTCAAAAGCGGCGGTTGACCAGTTGACCCGGTGCACTGCGTTAGAACTGGCAGACCGTGGCGTTCGCGTCAACGCGGTGAATCCGGGCGTCGTGGTTACCAATCTTCATCTCCGCGGCGGTATGGATCCTGACGCGTATAAGCAGTTTCTCAAGCATTCGAAAGAGACTCATCCGCTCGGACGACCGGGTACAGCGACCGAGTTGGCCGAATTAATATTGTTTCTGGCTTCGGATAAAGCCGGGTGGATCACCGGCGTGACATACGCGATCGATGGTGGACGGGCGTTGACGTGTGCACGTTAATATCGACTGGTAGCGGACTTTTGTTATGAAGGTGGAGCTTTTACCAAGTTCGTACGCGGTCGGCGGGGCGGTATCGCAGCGTCAGCATCTAAGCTGCATCGTTATCGACGATACGGTCGCATTCGACGCCGGAAGCCTGGCATTGTCATGTTCTGACCTGCAACGGTCGCAGATTCGCGACGTTGTTATCTCGCACGCCCATCTGGACCACGTCGCCGGTTTACCGCTTTTTATAGACGATCTTTTTGCCACGACTGTCGAACCGGTGCGTATCCACGCGATCCCCGAGATTATCGAGGTTCTCGAACGCGACATCTTCAATTGGTCGGTTTTCCCCCGATTCTCCGAGCTTCGAAACGAGCATGGGCCGGTCGTCGAATATTGCCCGTTTGAAAGCGGACGGAGCGTGCCCGTTGCTCACTTAAAGGTAAATCCGATCGAGGTCAATCACAAGGTTCCGAGCATCGGAGCGATTATTTCACACGGCGGGATTTCCATCGGCCTGACAGGCGACACGGCCCGTACTGAGAGGATATGGGCGGAATTTAATTCGTCGGCAGACCTCGCGGCGATCTTCGTAGAATGTGCGTTTCCGGACGATTTGGCGGATCTGGCCGTGTCATCACATCATTTGACGCCATCCGGGCTTGCAGACGAATTGGAGAAGTTCAAAAAAACCGACGTGCCGATCTTCGTGGTCAATATCAAACCGATGTTCCGAGGAAAAGTCGTCAAGCAACTCGCTGATCTGGCGATCCAAAACCTGCGTGTTCTCGAGATCGGCCGGGTTTACGAGTTCTGATCCTTGAGAGCTCGTTCCCGCATGAAATTGAGCGGTTCAAATGCCCCTTCGCGATGTTCACCGAGGAAATCCTCTAATCCAACCCTCCCGTTTGCAGAGACACTTTCGATGCGAAAAGTACGCTCTTCCCGCGTCTTGCATGGCATGATCTCGGCACGAAATGTCACATTCATACCCTGTCGTGCCCAAACATTTGCCTGCCGGTCGCGATGTTTCGCCTTTGAGCGATTGAATAGTCCCATTATTTCCCGTCCATTTCCGGATCTACTTTCCGCTTGTGTTTAACCTGACGTTGGGCCGGATGAACCCTCTCCTCCGGCTTATCCAAGCCTAGCTTCTGGCTCGGAGGTGCGACCGGTTTCCTAATCGAGTCGAAGACCGGCCTCTTGACTTTTTTGCTTTTTGATTTACTCGGCACCCTATCATTGTAGCAAAATTACGAATCGCTCCAACACCCCAGTCCGGTCTG
>JAYVUD010000217.1:0-4794 GCA_043788335.1 Chloracidobacterium sp. | reverse complement strand
GAGACCGGATTTGGCAAGGCTGAAGATAAGCGGGAGAAAAACCGTTTTGCCGCTGAGGACGTCTGGAATGCGTTTCGCGGGCTCAAGACGGTCGGTGTCGTTTCCGAAACGGAAAGCATCGTCGAGATCGCATCGCCGCGTGGCGTCGTAGCGGCGATCATTCCATCGACCAATCCGACCTCGACCACGATCTTCAAGATCATCATCGCGATCAAATCCCGAAACACCATCGTTTTATCTCCGCATCCGTCTGCCGCAAATTGTATCGCACAGACGGCCCGCGTTATGCGTGACGAGGCCGTGAAACACGGGTTGCCGACGGACGCGATCAAGTGTCTGACGGTCTCATCGCTCGCGGGCACCGAGACGTTGATGAAGCATAAACGTACGGCGGTCATCCTGGCGACCGGTGGCACGGGACTGGTTCGCGCGGCGTATTCCTCGGGCAAACCAGCGTTTGGCGTCGGGCCCGGTAATGTGCCGTCATTTATCGAACGAACCGCAAACGTGCCCAAGGCCGTCGCGGACATTTTGACCGGGACGTGCTTTGATAACGGAACCATCTGTGCGTCCGAGCAGGCAGTGGTGGCCGATGCACCGGTCGAGCAGCAGGTTAGGGAAGAGTTTGGTAAGCAGGGCGGCCATTTTCTGAACGCTTCCGAGGCGGATGCGGTCGGCAAGATCCTTTTGACGCCCGAACGCACGCTTAATGCGGCGATCGTCGGCCGCTCGGCGATCCATATCGCCGATCTCGCCGGGATCAAGGTGCCGGCCGACACGCGGGCGCTCATCGCGGATTGCGGTGGCGTCGGTCGCGAATATCCGTGGTCGATCGAAAAGCTGTCTCCGCTGCTCGCTTTTTTTGTCGTCGACGGTGTGGTTCAGGGTGCAGAACGCTGCCACGAGATACTCCAGTTTGGCGGCATGGGTCACACCGCCGGTATGCATACGCAGGACCGAGCCGCCGCTATCAAGTACGGCGAGCAGATGCCGGCGGCCCGCGTGATCATCAATTCGCCGACAACGCACGGTGCGATCGGCTTTTCGACCGACCTTTCGCCATCGATGACCCTCGGCTGCGGTTCGTGGGGTGGCAATGTAACCTCAGACAATGTATCGCCCCGGCATCTGATGGATATCAAAAGGGTTGCGTTTGAAACCAAGCCGATAAATGCGGCTGCCGCACGAATTCCGACCGCTCAGACTGCCGCTGCAGTTCAATCGGACCGGAGGTCCGTCAGCCGGGCGGACATCGCGGCATTGGTCGACGGATTTTTGAGAGGCAAGATCGTTGAAACGCCTGCTCCGCTGCCGGAACCTGTCATCACTTCGCCCGTAAAGACGATCGTTCACCATTTGATCCCGGAACCGCCGCCGTTGGCGGAAAGACCGCCGGTCGCGGTCGAGTTTGTGTGCGAAGACGACGTCCGGCGAGCCTTTAATGCCGGCAAGAAAATTTACATCTCTAAAAAGTCGATCCTGACGCCCTCGGCACGCGACCTCGGCGGAGAAAAGGACATCTTCGCGTTTGTATAGCATCCGGCGAAGGCACGATCGGGTGATCAAAGTTTGATTAATGGCAGCTACGGAAAAGGACATCAGGACGTGTACAAAGTGTGGTGCGGACATTCGTCCGGACACACAGTTTTGTTACGGTTGTGGCACGGCTCTGACGCCGACAGGGAATGCAGTCGAGACCGCTGAGCCGACGGCAGATGATGCGTCGAACGAGAGTTTGGCGGATCTCGAGCGGGCACTGGCAGCATCACGCGTGGCCGGCGTTCCTAAGTCCAGACTTGATTCGGCTGCCGAACAGCGGCGGCGGGCACGCATCGGTAATCGTAAACAGTCCGGGGTGGTTTGGGAGCCGGCCGGTCCGAGTTTGATATATTTTATTGCTGCATTGGCGATTTTTCTGATCGCTGCGGCAATAGTATTCTTGACGAGGGCCGCTAAATAGCGAGATCGAACAAATGATCGCGGCGATTGGCATATTCTTTTTAGCGATCTTGATCGGCATTGCCTTTCTGGCCGTACTTTTTTGGTTATATTTTCGGATGCGGAAACGAAAATAGCATTTATTGGCAGGATATATGGAAGCACTTGGAATGGTCGAATGTTTTGGCTTGGTCGCAATGATCGAAGCCGCGGACGCGATGGTCAAATCGGCTAACGTAAAACTCGTCGGTTACGAAAAGATCGACGCCGGCCTGGTAACCGCGATCGTTCGCGGAGAGGTCGGGGCGGTAAAGGCCGCCGTCGATGCCGGAGCAGCGGCGGCTCGCCGCATCGGGACGGTGACAGCGGTACACGTCATTCCGCGGCCGCACGATGAGGTCGACGATGGTATCCCCGTTCTGCACACCGGCGAAACCAATCGCAAAAAGATCTCCGGCTCCGTTCCGGAATAACACGCTTTGGACTAAAAAAGAGGGCCGTCGTCGTTTGTAGCGACGCCGGCCCTTATCGTTTGGATCTATGCCAAAAGACTATGGTTTGACTGGGATCGAAACACCTTTCTGCAGCGTCGGAGCACCGCCCTCTGCCTTTCGGCCGGTCTTGGTTATCGCGATTCGCTTTTGCTTATTCGGGCCGTCGTCGACCGTAACCCGGATGTTGCGGTAGGTTCCATCGTGTGCTTCATTGGACGGAATATAACCGACCGAAAACTGCGTCCGTAGTTCGTTGGCGATGTCGCGGCCGATCTGCGGCAGCTCGTCGATGCTTGCGGGAAAATAGGCCTTGCCGCCCGTGACCGACGTTAGCTCGTTCAAAAAAGCCTTTGCCTTTGCCTGCGGGCTCTTTGATATCATGCCGCCCTCGTTGCTCAGGTCGCCGACGAGGCCAACGACATAAATCTGCACATCAGATTCCTTGAGCAGTTCGAGCAATGCGGGCAGCTTATAAAAACTATCACGGTCCTCGCCGTCGGTGACGAGGATGATCGCCCGGCGGTTACGGTCGTCATTGCCGCGAGATTTGGCGTCAGTTTCGAGATTTTCGGTCGCGAGATAGACGGCGTCGATGATCGCCGTTTGGCCGCCCTCGATATATAGCTCGTCGAGAGCGTCGACGAGCTCGCTCTTATTTGAGGTCAGCTCCTGTTCGATGCTGATCTTTTCCTTGCCCACAAACCTAATGATAGACGTCTTATCGACCGGCTTGTTAGTATTGACGAGTATCTTGCCGGCCTCGATCACCTTTTCGAGCTGCTGCCTCATCGAGCCGGAATTGTCCACCACGATCGAATACGTCGTCGGCACTTCGCTTCGCGAAAAAAAGTCGATCTGCTGTACAACACCGTCTTCGTATATCTTAAAATCCTTTTGGCTAATGTCGTTGATCGGTCGGTTATTACGGTCAATGACACGAACATTGAGGTTTACCAGCTCGGTGTCGACGCGGTATATCTCGTCCGGGGTCGGCGTCGGGGACGGCGTCGCGACAGTCGGCGGGGTTGGTGTTGACACCGGAGCCGAGCCGGTTTTGGCATTTGCGGCTGTCTGTGCAAAAGCGGCCGGGATCACCATTCCGGCGATTGAGAAACTGATAACGGTCGCAAAAATACCAATATACGTGCTTTTCTTTTTCATTATCTATCGATCGAGGACCTTCGGTTCTAACGATAACTAACCGTCGGCGTCGCGTAATATCCATCGCGTCCACGGACTGTTAGACGCGGATAACCGCGTGGAGGTTTGACCTTAATTCTAACCTTTCGCCATTTGCCGTCCGGTTGAAAATCCTTAGGAGTATAACCGATAGTATATTGATGTCGAAGTTCGATGGCTATTCTCTCAAATATCTCGTCCATTTCGACATCAGATTCCGGATAGAACGATTTGCCACCCGTTACCGAACTTATCTCATCCAAAAACGCCTGTCCCTGGATCCCGAGCGAACTTGAGCTCTCACCGCGGCCGATAATGCCGACCGTATAGGTCACAACGTCAGATTCGCGCATCAAACGCCGAACTTCGCCAAAATTGTACCGCGACGAATTGTCCTGGCCGTCGCTGATGATCAGTAATGCCCGCTTTTGATGGGTGCCGAGGGTCACTTTTTCGATACCGAGGTAAACAGCGTCGTAAAGCGCGGTGTCCTGTTTTGGCTGGACCATCGTCAGTTTTCTGAGAACGGCGTCAGAGTCGCGTGTCCGGTCGAGCAGCAATTGGGCCCGATTGTTGAATGCGATCAAAAAATATTCGTCCGACGGATGGCTCGTCAGCAGAAACCGCGAAAGCGCTTTCTGGGCTTTCTTTATTTTCTCGCCGCTCATCGACCCGGAAACGTCAAATAGTATTCCGACCGACACCGGGGCGTCGCTATCGCTAAAAAATGTTATATCCTGCGGTTGATTGTTGTCGGTTACGCTAAATGCTTCTTTATTGAGGCCCGTCACATAGCGTCCGTAGAGGTCCTGGACGGTCAGTGTCAGCGTGACCAGATCGGTCTTAACCTTGATCGGCGAATCGTTTTTGTCGTCGATCACTTCGGGTGTCGGAGTTGGCTTGGGCGTGGGCGTCGGCGTCTGAGCAGTGACCGCGGAAACAAGCAGAGTCGCGGTGATCAGAAATATCGACAAAAACGACAAACTGCGTGCATTATACAGGGTTTGAAGCGCCATAAAAGTGATCCGGCGAGTACGTCTAAGTTTAAGGAATAAATACAACTATCGCAAGATAATTCTACGATGACAGATATCCCAAAATGGTTGTTACCACCCCAAGATAATTCGACATAATTCTTTGCGTGCAACAATCCCTCGATATGTGCGTGATATAATTCGGTTTG
>JAYVUD010000216.1:0-2137 GCA_043788335.1 Chloracidobacterium sp. | reverse complement strand
GGCGGCGACATCAGGAAATTAGCCTTAATGTTTTGATGAACACGAGCCTCAAAATTGCGATTACCTGACAGAACGGACGCGGCAATAATATCGTGCTCGACGACCTGTTCTTCGATAGCGGGATCGAGCGGTCCCGAATTACCAATACAAGTCGTACAGCCATATCCGACAAGGTCAAACCCTATGTCATTGAGATATTTCTGAAGCCCGGCGCGTTCGAGATATTCGGTAACTACCCTCGAGCCGGGTGCAAGCGATGTTTTCACGTAGGACGGAACTTTCATCCCAAGCTCCGAAGCTTTCTTTGCCACAATTCCCGCCGCGATCATAACCGCAGGGTTCGAAGTATTTGTGCAAGATGTAATCGCCGCGATCAGCACGTCGCCGTTTCCGATGGTCGTATTGACAGTCGGGCCGTCGTCGTCGGAGTAATCGACACGGTCCGGCGTCGGACGGTTGTTCATCATCTCGATCTCGGTCGAGACATTTGTGTTGTCGGGCGAAACGGTGCTGTGAATCGATTCGGGAGCTGACTTCTGACTTTGCTCTCCTCCGCCGATAACCTCACCCGCCGACGGATGTCCCATCGTGACGAGGTAACGTTTCTCAAGGTCTTCGGCAGTTTTTCCGTAACCGCCGTCCGCGGCCGATTTGGTGAATAGTTCGAGAAACCGGTCGTCGAGATTAGACAATTCGATACGATCCTGAGGGCGTTTAGGCCCCGCGACACACGGATTGATCGTGTCAAGATTTAGTTCTATTACGCTAGTATAATCGACCTCGCCATCGCGAGGGATGCCAAACATTTCTTGTGCCTGATAATAATTACGGATGGTGTCGATCTGTTCCTGGTCACGTCCGGTATTGCGAAAATAATCGAGCGTCTTGTCATCCACGGGAAAAAATCCCATTGTCGCGCCGTATTCGGGAGCCATATTCGCGATCGTCGCCCGATCTGTCGCTCCGAGAGCGGTAGCTCCTTCGCCAAAGAACTCGACAAACTTACCGACAACATTCGCCTTGCGAAGCATCTCCGTAATACGCAGCACAAGATCGGTCGCGGTCGCACCTTGCGGTAGTTCGCCGGTGAGGTTAACGCCGACAACGTCCGGCGTGAGGAAATAGACTGGCTGCCCGAGCATTCCCGCCTCAGCCTCGATACCGCCAACGCCCCAACCGACGATGCCGAGCCCGTTGATCATCGTCGTGTGCGAATCCGTGCCGACCAGCGAATCTGGAAAATAAACGCCATCGCGTTCGAACACCCCTTTCGCCAGATATTCGAGATTAACTTGATGGACAATTCCAATGCCCGGAGGCACGACGCTGAAACCGTTGAACGCCTGCGTTCCCCATTTCAGGAAGCGGTAACGCTGGTCGTTACGCTTAAACTCCATCTCCATGTTCTTTTGATACGCGGCTTCGCTGCCCGCATAATCGACCTGCACCGAATGATCAATAACCAGCTCGACGGGCACGAGCGGTTCGATCACGCTCGCGTCTTTGCCCATACGCTGCACCGCCGAACGCATTGCCGCTAGATCCACTAGCAAAGGCACGCCTGTAAAATCCTGCAAGATAACTCGTGCAACGACAAACGGTATCTCGTTCGTTCGCTCATCCGTGGCTCCCCACGCCGACAACTCGCGAATGTGCGACTCGCCGACCTTTTTACCGCCGTCGAAATTACGCAGGACCGATTCGAGAACGATACGTATCGAAACGGGCAGCCGCGAAATGTCGCCGAGGCCCTCTTTCGCAAGCTGCGGTAGCGAGTAAAATGTACCGTCAGTGCCGTTTCCTGTGGTGAATTTTTGCCGTGTATTAAATAGATCGTGTGCCATAGTGTTGTGATTGAGCAATTAGTCGAAACTATAGTATAAAAGTGTTTGGGCTATCCTCAAAATTGACGGCATTTTAGCGTATGGCAAAGAAGACTTTATGGAAAAAAGGACGCGGTAAGCTCGGAGTGCTTGAGCCGCTGATCGGGACTTGGGTCGCTGAGGCAGATTCGCCGATGGGGACGGTCAAATGCACGCGGACGTTTAGTAAGTTTCACGGCACGGGATGGATATTGCTCGACGCTGATTGGGATTTCGGCGGCAAAAGCTACCGTGAACACGCGGTTTACGGCGAA
>JAYVUD010000215.1:0-6588 GCA_043788335.1 Chloracidobacterium sp. | reverse complement strand
AAAGAACTCGTTGCCAACTCGGGCAACTATCATAACTGAAAACGGAAATCTTACTATCAAGTTCGACTACGCAGCTGGAAATCTCAAAAAAATCGAATATCGATTTACGAAGAACGACGGGAGCGTCTCCAGCCTTTCAAGAGAGTTCGCGTACGCAGTGCTTTGAATTGACAGTGTAGAATCGTGGTGATCACAAAACAGTCGATCAGGGTCAGGCATTCGATATTACGATTTGAAGGCGGGTGGGTGATCCTGATCCCAGCGGGTGGCGGTTTTGACGGGATGATTTCGCGGTGCTTGGCTTTTTTGGGCGGGCATCGCGGTTGTTTTTTGGTATATTGATTAGGACAAATTGTTAGTGCAGAAAACAACTTGAAAGGAAACGGCATATATGAAAAGGCTTTTTATAACGATCGCGTTGGCACTGGCGTTCGCGGTACCGGCGTTGGGACAGGGCGGAGCGGCGGCGGGGCAGACGGGGAAATTTAAGATCGGCGATATGGCACCGGATTTTACCCTGACGGACACGGCGGGGACGAAGGTAAAGCTGAGCGATTTTCGCGGTAAGAACAACGTCGTACTGGCATTTTACGTGTTCGCCTTTACGGGTGGCTGAACGAAGGAACTCCAGGCATACCAGGCTGGTATTGCCAAATTTGACGCAGTCTCTACCAAAGTTTTCGGGATCAGCATGGACTCCCGATTTTCCAACAAAGCGTTCGCCGAAAAGATCGGCATTACATCGTTTCAATTGCTGAGCGATTGGGACCGGACGGTTACCAAGGAGTACGGGCTCTACGACGAAGCCAAAGTCTACGGCCACCGTGCGACGTTTGTCGTCGACAAACAGGGAAAGATCCAGCAGATCGTCCTCGACAACCTCGCCATCGACCCGACATCAACGCTCGATGCGTGCAGCCTGATGGAGAAAAAGCTCGTCGTCGACGCTCCAAAGCAGTGAGTCGTTTTGAAACCGCTGAAGACGGCCCTGAGGTTGGCAATAGCACGCGGACCGCAGGGCCGACGGATGTTTCGAGCGTCAGCACGAGTGAAAATTAAGGTAGGATCTGGCCGCAGATCACGCGGATGACCCAGATCTAAGATCATTTTCTAAAAATAGATCGGTGAGATCCGCGCGGCCGGGCATCATTCGCCGGTTTCTAACGGCCGGGAACTGAGGTTGCCTTCGGCGTCTTTCATCAGGATCTCGATGCGCCGTTCGGCGGTCGACAGGCGCGTGCGGCACTCGCGTGAGAGTTTGATTCCGGCCTCAAACAGTTCCAGGCTCTCTTCGAGCGGCAGGTCGCCGCTCTCGAGACGGCCGACGATCGTTTCGAGTTCCTCGAGCGATTTTTCAAATGACTTTTCCATAACTATTTGATCAGGTCCCCGGCCTTTCTCAGCAGATCGGCGAGGCTGCCCACGCCGAGTTTCTCAGCCGTCTTTTTGGCGCCGCCGTTGGTCGCGATGGCGATGATGTCCTGTCCTATCTTTTTGGCGATCTCGGTCGCCAGGACGTCATCCTTGACGCCGACGATCTGCCAGCGGTCGCCATTTCGCCGCATTTTAACCTCGAGCGGACGTTCGGGGATCTTGCTGGTGACGGTCGCGTTGTCGCCATCCACCCTGATGTCTAAATAGCGTCCGGCACCGACGACCATCGCGACAAACGGCACATTTCCGAGCTTTTCGACCCGCTCACGGACGATCCGCGGTAGCTCGGCACGGGCACGTTCTTTGATCGCGGGCATCACCGGTATTGCGACCTTGGCGAGTTGGGCGATGATCTTCGGCGGCAGGCCTTTGCCGTAAAGCTCGGTCGCTTTGCCGGTCACCTGTGGCACAAAATCATCAACGACGGCGTCAAAATCAACCAGTTCGTCGATCGCCTTTTTGTCGTCATTCTTTGCCGCGTCGACCAGCAGAGCGAGCGAATATTGCGGCGTGTTTTTCAGGCTCCGCCAATACATATAGCCGCCGATACCGGCGGCCCCGACGAACAGGGCAAACAGTACAAACAAGATGGCGAGAACCTTAAGCCAGCGCCGCCGTTTTTTTACCGGGGGCTCCGCGTCGAAGATCGAAGGCCCGAAAGACGAACCGCCGCCGGTGCCGGCACTCGGGACGTTTTGAGGATTGGGGTCTGTTAGATCTACGACGAACCGCGACATTGGCAAAACCTATTCGGCACTAATTACTTCAGCGTTAAGTTTGCCCTTTTCGAGCCGTATTTTCAATTTGTCGCCCGGATTTGCGTTTGCAGCGTCGCGTAGAATGCGACCGTCTTCAAACTGCGTGATCGAGAAACCGCGTGTGAGCACCGCGAGCGGCGAGAGGGCGTCGAGCTTTGCCATTCCGAGATTCAGTGATTCGTGCTTCGCCTTAAAAAGCCTTTCAAATGCCGTTATATGGAGCTGAGACAAAGCCGAAAGTCGGCTCTCCGATGCCGCAACCCTCGCCGCCAGCGTCTGCGGCGACAAACGCGAAGCTAAACGCGAATATTGATCGAGCGCAAGGCGATATTCGCCAACGAATGCCTCACGCATGCGTGCCGTTAGCTCGCGGACGTATCCGCCGCTTTCCAGAAGGAAATAGTCGATTATCCGGAACAGCTTTTCCTCGGTCCCGAGCAGGCCGCTGACGATGTCCGCTTCGCGTCCGGCGACGATCTCAGCCGCCGCTGACGGCGTTGCGGCTCGCACGTCCGCGACCATATCGGCGATCGTCCAGTCGATCTCGTGCCCGACCGCAGAGATCACCGGAATCTCGCTCGCACGTATTGCCCGAGCCAGCATTTCGTCGTTGAACGCCCACAGGTCCTCGGCCGAACCGCCGCCGCGTCCGACGATGAGGGCATCGATACGCTCGGCGGCCGGCAAGCTGAGGTTGTATCGATTGACGTTTACTACGGCGGTGCGGATGCTGTCGGCCGCGGTCTCGCCCTGAACGAGCGTCGGCACGAGCAGGATGCTGACCGAACCCGCACGCCGCGTCAGCACGTTATGAATATCGTGATATGCCGCTCCGGTCTGGGATGTGACGACGCCGACCCGCCTCGGTAAAAACGGCAGAGGCCGCTTGAGTGCAACGTCGAAGAGCCCTTCGCGCTCGAGCTTTGCCTTGATCTGCTCGAATGCCGCTCTCAGAGCCCCTTCGCCCGCCGGTTCGAGCGACTCGACCACGAGCTGGGTCTCACCGCGTGCCGCGTAAAAACTGATCTTGCCACGAACACGCACGGTCAGCCCGTTTTGCGGTTTGAACCGAATGCGATAATTGGATCCTTTCCAGCAGACCGCTTTGAGCTGAGCAGTTCCGTCATTGAGGTTGAAGTACCAGTGTCCGGACGCTGCCTGGAGAAAATTGACGATCTCGCCCTCGACCCAGACAGTCGCAAACTGCTTTTCCAACAATCCGCGGATCTCTGTATTTAACTCCGAAACCGTCAAAGGCCGCCGCTCGCTGTCGTCGAAAATGAATTGTAAAAGTGATTCGCTCAAAGTAGTTTCAATTTGACCACACTACGCCCGAAAGTTGCCAATCGGAGGGATATCGTTTGGCCAGACGTTGCGAAGGCGGTAAGAGAAGGTAACCACAGATGAACACGGATGAACACGGATGAACACGGATAGGAATCGAATCTAGAGAACTTATTATCTGTGTCTATCTGTGTCTATCTGTGTTCATCTGTGGTAAAAAACTGCTTTCTCCGCGTCTCGGCGGTGAAGATTTCAAACCCACTCCATATTCTCCCGACGGTCGAGCGGGAACATATTGAGATATTGGACAATGCGCGGGTATACGCCGCGGTTTGGGCTGGCACCGTGGGGCAACGCCTGGTGCCAGATGATGAGGTCGCCGGCGTTGGCGGCGACGGGAACGGCCCGGGCGGTGAGATCGACTTCGCGTGGGTTTGTGCCGGGCGGCAGGGAAGCGAGCCAGTCGGGCAATTCGCGGTGAAACCCCGGAACTAACCGTAAAGCTCCCTGTGCTGCCGGGGTGTCGCACAGATAGATGATCCCCTGGGTTCCAAAATAATGCGGCAACGCGAGGCTCGAGTCCCAGTGCAGATGCGGCCCTTGGAAATGATACGAACCCTGCTCGGGCGGGTTGAAACTCGTGCGGTCGATGCTGGCCCAGAGATCGGATGTTTTCCAAAGTTGTGCGAAAGCCTTACAGATCCGCGGCGAACGCCGGTTGGCCTCGAGAGCCGGATGATGGTAAAACTCCATCATTATCCCTTTGCCGACGGGCCGGTCGTACCACGTCGCCGGATCGTCGGGCGACATATCCAAAACGTCCCAAACCGCGATCTCCGAGGCTCGTGCCTGCTCGCGCGATATCGCCCCGCGGACGATGACGAAGCCGTTCTTGTCCCAAAAATCGAGGTCATCAGCCGTCAAAACGTCGTTGCTCTCGTCGATCGACTGCAGGAATTTGGCGGTGGCCGCGTCACACGGTTCGCCGGCGAGTGCTCGATCGATGCGTTCGATATTCGCCGGGTCGACGCGTCCGCCGTTCTGCTCGGCGATCCATTTTTCAAACTCCTCAAACGTCGGCCCAAACTGCATCAGATACGTAAACGTGGTCTCGATCGGCAGCCCGAGCCCGGCCAACACGACGTTGTCCTGCCGCCATTCCACCTCGGTCCGCTGGATAAATTCGCCCCGTCGCCCGGCGATCGACCGCTCGTAGATCCGTTTGAGATGGGCCACGCCGAGCGAACCTGAGCTATTTGGAATTGAATTCTGCATGTGTTCAATACGGCAGTTCAGATGTCAGGCGGGCGATGTGGCCGGCTTGCTGTGGTATTGGTTCAACGTATGGACGACGACCGTCGCGATGATGATCGCTCCGCCTAAGATCGCCCAGTTTGAGGGTTGTTCGCCGACGAAGAGAAAGACCCAGACCGGATTGAGCAGCGGTTCGATAAAGCCGATTATGCTGGCGTCGAGCGGGCGTGTGCCGCGGGTGACGCCCTTAATAAACAGGATGTACGAGATGCCGATCTGGAAAACGCCGAGAAAACCGACAGCAGCGGCGTCTTTCCAGGTGATCGTCGGCAGGGCCGCGATCCCCGACGGCAGTGTCACGAGTGCGAGCAGGAAATTGCCGTAAATGACGGTGATCGTCGAGTTCATACCGGCTGCCCGCGGATGGCGGAGCAGCATGATATACAGGCCGAGAAAGATGCCCGAGCCGAGTGCCGCGATATTGGCCATGTAGGCCGTCGTTTCGAGTTGGCCAACGAAAAAGAGGCTCATCCCGCCGATGCAGAATATGATCGTGATGAGATCCCGCCAGTGAAATTTTTCGCCGATCAGAAACGGGGCGAAGATCAGGATATAGACCGGGGCCGTGTATTGCAGAAAGATCGCATTCGCCGACGTGCCGTGCTTGGTCGCCCACACGAACAGGAACAGCAATGTAGCGTAGATGATCGAGGCGATGATACCAAAGCCGTTGATCCGCAGGCCGTTTCGGCGTGTGATCAATAAAACTGTGAGGCCGGCGAGCAGGGAACGAAAGAATGTGACCTGATAGGCATCGAGCGTCGTGAGCTTGATAAACAGCCCGCCGGTGCTCCATAGGAGAACGGCGATCACGACCAAGACGACCGGCGGAATTGGCTTCTTTTCGAGGGGCACGAGGCTATTTTGCCACAGAGTACACGGAGAAAACAGAGACGAAAGGCAATTTTATTTCTGCTCTCCGTGTTCTCTGTGGCTAAACTTTCCTATTCGCCATTGGCCGCTGATGCGATGGTTTCGCGGAGAACCTTCGCGGAGGTCGTCGCCGGTTCGAGAACGAGATCCTCAACGTTGCCGTAAACCTTTTTGCCAAAAACGGCGTTCCAGGGCGGAATGACGATCGAGGCGTTGCCACCGGCTTTTGCCTGGCAGGCGAGGCGGATGAACGGTTTGGGTTCGTCGGTATTAATGTAGCCGAAAACCTGCATCTGACGGCGTTCGCGGGGGCGAACCTCGTCAAGCCGTTCCTGGCCGCCGAGAACGCCGACCCAGCAGGTGCCGCAGCTTGCCGAGAGACACTCGACCGGAATTACGCCCTCCCAGCAGCGGTCGTCCTCTTCCTTAAACTGGCCGGTCAGATTCTTTGACGACGCTGTCGCAAGCTCTTGACCGTCGGTTACGGGAAACTTGCTTGTGTTGCGAAGGTTGTCGTACGTGACGCTGTATTTTTTGTTGACCGTCTTAAGGAAGCCGAACAGCCCCTGAGAATCGTCCTTGGCACGTTCGGCGATGACGGCATCGGGCGATTTTGCCATAATGCCGATGATCGTGGCAACGGTTCCGGGAGCTGCCTTAAAGGCGTCGACGCCGACCAGATTGAGCGTGGCGAGGCCGACAGCGACGATGGCGTTGACGAGCGGGCGTTCGACCTTGAGCTTTTCGGCGACGAGCATCGCGACCTGCTTGATCTCCTCGGCGAGGTCGTGCGTCTGACCGTTAAAAACGGCGGTTTCGGCCTCGATCGCCGCCTTGACCGTCGGCCAGTAACGATGGCCGTAGAGAAAATGGTGCGAGGTGTCGATCCTGTCCTTCAACTCCCAATCGCCCTGCATGGCCAGGC
>JAYVUD010000214.1:0-18982 GCA_043788335.1 Chloracidobacterium sp. | reverse complement strand
CCGATAACCGGCCGCGGCGAGGCGTTCGAGCATCAACTCATACATCTCGGCTGCGAGTTCATCGTCGGGCAACGGCCGCCGTCTACTGCGTATCTGTCCTGCGAGCGGTGTGCCCTGGTGTATCTCCAATATATACAACGAGATATGTTCCGGTGACAGTCGTATCGCCTCGCTGAGATTGGATTCCCATTGCTCCAGAGACTGTCCCGGCAACCCGGCGATAAGGTCAAAACTAATATTTTCAAAGCCCGCGTCGCGGAGCAGGCGAAACGTCTGCCGGGCATCATAGGCATCGTGACCGCGGGCGAGCAGTTTGAGATCGTTGTCGTCGAATGTTTGAACGCCAAAACTTGCCCGGTTGACGCCTGACGACCGATAACCCGACAGTGATTCAGGCGTTACGGTCCCAGGGTTCATCTCCATTGTGATCTCGGCATCGAGCGAAACCAAGAATCGTTCCCTCACCGCGGCCAGGAGTCTCCCGATCTGTTTTGCAGTGAGCAACGACGGCGTTCCGCCGCCAAAGTAAACGGTATCAGCGTCGGGTGGTGCACCCGACGCTGAACGGTCGACCGGTCCTGAAGGGCGAATCTCCGCGACCGGAACATCCGAAATCTGATCTGATTGCTGAAAGGCTTGTACCTCCCGGCAGAGAGCATCGACATACCGATCCACCGCTTTCGAATCTCGGTAAACGTCGGTCGCAAAATCGCAGTATGAACAACGTGATTTGCAGAAAGGGATGTGCAGATAGACGCCGGAAAAGCCACGACTGACGACAATGTCGTCGACCGAAGAATATCGTTCGTCCAGATCGACTAACATTCGAGCGCTTTTCGAAGCGAATTTTGCCAAGCGTCTTCGAGTTCGGAGATCGCTGCATGCACTACGTTCTCACCATCGATCGCGATTCGGAGGTCTGTTCCGCCGACCGTTCCGACGACCTCGAACGGGCAAGTCCCGACGATCTCTTTTACCCGGTGGATATTCTCCGCGGCAAAGCTGATAACGATACGGGACGGAGTCTCGCCAAAAAGCAGAGCTTCCGGAAAAAGTTCCGCACCGGACAGGCTAACCTCGGCCCCGACAGCGTCGCGACCGAGCGACGAAAAGCAGCATTCGGCGATAGCGACGGCGAGGCCACCGTCGGAGCAATCGTGAGCGGAGCGGACGAGCATCTCGTCGGCGAGCCGCAAAAGGGCCTGCTGAACCCGTAACTCAAGGTCGAGATCGACGTGCGGAGCGATGCCGCTTTCGATCATCTCCGCGGTCGACAGGCCAAGGACGGTCTGTGCAAATTCGCTGGCAGCGAGATCGTCTTCGGTTTTGCCGAGGACCGCGATAAGGTCGCCATTGGACTTAAATCCATGAGTAATGATCTTTCGTGTATCCTCAATGATACCGATCATCCCGATCGTCGGGGTCGGAAGTATGCCGCCGCCGTCCGTTTCGTTGTAAAACGATACATTACCGGAGACGACCGGCGTTCCGAACGCGTTGCAGGCTTCGGTCATCCCATCGATGACCTCTGAGAAACTCCACATCACTTCGGGACGTTCGGGCGAGGCAAAGTTAAGACAATTGGTGACTGCAAGGGGTTTAGCGCCGACACATACGACGTTGCGCGCAGCCTCAGCAACAGCGAGTTTCGCACCCATACGAGGGTCAACCGCGGTAAATTTACCGTTGCCATCGAGACACATCGCGATCGCCCGGCGGGTCTCCTTGACGCGAATGACCGCAGCGTCTGCACCGGGCAGAACTGCCGTATTGGTACGCACCATATTGTCGTACTGCTCGTAAACCCAACGCTTCGAGCAGATGTTGGCAGACGAAAGGAGCAATTTAAGCGATATGTTTGGGTCTTCGCATTTGGATCGTAGATTCTCAAACGAAAAGCCGCGCTCCAATTTCGATCTTCGCGGCGCGGACATGGGCCGATTGTATTTCGGGGCCTCATCAGTCAGGGCGAGAACAGGGAGATCGGCCTTCAGTTCACCATTATGAATGATCTTTAGGCGGTCGCCCTCGACGACCTTGCCGATCACGACGGCGTCGAGGTCCCATTTGTTGAAAATTTCAACTACCTCTTTCTCGCGGCCTTCGCGAGCGACTATTAGCATTCGCTCCTGCGATTCGGAAAGCAGCATCTCGTAGGCTGTCATACCTGTCTCACGCTGCGGCAGAAGCGTGAGGTCGAGTTCGAGGCCCGTTCCGGCACGAGCTGCCATCTCGACGGAGGACGAAGTCAGGCCGGCCGCCCCCATATCTTGAATACCTTTGATCGCCCCGCTCCGCATCGCTTCGAGACACGCTTCGAGCAGTAGCTTTTCGAGAAAAGGATCGCCGACCTGCACGGTAGGGCGTTTCTCGAGTGCCTCGTCGTCAAACTCGGCGGACGCCATTGTCGCACCATGAATGCCGTCCCGACCGGTCTTGGCACCTGCATAAAGGACCGGATTGCCGACGCCCGTCGCTTTTCCAAAGAAAATCTGGTCTTTGCGAACGATGCCCAGTGCAAATGCGTTTACGAGCGGATTTAGGCTGTACGATTCGTCAAAAACGACCTCGCCGCCGATAGTGGGCACGCCGAAACAGTTTCCGTAATGTCCGATGCCTTCGACACAACCCTTGAGGATCGAACGGTTTCGATTGCCATTTGCCGGATCGTCGAGCGGGCCGAAGCGGAGCGAGTTCATCGCGGCGATCGGTCGGGCCCCCATCGTGAATACATCGCGAAGAATCCCGCCGACGCCGGTCGCTGCACCCTGAAACGGTTCGATAAAACTAGGGTGATTGTGTGATTCGACCTTGAATGCGACGCACCAATCGTCTCCAATGTCGACGACACCGGCATTTTCGCCGGGCGGCACGATCACGCAAGATCCGGTTGTCGGTAGTCTCCCGAGATGCACGCGGGACGATTTATACGAGCAGTGCTCTGACCACATGACGCTGAAGACACCGAGTTCGGTGAAATTCGGCTCGCGGCCCATAAGTTCGACGATCTTGTCGTATTCGGTTGGCGAGAGGCCGTGCTGGGCGATTACGTCGGGAGTGATCTGGGTTTGATTCATCGTCAGTTAACATCTCCAAAGGAAAAGGAAACTGACATTTTAATTTGTTTGGCGGATGATGTCGATTTGAATGGCGAAAGAAACGGCGGGGCGAAGCGGGAAATGGCGGATACCGGCTTACTTTGAGGCGGTAAATACAGACTTCCCGGTATAGGAATATACGACTTGCCGAAACTCGTCCGGCTTGGACGTGCCCTTAAGAAAAGGGCCGTTCGGTGTGAGCTCCTTGATGATTGGAGCAAATCCAGCTTCAGAATTTTTGAACTGATCCTCGCCTCGAAAGCGCGTAATCAGGATGATATCAAACGGCGTTTCCGGGCCTGAGTTGACGTCGATGTATTCGAACGAATCGATCACGCCGCGCTTAACGGCCGCATCACGGTAAAACCGCCAATTGTTTTCGTAATAGTATCGGGCCTCATCCCGTTTTCCGTCCTTGATCTTAACAAAATCGAGAGTCATGAAAACCCCGTTACCCGCTATCGGGGCCCCCAAAACGCGGTCAATATTTTCCTTAAGAGTTTCATAGCGAAGCTTGCCGTTCCGCTGGTAAGCGACATTGCCGGACGCATCCAGAAAAATCGTCAAAGGCAGATTTCCCGCCCAATCTTTCGATACAAGTTGGATCGCCGCACTCTCGTCGTCCGTGTGCAGGAGATAGGCCGGCATCCGGGCCTTCATGTCCGCCAAGAATTTAGGTACATCTCCGTCGATGTCCGCAAGGTCATCGAGCGAAACTGTAATGAGATCGATCTTACCTTTATAAACCTCGTCGATCTTTACCAGGTCCGGAAACTCTTCGCGACACGGTTCGCACCAGGTCGCCCAAAAATTGATTAGAAGCGGCTTCCCGTTGGGTTTGATGAGCTTCGCGAGCGTGGCCGTATCGATCTCTTTGACCCGTTTGGCCTTGGTTCCGCCTCCCGGCGTCTGTGCCGAGGCTGATATCACAAAAACCGCAACGAAGGCGGCAGCACTCAAAAGACGAATATATTTAACGACCATTTTCAATTATTGACCGCTTTTACGCTTGATTGAGCACCCAAAGGCATTGACAGAAGTTCGAGCGATCTCATTACCAGAAAGCGATGCATCGACGGCCGCCCGGAGATAATGCTCGGTCGGGTTACGTCCGGAACGGTCGTTGTCTATGGCACCATGATAGATCAGCTTGCCGCCGGCGTCGAAAAAGAAGATCTCCGGCGTAACGTTCGCGCCGTATTTGTCGGCAATGACGTTATCTTTGTCGATTAGAACGGGAAACTTATAGTGCTCGATTGCGTGAGATCGGACCAACTCGAGCGATTCGGATGCATTTGCGTTAATTCCGATAAAACGGATCCCTTTTGCGCCAAAATCCGCTGCCGCCTGAGATATTCGCTCATTGTATCCTTTTACCACCGGGCATTGAGCTGATAAAAAGACAACAACCGTACCGTTCTTACCTTTTAGGTCACTAAAACTTTGATTCTTTCCGTTTATGTCGGACAGCTTAAAGTTCTCAGTGGTTGATCCGACCGCCAACCCCTGGGCCACGGCCGAAAAAGCACACGTCAGGAATACCGCAAACAAAAATACCGTTCGTTTCATGATCCGCAAAGCCTCCATTCGATCGACGTTTTAGTAGTCTAACAATCGACCCAACAGAAGTACAAGCAGTTTCGAGCGGCGGAGCAGAATGGTGTCGGTTTACGCGGCATCGTGCCCCGTATCTTGCGGCGAAACACGAAGAATGCGGCTGATTTAGGCCGCATTCCGGAACGGATCCAAAATTTGAGAGAGATCCTAAGATCTTTCCGATTAGTTGTCCAATGGGCTTCCGTCGGTCGGGGTACGTATGTATTGCGTGAGGCCGGCGACAGGCGGGTCCCCGCCCAACTTATAGTAGATGACACCGATCTCATTTGTGTAAAAACTCCTTGATCCGGTTGCGGCGATGCCGGTTGACGAGGTTGGTATCGCGATGTTATTCCAATTCGGTTGATATCCACTTGGGCCGGTGCCTGGATCCGCGTTGATGACAAAATTATAGCCGCTCTTGATGCAAGGCTGCGAGGCACATCCGAGTGCGGTATCGCTGATCGACGTAGCTCCAAGCATACTCAAGGCCGTCGCATAAATACCATTTCCATATGTTGTGCGATAAGTTGCCTGAGCTCCAACAAGTGTACGGCAGGACGAAATCGCACTTGCTTCATTCGACGATCGACGCGACGCGAGCAGATTTGGAATTGCAATTGCGGCGACAATGCCAATAATGACTACCACGATCAATAGTTCAATCAGTGAAAATCCTTTATCTAGCTTGGAATACATCACTCCATTGGTGCTCCCATAAATATCTCTTGTCCGTCGAACGGCGTTGCCGAGGGCCGTCACCTCAAATACTGGCTCTAGGCGACGATCGGCTACGCCAACCCGTCCCGCAATATCCGTGCCAAAATGCCTAACTTCTGAATGCCGAATCAAGGAGTTATGAAGGGAGCGAACAGAGGTGCATAAGTCCAATAAATAGTGTCATATCCAAGAACTGGATGTGAAAAGGTAGGCGAGCGTTACAGGACAATCCATCAAAATAAAGGCGGACGTTCGGGACAGTCGACAACAAAAATGTTAAGTGTCTATGACATATTCTGTCACTTGGGACCGCGACTATCCGAATAATCGCGGCAGTCTTCGCTGAAGTGTTTTGGGCAATAGGATCTCCATCGCATCATCCACGGTGACAATTCCGGCAATATCACCCTCATCATCGACAACGGGAAGGGCAAGAAGATTATATTCTGAGATCGTTTGGGCGACGTCCTCAGCAGAATCATTAGGGTGTGCAAACCGAAATTCGTTTCGCATCACCTCGTCAAGTCTTTTGGATGGGTCGGCAAGAATAAGGCTACGCAGGCTGATCAATCCGCAAAGCTTCCACGAATCTTCGACGTCGACGACGTAGAGGTAATATATCATGTTCGGAGTTTCGGCCATTTCACGGAGCCGCGAGATCGTTTCGCCAACGGTCAGGTACTGCGGAAATACAATAAACTCCGTAGTCATCAACCCGCCGGCTGTGTCGTGGTCGAAGTGCATTAACTCCGCAACATCGGCTTTTTCATGGTCCTCCATTAAATTGAAGAGCTCGTGGGCCTTATCTTCATTCATTTCATCGAGGACGTCGACGGCGTCATCCGGGGACATTTCCTCGAGAATGTCGGCGGCTCGCTCGCCGTCCAGATCCTCGAGAATACGGGCTTGAGCCTCGGTTGACATTTCCTCAAGCGTGTCGGCAGCGATCTCGTCATCGAGGCTTTCGACGACTTCGGTGCGATGAATCGGCGACAAGGATTCGGCAAGTTGGGCAATCTCAACGGGATGGAGACGAGAGAGCTTGTCCTTGGAGGATTTTAGCTGAACCGTCACGGTCGTTGTGTCGGTCGCGAGATAGCCGACGTCGGCCCAATCGAGGACCTCGACGGGACGGTCGCTGCCGTAGAATCCCTGCGGCATAAGTCGCCGAATAAAGCCCTTAAGACTAACATCGGCACCGGTTACTCGCCAGAAATTGCCGACCTCGATCAGTTGCACGTCGTTGACGCGGACGACTCGTTTTCCGTCGACGTCGATAAGTTGGTTGTCGAGTACATCCTTGGCAAGGAGAACCTCGCCGGCGCGGCGGACGAACGGGCTGAGATCGAGTATGACGGAGCTCATCTTTGCCCCGTGCAGGCCGAGCTCGGAGATGTCGCGGCGGGGCATAAAAAAGTTTCGGCGGCGGTATCTCGCGACGAGGCCGATGACCGGCGGATGCTCTTCCCGGCCGTATCGGACGACGACGTCGAGGATCGACGCGATCGGTTCGTTGCGTGCGTCGAATATCGGCCGGTTCAATATCTGCGAGACGTAGAGCATACCTAAAAGATAGCCCAGTTTGCGGGAAGTTTGAAGCGCCAGTGCCATCAACCTCGATCTAGATTAACGACACCGGCAACGCGAAGCACCTCATTGTGACCAACAGCGTTAAAAAAAAAGACAAACTTTGTGGAAACAATGTCGATTTGTAACTTTCTATTAATTGGAGAAAGGTGTCGACCAAACCTGGTCGCACCCGACCTCCTGCCATATCAACCAACCAAATGAAAAAGTCTCACCTGATAATCATCGCTACCCTCCTCTTTAGTGTAACCACATTTGCACAGCAGCGTCCGCGGTTTTTCGATAATTTCGACACTTCACGAGGCGTACAGGTTTATCGGCCGGCATCGCCGGCCACGGCCAAACGTTCGGCCACTACCAACAAGGGCAAAAAGCTCGTCCAAAAGACGGCACTGATCACCAAAAATAACGCGGTAACGTCGACAAAACCGCGAATGAGCGTGTACGACGGTCTCGCACAGCGTGAGGCTCCACGGACCGAGTCGACGCGGATGCTGATGGCCGCGGGCAATGGAATGAAAGGCTTTACGACCGGCAACGCGACGATCGACTCGTACATAGTCGACTCGAGCCGGCGTTACGGCGTCGACCCGCTACTGATCTACTCGCAGATGCACCAGGAATCGAGTTTCAAGCTTCGGGCGACGTCCTATAAGGGGGCAAGCGGCCTGATGCAGTTGATGCCCGCTACGGCCCGGCGTTTGGGCGTGACGAATATCTATGACCCCAAACAGAACATCGAGGGCGGCGTCAAATATATGCGAATGCTGCTCAACATGTTTGGCCAGGACGTCAATCTGGCACTTGCGGGCTACAATGCGGGCGAGGGTGCGGTGATTCGATATGGCAATCAGATACCGCCGTTCACCGAGACACGCGAATACGTTCGCCGAATATCAGCCAGATACAGCTCGATCACGGATCCGACGTTCGCTCGCTCTGTCCGACGGGTCAATAACACGACCGCCGCCAAGCTCGAGAAAAGGGACGCCCGTCCGCTCTACGTCTATGAGCCAAACCCGGTCGCGATACGGTTGGCGGATGGCCGTATGCGGCTGGTAAATCAATAAATTATGATGGAGGCCGCCGATCGGATGGGGGGAAATATGATCGGCGGCCGACGGGCTGTACATTGACAATCTAATATCTCTTCGCCGAGTCAGACTCTTCTCCACTAAGTCCTCAGCGACCTGCGGCCGGTTCGATAACCGGCCGCGTTTTTATTTGGTCGATCAACTTAATGCCCAGATACAGCCAATCCTCGCCGAGCACCGCCCAAAACCGCCCCCAGATCACATCAAAACCCCCTCCAGGTCACATCAGAAAAATCCCGGGATCTTTCATGTTTCGGGCTAGACGCCCCACCTGTTCCACACAGATCAGATCATCCAGCTGCGGGAAGTGTGTGATCCGCGATCCCTCGGTAATGGTCGCCATCGAACCTCGGCCCGGAATGGAGAGGATACTTCAGATATAACCGCGAAAATCACTATGGCGAGAATGGTGAAAGTGGAATGATCGGAAAAGCGAATGGCCAAATGGGCGGAAAGCCCGGTTACGGCCGACGGCCTCGCCGCCGCCGGCATCGTGGTGATGAACGTGTGACGGGAGACTTACGGCTCGGTCCGAAGGTCGGTCTTTTTTGTCCGGTTCGGACATTTAGGCTATCATTGCATTTAAGTTTTGGCAGCGGAGAACGACCGGTATGTTTTGCATAAAATGCGGTGCCAGTAATTCGGAAACGGCTAATTTTTGCCGTAAATGCGGCGGACAGATGGAGCCGGAGGACGAAACGCGGGTGGCGGTGCGTCCGGAGGCCGTGCCCGCGGTGCGTGAAAATGAAGCGATCGCGAATCGTGTCGAGAGCGAGGTCAGGCCCGGTATCGAGGTCAGTCTCGTCGATCCGAACGAACCGATATTTTCGATCGGGCCGACGCTGCTGTTTGTGAAGATCGGCTATGCTATGGCGGCGGTCGGGGCGTTGCTGCTCGTCGGGATATTGGCGATCCCATTATTCGGAGTACCGGCGTGGGTATCGATCCCGCTCGGGCTACTGCTGTTTCTGATACCGGCTTTTTTTCATATCAAGGCGATGCTGGTGCGGTATAAACTGATCGGTTCGCAGATCGAGATCGACTCGGGCCTGATCGCCCGAACGACGCGAAACGTACCGCTTCGCCGCATTCAGGACGTCACCGTCACGACGGGGCTCGCTCAGCGGCTATTAGGATTTGGCGATCTCGTCATCGACAACGCCAGCGAAGAGGGCGGCAAAGTCGTTCTGAAGAATATCAATACTCCGAAAAAGTATGCGGATATGATGTTAAAGGAGATGCATCGGCTGGATGACTGAAAAGGGGAAAAGTGAAAAAGTGAAAAAGTGAAAAAGGCGACGAGGGAAACAGGGGAAGACGGGAAGAGAAAAAAGGTGAATATTCGGTAGTTGAGCGGTTTGGAAATTTAGGGCTGTGAGGATGTGTATGGTTGAGGGTCGACGTAGGGTCGAGTGTTTCGAGGATCTTGTAATATGGCAAAAAGGGATTGAGTTTGCCAAGAATATTTATCTCCTCACGGAGCGTCAGGGACTAAAACACGACTTTGGATTGAAGGGGCAAATGCGTGACGCGGCCGTCTCGATACCGACCAATATCGCCGAAGGATTTGAACGTCGGTCACGAAAAGAGTATCTGAACTTTTTGAATATTGCGAAAGGTTCAGCCGGTGAAAGTAGAAGCCTATTATATATTGCTCTCGAAATCGGGTACATAAACGACGTCGACCACATTGAGATGAGGGAAAAGGCAAAATTTCTCAGCGGATCGATCGCAAATCATATGCGGGCCATAAGTAATGCTGATTGATAGACATCAACTTTTTCACATTTTCACTTTTCCACTTTTTGACCGGGTTTGAGTATATGAAGACAATTTTTATGACCGGCGGGGCCGGGTTTATTGGGTCGGCGTTTGTCCGAATGGTGTTGGAACGCGAACCGGATGTGCGGATCGTCGATCTGGACGCTCTGACATATGCCGGGAATATGGAGAATCTGGCGGGGGTCGATAACAGCCAGCATACGTTTGTGCACGGCGACATTTGCGATCGAGAGGCGGTGATGGCGGTGATGCCCGACGGGTGTGATGCTGTTTTTAATTTTGCGGCCGAGTCGCATGTCGACCGAAGCATCACGTCGGCGGGGGAGTTTTTGCGGACAAACATCATCGGCACACAGGTTGTACTGGACGCCGCTCGGGCAAAAGGTGTGCGGCGGTTTGTGCAGATCTCGACCGACGAGGTGATGGGAAGCTTGGCGGACGACTCCGACGATCATTTTACTGAGGAATCGCCGCTTCAGCCTAATTCGCCATACGCCGCGTCGAAGGCGTCTGCCGAGTTTGTCGTTCGGGCGGCACGCGAAACGTTCGGCGTCGATACTGTCATTACACGCTGCGGCAACAACTACGGCCCGCGGCAATTTCCTGAAAAACTGATCCCGCTGATGATCGCAAACGCAATGAACGATATCCCTTTGCCGGTGTATGGCGACGGTAAGAATGTTCGCGATTGGATCTATGTCGAGGATCACTGTGCCGCGATCTGGCTCGCATACGAAAAGGGCCGTTCCGGCGAGGCTTACAACATCGGTGCCCGCAACGAGCAGTATAATATCGACATCGTGACCACCATTTTGGACGCGCTCGGAAAGCCGCACAGCCTGATCAAATATGTCACCGACCGGCTCGGTCACGACCGCCGTTACGCCATCGACCCGGCAAAGGTGGAGTCAGAACTCGGTTGGAAACCGTCGATCACGTGGGCCGACGGCCTCGCGGCGACGATCAAATGGTACGCCGGCAATCAGGCGTGGGTCGAACGCGTGCGGAGCGGCGAGTACCGCGAATATTATCGGAAAATGTACGGTGCGAGCATCTAGAGCATGAAAATACTTATAACCGGTGCCAACGGGATGGTCGCGAGGGCGACGATCCGGCATTGCCGCGAGATCGGCGATGAGGTCGTGGCGTTAACGCGGGCCGAAATGAACATCTCGGACGAAGTGGCGGTAGACGCTGTTTTTGCCGAGCACCGGCCGGAGGCGGTAATCAACTGTGCGGCGTACACCAATGTCGACGGGGCCGAGACGGACCCTGAGGCTTCGAGGCGGGTCAATACCGTCGGAGTCGGCAATCTGGCGGCGGCGGCAAGGACGTATAACGCTCGGTTTGTGACGATATCGACCGACTATGTTTTTGACGGCACCAATCCGGATTTTTACACCCAGTACGACACGCCTAACCCGCAGGGTGTCTATGCCGTAACCAAATACGAGGGCGAACGGCTGGCTATTCGACGAAACGGCGCGTCGATCATCGTGCGTTCCGGGTGGATCTACGGACCCGGCGGCACCAATTTTTTGAGCGTCGTCAACCGGCTCGTCGGCGAGGGAAAATCGATCACGGCGATCGAAGATTCGTACAGCACGCCGACATATGCGGGCGATCTTGCCGGCCGTCTGCGTGACCTGGTGGATCTAAATATGCCGTGCATTTTTCACGTCACTAATACGGGGCCGGGCACGAGCTATTTCGGGTTCGCTAGGACGGTGTGCGAGATCGGTGGGTTTGACCCTGATCTTGTGACGGCGGTTAAGTACGCGTCGCTCATGCGTCCTGCTCCACGGCCGGTAAACGCAAAGCTCGCATGCCTGTTCAGTGAGCGGTTTGGCCTAGCTCCAATGCCGGAATGGCGAGGTGCGTTGGAGAGGTTTCTCGGAGAATCGACGGTGTGAAAAGCGGAAAGCGAGAGAGTAGGAAGTAGAAAAGTTGGTTGAGGCGGTCTCAACCAACTTTTTCATTTTCTCACCTTCTCGTCTTCTCGCTGTCACACGGTCTCGTTTTCCGCGGCGGCCTTGTCGGCAGCAACTTCTTCCATCAGCGGCGTCGAATCGTCGTCACTCTTCTTATAATATTGGTAATAGCCCGTGCCGTAATAGTCGTATTCGAGCGAGCCTGCCTTGATGCCGTTGAGAACGACGCCGTAGATGCGGGCACCGATGGTGGAGAGGCGTTGCTTGAACTGCCGCATCAGGTGGATCGAGCTGCGGCCGGCCATTGCAACGAGCACCACGCCGTCGACCAGAGTCGACAGGATCGCGGCATCGGTAAATGAGATCGCCGGCGGCGAATCGATGATCACGTGCTTAAATCTGCCTCGGAGAAACTGGAGCAGATTCTTCATCTCGTTCGAACTGAGCAGTTCGGCCGGATTAGGCGGGATCGGGCCGCTCGTGATGATCTTGAGACGCGGCAGATCGGGCGACGATTTGATCATATTCTCGGTCGATTTCTCGCCCGACAGATAGTTAGTGAGGCCCTGTGTGTTTTCGAGGCCAAAATGGGAGTGAAGCCGCGGGCGGCGAAGATCGCAGTCGATGATGACGACATCGACGTCGGCCTGGGCGAGGGTGATCGCCGTGTTGATGGCGGTCGTGGTTTTGCCCTCGGACGGCTGTGACGAGGTGACTAATATCGTCTGCGGCGGTTTGCCTGCAGACGAAAACAGCAGAGACGTACGTAGATGGCGATATGCCTCGGCGGTTGGCGAATTTCGTTCCTCGAGAGCGACCAATGCTGCGGAGACAAACGACCCGTTATTGTTTTGCAAGACGAGGCTCTGCTTTTTCGAGTCAGTCGGGTTATGGTGGGGGATCAGAGCCAAGGTCGGCAGGCCGACGAGACGTCGGACGTCGTCGGACGTTCGTACGGAATCGTCAAGATAATCCAACAGGAACGCGAGACCGATGCCGGCAGCAAGCGAGATGAGCAGGCCGACGATGATATTGCGAAACCGCTGCGGGCCAGTCGGAGTGGTCGGTACGACGGCGTGATTTGATATCTTGATGTTGTTCGGACGGTCACCGGTTATTGCCAGTTCCTTTTCCTTTTGCCGGGCGGTGTATGTGTCGAGCAGGCCACGATTGGATTCGAGCGCACGTTTGAGCGTTGTCAGTTTGGTCTCGGCCTGTCCCTCAACGTTGGCTTCGGCAAGTGCCTTTGCGAGAGCGGCATGAGCACGCTGCTCTTTTTGCTGGGAGCCGCCAAGTTGGGCACGAAGACCCGCCAGAACCTCGCGTTCGGCGCTCTTTTCGAGTTTTGACCCCTCGGTTTTGATGCGTTCGGAAACTTCCTTATCGATGCGGACCTTTTGGTTTTCGAGTTCGGTAATCTGAGCAGTAACCTGAACTACCTCTTTGTACTCGGGCGTGTATTTTGCCAGAAGGCTCTCACGCTTTTCTTTTGCCTCGTTGATCTTGCGGTCGATGTCCTCGATGCGTTTTTCGAAATCGGCCTGGCGTTTTAGATTTTGGCTCCGGGCGTCCTGGAGTGCCTTGTTATCGCCGATCACGGAGAGAATATCGCCTCGGCTACTTGCTTCGACGGCGGCGTTATACAGTGCCTGCAGCTTAGAGGATTCTGCCTGGGCTTCGTTGTACTGGCCCTGAAGTGTCCCCAGATTTGAAGCCCGCAGTTCGCCGCCCTTATCCTGCAATGGCAGTCCGCTGCTACGCATCTCATCCATCTGCTGAGTCTCTTGTTCGGCAATCGTCTTTTTCAACTCATCGATCGAATTGCCAAGCTGGTCGTAGGCTTTTTGGGCACCCTGGAGCTCGCGGTCGCCGTCATCTTTGATAAACACCTCACCGATCTTGTCGGCTACGCGGGCAGCCAAGACCGGGTTGCTGCTCGAGATCGAGATCGATACGAGGTTCGTTTTTTCCGTTCGCTCGACCTTGAGGCCAGTCGCCAATGCCGCAGCATATTTTGCCGCCAAGGCCTCTTCTTGAGGCGTCAATTGGATGCCGCCGTTCAGTGCTATGTCGGACCGTGATTCCGAGATGACCGGCAGAATGTTTTCCGGCTGATTTTTCTTGTCTTCGGTAGAGAAAAGATTTCTGATCGTGGCGATAAAGCCGAGCGATTCTTCGCCGAGTGCCTTGGCGTCGCGATGGAGGCCGAGCGCGATGACGACCTTTTTCATCAGATCGGGACTCTGGAGCAACTGCAACTGCGTATTATAATAGTTAGCATCGTCGCCGAAATTGATGTTGATCGCTTCTTTTTGCGTGACCTGAGGCTTTCGCGGTTCGATGATCAGCTGGACAGACGACTGGTATATAGCCGGCTGCCTGAATGAATAGAACGAAACTGCGGCCGTAACGATGAGAGCGACCGCGAGGATCATCGGCAAACGCTTATAGATGACGTTGACGTACTGCCGAAGTGAACGTTTGTTATTGGCCGATTCGTCGTCATAATAATCGGCATACCCGATCGGATAATCCGACGAACCTGTTTGAATCTCACCCGAGCGTGGTAGCGGCGTAAGCCTCTGATCTTGTTCCATAATGCCGGAAAGCTGCTAGCGGAAATCGTAGTTTCCGTAATTTAGTACAATGCTTTCTTATATCATATTTCGGGCAACTATACACTAAAAATCGGTCAAAACGGCTCACGTGACCCGTTTTGGGCGTAGAGTGGGTAGGGGTGCGGTTTTGGTTTCGTCGGGAGTCAAATGTTATCATTTTCCTTTGCCGTACAGCCGAATTTGTGGGCAATGTGAAGAGTTATGACCGGAATTACCGAAACAGATGTGCCGCGTTCGACCAATGACTTTCAGCTCGGGGTCGACGGATTTTTCTATTCAGATCTTTTTGACAGCGTAAAGCTAAAAGCACTAGGCGAGGCTTTTTACGCTGATGTCGCGGCGAAAGAGCCCGTACTCCACGGAGCTCTGATCAAATATATCGCGAACCGCGGCGAAGGTTACGAGCCAAAGGTCGCGTCGAAGATACTGACCGATGCGGCTCCGTACCTGTCGGATTTCATCGGCCGTATGTTCCAGGTCGGCCGCGAGCGGGACGAACTCAGCCGCAACATTACGACACAGAATCCCGTGTGGAAATTCAAGTTCTTTGTGCAGCGGCGTGCGGTTAAGAAATACAAACCGGAGCAGGCGGCTGAGCTGAACGAAGCTCAGTTGTGGCAGGCGGTGACCGAACTTCGCAATAAGGGCTTTGACGAAACGCTGGTACGCGATGAGGAACTGTCGATCGCCGAGATGACGATGCGGCTCGTCGAAGCTGAAGAAGAGCTCGGAAAAGGCGGCGACGTCAGTCCGGCGACGGCGGCGACGGCGGCGACGGCGGCGAAGGTCAACGCAGCGTTTGACAAGCTCACGGACGCGGCGTTTGGAAAGCTGTTTTCGCAATTTGTGATCGAGGAGAACGCAACCGGCGACGCTCTCTCGGTCAAGGCGGCGTTGCGAGTGGTCGAGACATGGATCGCGGCGGCGTTTCACAATAAGTCGAAGAATTGGTACTCATTCCGGGTTCCGCACCCGCTCGATTACCAAAATCTGGTCCACCTCATTCACCCCGAACCGAAACTGCACAACATCATGCGCGGCAGCGAGGATATCTGGCGAAAGCGTGACGGTTTCAAGCTGACCGACGACCGCGGGACGATGCGTGACACTCTCTACGAGATCGATTACTGCATGATCTGCCACGAGCGGGAAAAGGACTCGTGCTCGACCGGCCTACGGGAGAGCGACGGAACGCCAAAGCGCAATCCGCTCGGAATCAAGACCGAGGGTTGCCCGCTCGACGAAAAGATCTCGGAGATGCATTTGCTCAAAAAGCAGGGCGATTCGATCGGTTCGCTTGCGCTGGTCGCGATAGATAACCCGATGTGTGCCGGCACCGGCCATCGAATCTGCAATGACTGTATGAAGGGCTGCATTTTCCAGAAGCAGGAACCCGTCAACATCCCGATGGCAGAGACGGCCAGCCTGACCGACGTCCTCGATCTGCCGTATGGTTTTGAGATCTATAGTCTGCTTACGCGTTGGAACCCGCTGAACGCAAAACGGCCCTATGCGCTGCCGTACAACGGCAAGAATGTGATGGTCGTCGGGCTCGGGCCGGCCGGTTACACGCTCGCTCACTATTTGCTTAACGAAGGGTTTGGCGTTATCGGCATCGACGGACTCAAGATCGAACCGCTGCCTGATGAGTGGACAGGTGATCACGGCAAATCGTGTCCAAAACCGATCAAGCATATCGGCGAGATCACCGAATCGCTCGACCAGCGCATTCTTTCGGGATTTGGCGGGGTTTCCGAGTACGGCATTACGGTGCGTTGGGACAAAAATTTTCTGACGATGATCCAACTGATGCTGACGCGCCGCAGGCGGTTCAGGCCGTACGGCGGCGTTCGGTTCGGCGGCACGCTGACGATCGAGGACGCGTGGAATTTCGGCTTCGACCATATCGCGATCGCGACCGGTGCCGGCAAGCCAACGATCGTGCCGATGAAAAACAACCTGATCCGCGGCATCCGGCAGGCGTCCGATTTCCTGATGGCGTTGCAGCTAACCGGGGCGTTTAAGAAGGATACGCTGTCGAATCTGCAAGTCCGCCTGCCGGCGGTCGTGATCGGCGGCGGTCTGACCGGCATCGACACGGCGACCGAGATCTTTGCCTATTATCCGGTACAGGTCGAGAAGATGCTGGCGAAATACGAGCAGGTCGTGGCAGATATCGGCGAAGACAAGGTTACGGGAAGCTTTGACGACGAGGAGATCCGCGTACTGCAGGAGTTTCTGGAGCACGGGCGTGAGATCCGTGCCGAACGCTCACGGGCAGCGTCGGCCGGTGAGGTGCCAAATTTTGTGCCGCTGGTTCGCGGTTGGGGCGGCGTATCGCTCGTCTACCGCAAGCGTCTACAGGACGCCCCGGCGTATAAGCTTAACCACGAAGAAGTTCAAAAGGCGCTCGAAGAGGGAATCGATTTTGTCGAGTGTATGAACCCGACCGAGGCGGTGCCGAACGAATACGGTGCGGTCAAGGCGATCATTTTCGAACGGCTCGATTACATCGCTGAGACCGGAAAATTTGAGAAAACCGGCGAAATGCACTCGTTCGAGGCCCATACGGTCTGCGTTGCGGCCGGGACCTCGCCCAATGTTATTTACGAAAAGGAAAATCCGGGCACGTTCAAGATGGACGACTGGAAGATGTTCTTTCAGCCGTTCAAGGTCGAACGGAATAGCGACGGAAAGCTGCACGTGGTCGAAACACCAAAGGGCGAGGCAGGATTTTTCACCTCGTACGAGCGGGACGGCAAATTTATCAGCTACTACGGCGATAACCATCCGACCTATGCCGGAAACGTCGTCAAGGCGATGGCGTCAGCGAAGGTTGGTTATGAAAAGGTCGTTGAGATATTTGCCGACGAACTGGCGAGTTCGACAAACTTAAATTTGTCGGACGACGAACGCGACTCAATTTTCGACAAACTCGAAGCCACTCTCGACGACCAACTGCGGGCGTATGTCGTCAAGGTCGACCGTCTGACGCCGACGATCGTCGATGTGATCGTCAGGGCACCGCTGCAGGCGCGCAAGTTTGAGCCGGGGCAGTTTTACCGTCTGCAGAATTTTGAGACATCGGCTCCGGTAATTGGGGGTTCGCGGTTGCTGATGGAGGGACTGGCATTGACAGGTGCGTGGGTCGATGAAGAAAAGGGCCTGCTGTCGATGATCGTGCTTGAAATGGGCACGTCGTCGCGGCTCTGCCAACTGCTCAGGGAAGGTGAAGAGGTACTCGTAATGGGCCCGACCGGAACGCCCACCGAGATCACCGAGAACGAGACCGTGCTATTGGCCGGCGGCGGTCTGGGAAACGCAGTTCTTTTTTCGATCGCCCGTGCTCTGCGTGCCAAAAACAACAAGGTCATTTACTTTGCCGGATATAAGAACGGCGCCGACCTGTTCAAACGCGAGGAGATCGAGAACGCGACCGACCAGGTCATCTGGGCGACCGACATGGGCGACCTGATCGTACCTCAGCGGCCGCAGGACGCACATTTTCGCGGCAACATCGTTCAGGCGATGATCGCCTACGCCGAAGGGCGGCTCGGTGAGCAGTCCGTTAATTTGCAGGATGTTGACCGCATCATCGCCATCGGTTCCGACCGGATGATGAATGGCGTCCGCGAGGCCCGCCATACGACGCTCAAGCATTTCCTCAACGAAAAGCATACCGCGATCGGGTCAATTAACAGCCCGATGCAATGTATGATGAAAGAGGTCTGTGCCCAGTGTCTGCAGCGTCATGTCAACCCGCACACGGGCGAAGAGTACTTTGTGTTTTCGTGCTTTAATCAGGATCAGCAATTAGATTTTGTCGATTTCAAAAATCTCAACGACCGCCTGCGTGCAAACAGTATTCAGGAAAAATTGACGAATATGTGGCTCGACCAGGCATTCGGGCAGGATGAGTTTAAGTCGCGGTTCGGCGTTGCTGGTTGATCCAAGTCCAGCGTGAAGGTTAGCCGGCAGCTTTTATGCTACTAGCTGTCAGCCGTTAAGGCCCGGCGAGCGGTCGACGCCGAAGACGATGATCACTTTCCTTTCGGCTTTACAAGCCGCAGGTTCCAAGTGATCTTGGTATGACCGTCAGGCGAGGTCTGCGAACCCGATAGAGTATCCCGATTTTTGGATCCCGTTTTGCCTTCGACATCGAAACTCGTCGCCTCCAGCTTTCCGTCGGGCATACTCTGAGCATCATCCGTCTTTGCCGGAATGTCCGTGGTGCAGGTCGTGCTGTTGCGTGATGTCTCGGATTTGCCGATAAGTACGCCGCCCGGTGCGATGACCTTGATGCTGTAGATCCCATCGTCATCCATTGAGATGTAGAGCGGCATCGTATCCGTACCCTGGCCGAGTTGAGTCACCGTTTCCCCATAGTCTTCGCTAAATGCCTTATAGAACGGATTCCTTCCGGGCAGACGACAGCGTTCCTCGCCGCTCGAGCTTGATTTCTTTTCAAATGTAGCCAGAGCCCTCTGCGTTACGCGGGCGTTTGGCGAATTGACCGATCTGCTGCCGCCCGTGGATGAACCTTGGAGCGTTGCCTT
>JAYVUD010000213.1:0-2897 GCA_043788335.1 Chloracidobacterium sp. | reverse complement strand
CGGGCCTTAGTCGACGAGCCTGCTGCGAGATCCGCTTGGCTTACCCGTGTTGTATGGGCCGCTGCCGCGTTGTTTTTGCTGACAACGGTTCTTATGTCGGCGATGTATTTTCGCCGGACCGACCCGCGAAACCCGACAATGAGGTTCTCCCTCGCTCCGCCGGACAAAACCAGTTTCGCGGAGGCTGCGGCTATTTCGCCCGACGGCCAGCAGGTTGCTTTTATCGCGATCGGCGCCGCAGGCGTGACGTCGCTCTGGGTGCGGTCCCTTGGTTCAGCAGAGTCGAGGCAGCTTGCGGGAACTGAAGGTGCATCTTTCCCTTTTTGGTCGCCGGACAGTCGTTCTATCGGCTTTTTTGCCGGCAGCAAGCTGCGAAAGATCGACGCAGCAGGGGGGCCGTCGCAAACGTTGGCAGATGCGTCAACCGACCCGCGAGGCGGCAGTTGGTCGCCTGATGGAACGATATTGTTTGCCCCAACTACCCTTGTACCATTAATGCGCGTTTCTGCATCCGGCGGCACAGTTTCTGAAGTGACCGCATTAGACCCACAGAGCGGACAGACCTCGCATCGGTGGCCGACCTTTCTGCCGGACGGCAAACACTTCATTTATTTCGGACGGGGAAACCAGAGGGAGCAACAAGGCTTATACGCGTCATCCCTTGACTCAAAAGAATCCAAGTTCCTGATCCCTACCTCTGTAACCGGTACTTATAATGAGGTAGAGGGCAAAGGTTATCTGTTGTTTATCCGGGAATCAACGTTGATGGCACAGCCTTTCGACGCGGGTAAGCTGACGCTATCGGGTGAAGCGATCCCCATCGTTCAGGGTGTCTCGTCTTTTCCCGGGGAGGCTGGCCCCACCGCCTACGCCGCCTTTTCGGCTTCAGCCGGGCACCTTATATACCGCACCGGCGACCGGCAGACGACCCGCTTGACCTGGTTCGACCGGGCGGGCAAGGCTCTTGAGGCGGTCACTGAGCCCGGTGATTATCACGAACCATCACTTTCCGCGGACGGAAAAAAGATCTTATTTGGCCGGATGGAAGGCTCGGCCTTGGCTGACATCTATCTGCTCGACACGTCGCGAGGCAGCACTATTCGGCTGACGTTTAGCCTCGATAACGAGGGGTCCTCTTTGTTTTCTCCGGATGATAGCCAAGTGGTTTTCTTTTCAAGTAGATCTGGGAACGGTGATTTCTACCGAAAAGCGTCCAGTGGCGCGGGAAATGACGAACTCTTAATGAGTGGGATGAATACTCCATACCCGGACAGTTGGTCTCGGGACGGCAAATATCTCGTGTTTGAGACAAACGGCGGAGCTCAAACAAAGTCTGATCTTTGGATATTGCCGATGACGGGTGAACCGAAGCCGTTTCCATATCTAAATAGCCCTTTTCAGGAAGCCCATGCCCAGTTCTCACCGGACGGTCGATGGGTTGCATATACATCCGAGGAAACGGGAAGGCCCGAAGTTTATGTACAAAGCTTTCCCGTCGGTAGCGGTAAATGGCAGATCTCGACCAACGGCGGCGATCAGGCTCAATGGCGCGGTGATGGCAAAGAGATTTTTTACATGGCTCCCGATCGAACTTTGATGGCCGTAACGATCAACGGCGGAACGACGATCGACCCGGGCCGGCCCGCTGTCCTTTTCCAAACGTCCGTGCCTTCATCCAGTATTCTTGATGATCGTAATAATTATGTTCCTACGCGAGATGGCCAGCGATTTATGATCAATAATCTCGCGGATAGTCTTAATTCACAGCCACTGTCTCTTGTGCTCAACTGGACGACGGACCTAAAGAAATGACACTAACCGAAGGCACAAAACTAGGTAGATACGAGATCCGCTCGCTGATCGGAGTCGGCGGCATGGGCGAGGTTTACCGAGCGAGTGACCCGAAGATCGGTCGTGATGTGGCGATCAAGGTCCTGCCGGCGGACTTTTCTGCGGACAAGGAACGCGTAGCGCGGTTCGAACAGGAAGCTCAGGCCGCCGGTGCCCTTAGCCACCCGAATATCTTGCCCATCTATGACGTTGATTCGCAGGACGGCGTTTTGTATGTCGTCTCAGAACTGCTCGAGGGCGAGGAATTGCGCCAGCGTCTAAATGAAGGAGCAATACCATTACGCAAAGTGACCGAATACGCACAGCAGATCGCCAGCGGGCTAACTGCGGCGCACGAAAAGGGTATCGTTCACCGCGATCTGAAGCCGGAAAACCTGTTCATTACCAAAGATGATCGCGTAAAGATACTCGACTTTGGCTTGGCAAAACTGTCCGAACCGCCTGCGTCAGCGGGCGGCCAGACTGGTAATGAGGACGCCACGCGCCGAGCACTCACCAATCCCGGCGTTGTCATGGGAACGGTTGGGTATATGTCACCCGAACAAGTGCGCGGTCAAAAGACCGATCATCGGTCTGACATCTTTTCGTTTGGATTGATCCTGTACGAGATGATCACTGGCCGGCGGGCGTTTCATGAGGAATCGCTGGCTGAGACGATGTCGGCGATAGTCAAGGAAGAGCCGCAGGAGATGACGGAATCAAATCCGAACATCAGCCCGTCGCTTGAGCGGATAGTCCGGCGATGCCTGGAAAAGAAACCTGACAGGCGTTTTCAATCGACCGCTGACCTTGGTTTCGCACTCGAGTCGCTGTCCGCTCCGACCAGTTCGTCGGGAAGCAATATGACGACGGCGGTTAGTGCGATCGGTCCTGAAACCGAGAGGTCGCCGGGGCTCATTCGTATCTTGGCGGCTGCCTCTTTACTGCTGCTGATCGGCTGCGTGGTGCTCGGCGTGATGTACATCCGGCGGCCGGTGCCTGATGAGCGGCCGGTGAGCTTTGCGTTGTCTATCCCGGACACGGCTTCGGAGATCGCTCACCCGGTC
>JAYVUD010000212.1:0-4008 GCA_043788335.1 Chloracidobacterium sp. | reverse complement strand
GTGGCCGGCCACGCCGCCCATACGAAAAGACGTCGGGTCGTGCACGACTCCGCGCAGGATCCGACTTCCTGTCGCATCATCGCCGGTGAAAGTGCTTCCAAGATAGCTGTTTTGGCCGCGAATATTTTCGGTCGGGGCCAGCCGCGACAAGGTCAATGGGTTCAAAGATGCCGGGGGGGCGATTGACAGAAACGATGTTTCTGACGCTCCTATTCTAGAAAAGACGTTTGTATGGGAGAACTGATCGACATTTTGACCCGAGACCCGCTGGATAAGTTCTGCTAGCACGATGTAATTGATATCCGAATAAACAAACTTGGTCCCCGCCGGCGTCCGCAATTTCTCTTTATACAGAGCCTGCAACATCCCGTCGCGGCCGGTCCATTTTTGTTTAAGGTCAAAATCGGGGGCAAACCCCGAGACGTGCGTCATCATCTGCTGGATCGTGACACGTTTGACCTGTTCGTCCTGAATTTCAGGAATGAACTTTCCGATGGTGTCCGAGAGACGTAGTTTTCCCTGCTCGACCAAGATCATGATCGAGGTCGTCGTCGCGACTACCTTGGTCAGCGAGGCGAGATCGAATATCGTATCGACCGTCATCGGTTCGACCGTCGGCACGAGCGAACGGTTGCCGTACGCCTTGCGAAAAACGATCTTGCCCCGGTGCCCGATCAGCACGACCGCCCCGGGCAGTTTCCTGGCCGTGATGTCCGCCTCGACGAGGGCGTCGATCTGTTTGAGCTTCTCCGCCGACATCCCGACAGTCTGCGGCACCGCCACCGGCAATCCCTGACCGGCGGTCGAAACCACAGATGAACACAGATGAACACAAATAAGAAAAGCGACAAATAATGCCGCTGACATAAACCCGCAAACTTTTTCCACGATCACTTTCTTCATCACAAAAATCCTATTCATAAACATCTGTGTCCATCCGTGTTTATCTGTGGTTCCCTATTTCTTTGCTTTCAACTCTTTCTCACGCTCGACAAAGCTATGCTTGCACAGCCGCACAAATTCCTTTGCGATTGGCGAATAGTAGCCGCCGCGGAGACGTGCCAGGCCGAGTTCCCATTGTATCTCGGCACCCTCGATCAGCCATCGGATCAGGCGGCCTTCGCGGATCTCTTTTGACACCGTTTTGGCACCGGCTATGCCAACGCCGAGATTGTTTTCGACCATCTGGTTTATCGCCTCTTGCCGCGAGAGTTCCATCACGATATTTGGCTTAACGTTTGCCGCGTGGAAAAATTCGTCGATCATCCGCCGCGTATTGCCGCCGCGTTCGCCCATAATGAGTTTTTCGCCGGCCAGGGTTGCAGCCGAGATAAATCGTTCCTTCGCCGCCGGATGGTCCGGATGGGCGATTGCAACGATCTCGTCGCTAAACAGCAGATCCGTAGTAATGCTCGAATTTTCGACCGGGAGGCTGACAAACGCGATATCGATCTCGCCATGCATCATCTTGTCGACCAGCGTCTGGCTCGTACCGGAACTGACCCTCAACTCGGCATTGGCAAACGTCTCGAGCAGGCCAAGCATTATCTCGGGCAATTGCGTCGTAGCGAACATCGCCGAAGCCGACCCGATCCGCAAACGCCCGTGCTCGGCACCCGCGACCTCGGCGATCTCCGATATAGCCGAGTCGTGCTCGCGAAGTATCTTTCGTGCCCGATCGAGCAGGTATTCGCCCGCCTCGGTCAGGATCACACGCCGCGGCGTCCGCGTAAATAGCGGCAACCCGACCTCGTCCTCGAGCTGGCGGATCTGCATCGAGATCGCCGCCTGCGTCACGTTTACACGTCGAGCGCCCGCGGTAAACGTCTTTGCCTCGGCGATCGCCAAAAAAGCCTTGAGTTGTCTGATCTCCATTGTAATTCCTAACAACCGAAAATATACGGATCGTCCTGACCCGACCGATGTGATCGTGATCCGGGCCGCGCAATTGGGATCTCACGCGATACGTCGCAGAGTCAAAGAGGATTCCGACACCAATGATACTACATCAGGATATCTTATCGACTACATAAAATCCGTTAAATTTGATTATATGTCAAGTTTAGCCAATCATAGAGATGGCTTTTCTGATATTCCGACTGCCCAATATGCCAAAAGCAGCCCCTCAGACCGGAAAAAGAAACCGATCATACCATTTCTACCTCGGCGTCGACGGTGGCGGGACTAAGACCAACATTGCCCTGATGAATGCAGCGGGCGAGGTCGTCGCTGAGGGCACCGGCGGCCCGTCAAACCCGCTCCGCGTCGGCGTCGAGACCGCTGTCGCCAATATCGCCAAGGCGCTCGATTCGGCATGCGACACCGGCAGTATTTCACGCGGCGACATCGTTGCCGCCACGCTCGGCCTGGCCGGCGTCCGGCGTGAGGACATTCGCGATCGCGTTCGTGAGAGCTTTTTGGCACGCTACCGGATCCGCAAGATCCACGTCGTGACCGACGCGGACATTGCATTGTTTGGCACAACACTCGGTAACGCCGGGCTCGTTGTCATCGCCGGTACCGGGTCGATCTGCCTCGGCATCAATGACGCCGGCGAACGGGCGATGTCCGGCGGTTGGGGTCCGGTCGCCGGTGACGAAGGCGGCGGACGCGGCATCGCCGGCGAGGCTCTGCACGCTGTCGCAAAAGCTTCGGACGGCCGCGGTCCACTGACAAAATTGAGCGACCGTGCCGCCGAATATTTTCGTGCGTCCAACGTCGAGAACCTCATCGGGGCGATCTACGCACCGCAGATGGACAACAGCCGCATCGCCGGATTTGCCCGCTACGTGACCGAAACCGCCAACGACGGAGACAACACCGCCATTGAAATATTGCAGGACGCCGGCCGCGAACTCGGCACCGCCGCCGTCGCCGTGATACGAAAACTCGGTATCGAAAAAACCAGCTTCCCCGTCGGTTGCGTCGGCAGCGTATTCAAGGCCGGCGATCTGCTGACCGATGCTATGATCGAGACGATCAAGTCCGTCGCCCCCAACGCGCACCTCGAACCACCCAAAATGCCCCCGGCACACGCGGCTGCACTGATGGCGATGAAGAACGGAGGAAAATGACCCAATGATGAAGTTAATATCATTTAGTTTTATCTTACGAACATTTCTAACCATAGCTCTGCCACTTTTTGCCTTTCTTAACGTAGATGCTCAGGAAGATATCAGTTGGTCGGTTCTTCAGCCTGGGTTCGATGACTTTTCGGTCGACACCCCTGTGCGCCTAAAATTACACGGCGATCAAGGTGCGAAATCAAATCGCTCGTATAATAGCTCCACAAAAGAGACATATTTCTACATATTTTCCGATCCCATAAAAAATACCTTTCAGTTTGATAACGTTGTCAGATTCGCTCAATCGAGTGGCCACGACTTGAGCCTTCCGGCAGTGGGCGAGCGACGAGATGGGGTCCGATTTGTGGATGCAGACGGATATTCTCATATTATTGTATTGCTTCGCACAGCGAACCGACTCTATATCGCTCAAACAACCAGTTCATTGACCGGGGATCCCGTTGCGCTAAGATTTTGCAATAGTTTTCGATTTGCTGATAGCGACCAAGGCGAACAATCGTCGTTGCCATCGACGGAAACTACAACCGCCGCAGCCGATAAAGGAGCAGTTAAGCCCGTCCCTCCAAAGAGTATTGGATCCGGTAACGGTTCGGCATCCGGATCCGGAAAAGGAAACGGGAATGGCCCCGGCGGGATCGGCAGCGGCGGAAGCAGCCCTGGCACAAGTTCAGATCAGACGGTTCCGCTGAAGATAATAAGCAAGCCTCGGGCTCTTTATAATGATTTTGCCCGGTTCTATTCCATATCCGGCACCGTGACCCTCCGAGTTACATTTCTTTCGAACGGTCAGATCGGCTCTGTTTCCGTCATAAACAAACTGCCGTTCGGACTTACCAAATCAGCGATCGAGGCCGCAAAACAGGTTCAGTTTGAACCGATGAAACGGAACGGAAACCCGGTCAATGTGGTTAAAATGTTTCAG
>JAYVUD010000211.1:0-4181 GCA_043788335.1 Chloracidobacterium sp. | reverse complement strand
AAACGGTTGAGTTCAGAGATAATCAGGTCTTCATCAACGGCGAACTGCTGCCCGAGCACCGCGTGTTGGGCGATCCGCCGACCCGGGGCGATCAACAGTCGGCGCTGATAACCAAGGAGTTTGAAGACAAGACCCCGGACCAGAAATGGAACGTTTTCTACTCGGAAGATCAAATGATGGAGGTCAAATCCGGCGGTCATCTGTCACAACGTGGATATGAATTTGGGGTTCGCGGCAAGGAAATGGTCGTCCCGGATAATTGCTTTTTTGTCATGGGCGACAGCCGTGATAACAGCGAAGACAGTCGCTATTGGGGATTTGTTCCGCGGGAACTGATCATCGGCCGGGCGATGTTCGTCTACTGGTCGTGCGACCGCGGAGCGTCAAATGGCAGCATGCTAAGCTGCATCACCAGCCCGCGACTCAGCCGGATCGGAACGCTGGTCAAGTAGCCGGCATAATTTAGCGAGGATCGGGCGGTCTCACGGGCCGCCTGTATTATTTATGGAGATCAGATCTAACCCTGAGGTCGCCGACGCACTCAGCACGGGCCGCGCTGTCGTCGCCCTCGAGTCGACCGTTATCGCCCACGGATTGCCTTATCCAAAGAATCTCAAAACGGCAAAACTGCTTGAGGATGCCGTTCGCGAGCACGGTGCGGTGCCGGCGACGATCGCGGTTTTCGACGGCGAGTTTTGCGTTGGCCTCAGCCCCGAGAAGATCGAACAGCTCGCCACCCGCAAGGATATTCGAAAGATCTCGCGCCGAGATCTTGCAATTGCCGCGGCTAGAAAGCTGACCTGCGCGACGACGGTCGCAACCACGTCATTTATTGCCCATATGGCCGGTATCGAGGTGTTCGCCACGGGCGGCATCGGCGGGGTCCATCGTGGCTACGGGGCCGATATTTCGGCTGATCTGCCGGAACTCGCGCGGACACCGATCACAGTCGTGTGCTCGGGTGCCAAGATCGTCCTCGATCTGCCGGCGACCCGTGAATGGCTGGAAACGCACGGCATCACCGTGCTCGGTTGGCAGTGCGACGAGATGCCGGCATTCTATTCGCCGTCGAGTGGTCTCGCGGTCGATGAACGCATCGAAACCGCCGCCGAGGCAGCGGCGATCGTCCGTTCGCGTGACGAACTGCAATTGACCAACGCGGTCCTGATCACCGTTCCCGTACCCGAACAATTTGCGATCGATCGCCGCGAACTCGAAGCTATCCTTGCCGAATCGCTCGAACGAGCCGGCCAACTCCGGATCATCGGCAAAGAGATCACGCCCTTTCTCCTTTCGCAAATGTCCGCCCGCAGCGGTGGCCGGACCCTCGCTGCCAATATTGCACTGCTCGAAAACAACGCCCGCGTGGCCGCTCAGATCGCCTGTGGAATTAATGATCTAGGGCCTGCCATGAGCTAATGACCGTCAGTGAGACAAATCTACTTCGCCGGACTCGTCATTTTCGCCTTTAATGAATCGAGTCTTTTCCGAGCCTCGGCCGCTTCGGGTGACGTCGGATATTTCCTGACGATCTCGCTCCAGCTCGCACCGTCGTAGTGGAACGCCTTGGCTGACAAACTGAAAACGTACGTTATGCCGAGCTTGCGGTAGCGGTCGAGGCTGACGAAATTAAGATAATAACTGTGCATAGGAGCACCGGACGCGGCCATTTCGCTGCGTTTGAGCTTCGTCGAGGCGTCCTTGGTGAGCTTTGCCGCAGCGTCCTCGAGCAGGTCGCCGAACAATAGCAATATCGACGGACGAAGTTTCGAGTCCGAATAAAGGCCGAAGAACTCGGTCGCCAACTCGATCTGGTCGAAACCGCTCGTCGCAAGCACGAGCTTTGCCATCCGCTCCTCGTCGCCCGGGCGAAATTTGCCGAAAACCGCGTCCGCCTGTACCCACCCGCTGCTCGACGGTGGAGCGGTCACGCGGTAAAATTTCACGCCGTCGGCCTCAGCGACGCCGAGTATCTGGAGACGTCGGCCGCGATGCATCCGCTGGACGGCGTCGGCGAACAAGCTGGGCTTTTCGCGCAGCACCGAGAGCGTGTCGTCGATGACGATCGCAGTTTGTCCGATCTCCGGACTTTTTGCGGTTGTCGGATGCGAACGGACCGTGGGTCTCGGTCTGCGTACCTGGCCCGCAGCGGCAAAGTTGAGAGCCGCGATGATAATGATAAGTGTTACTGAGAGACGGAGTTTCATGGGGTACCCCTATTCGGCCGAAAACACTACTTCGGCTTTTTTTGTGCCTTTTTTATCTTGTCCTGCAAACCCGCGTGATGAAAATGGCAGATCGCGATTGCCAGTGCGTCGGCCGCATCGTGCGGCGTTGGAACCTCTTTCATTTTCAACAGCAGTTTGACCATCTGCTGTACCTGTTGTTTTTCCGCGTTGCCGTAGCCGACGATCGTCTGTTTGACCAGACGCGGAGCATACTCGGCAATTTCTAAGCCTCGCTGCTCAGCGAGCAGCAGCATCAACCCGCGGACCTGTCCCAGTTTCAGCGCAACGCCGACATTGACCGCGTAAAACGTATCCTCGACCGACAGAACGTCCGGCGAATGTAATGCCATCAGATCGGCCACCGAATCGTAAATATTCAGCAGACGCTTAGAGAACGCGTCCCGCGTGTTCGACCGTACGGTGCCGAAATCGACAAGAGCATATTTTGCACCCGCTCCGTCGACCACGCCCCACCCGAGCGTTTCGCTCCCGGGGTCAATTCCTAGTACACGCATTCAAATCTCACGTCGGATTCTGAAAATAAGACAAGATACTCTAAAATTTCGGCTAATAGCAAGCCGTTATTCGCCTTCGCGGACTACTTTGCGGCTATTTTGCCGCTAAGTTGTAAAATCGGCCCAATATTCTTATTATCAAGCATTGGATCTCGCCACGCTAATTTACCAATGAACAACGCGGTCGCGCAATCGGAAATCAAGGAATCGGCACGCTGTCTGCTCGCCGGTGCGGTTGACTACGCGGGGCTGTTTCCGCCGTCTGCCGTCTCGATGCCCGAGGCCGTGATCAATTTTGCAATGTACCGCAACAGCAACTACAACTGGATGCTGGGCCGATTTGTGGTCGGTGTTGACCGTTTGAGAGAGTTTCAGGAGACGGCGGCCGATTTCATATCGCGCGATGCGGTCGACGGTGCATGGCGGATCGCGGTCGTCGCGGGCGACGATCTGTTCGAGACGCTCAGAGTGGTCGAGGATTTTAATTTCGCCAACAGTCCCGGTGCAGTCTGCGATTCGGTTGAGATGAAAACGGTCACGGACTTTCAGATCAAGACGGTTTCGGCATCGCTGCCAACGGGCGTTAGCGCTTTTTTTGAGATCGATCCTCGAGTCGACGGCTTTCAGGAACTGATCTCCAGCGTTGCCGCCACCGGCCAGCGGGCCAAGATCCGTACGGGCGGTGTCGTCCCCGAGGCGTTTCCGACGTCCGGGCAGATCGTCAGTTTTGTCGAAGCATGCACGGCGGCCAACGTCCCGTTCAAGGCGACGGCCGGACTGCATCACCCTATCCGCTGTTTCCGGCCGCTGACGTACGCGGTAAACTCGGCCAAGGGCACGATGCACGGCTTTCTTAACCTTTTCTTGATGACGGGATTTGCCCGCGAGTCGTTCCGGCGGAGCCTTTTGGAGAGTCTGATGGAGGACGAATTCGAAGAAGTGTTTGAGTTTTCCGAGACCGGCATCAAATGGCGTAACGAGTTTGAGCTGAATCTCCACGAGATCGAACTCCTTCGCCGGTCCGGCGTCCAATCGTTCGGCTCATGCTCATTCGACGAACCGATCGCCGACCTGCAGGCCCTCGGGATACTGTAAGATATGGCCCACGAAATACACGAAATGCACGAAAGATCTTGCTCTTAATTTAGTGTTTTTCGTGTATTTCGTGGGAGAAAAAAATTATGTACGAAATAAACGAAACCCATGACCCAAATCTTAAAAGCTGGGTCGAGTCCGCTAACTTGTCCGATACGGACTTTCCGTTACAGAATCTGCCTTTCTGTATGTTTTGGCGCTCCGCCGAAAGCGAGGCGCCGCATCTGGGCGTTGCCATTGGAGATCAGATCTTTGATCTGCACCAGGCAATCGTCTCGGGGCTTCTTGGCACTGAATTTGATTCGCTTGCCGATGAGATCGAGCTGTGCGACCTCTCATTCCT
>JAYVUD010000210.1:0-3871 GCA_043788335.1 Chloracidobacterium sp. | reverse complement strand
TCACCCTTACTAACCTTTGCGAAGAACAGCTCCGACGCTTCGCGAAACTCTTCGTCGAATACTCCGCCGACTACTGATGTGTCGATGTAGATTCTCATTACGTCACGCCATTCCTTTGGATCTGGACTAAATTCCCCGTCACAGTCGGGCCGTACTTCACCTCGCCCGCTTTGGTGACGTTGTAAAAGAATTTCTGCATATCCCAGGCGGCGGTCGGGCAGCGTTCGGCATTATTTCAATCTATCTTTCCAGTATCCCAGCTTTCTGCTTTGGTGGGCGACGGCGTAGATGGTCAGCTCGGCGGCCGTGTGTCGATAGATGACCGAATACGGGAAGCGGTTGCAGAGGCAGCGGCGTGTGCGATAGGAATACGGCGGCCACGAGGTCGGAAACTCGATAACCCGGTCGATCGTCGCGAAAACTTCTTCAGAGAAGATGTCGCCGAGTCCGTCTTCGCGTTCATGGTAAAACTCAACCGCGGCCGCGAATTCGTTCTCCGTTTCTGGATGAATGGAATAGATCATTTTCGATAGCGTGCGCGAAATCTTTCTCGAACTTCTTCAAGCGGAATCAGCTTAACGTCGCCGCTTTCAACCTCGTCTATCCTTCGCTCGACCTCATCTTTCCACGCGTCTTCGACATCCTTATTTTTCGGCGAAATGCTTTTGAGCAGGTGGTCGATGATCTCCAGCTTAATATCGATCGGAAGCGAATCGACCACGTCCATTATCTCAATTGTTTGTGCTGTCATAAATTACCTCCCATACTATTCTAGCCCCTTCGAAGAACCCAGTCGCTATCGCTCCCGGTTCTGACTTCACGCACTCCTTTCGATCTGCACGAGGTTACCGTACTTCACCTCGCCGGCTTTGGTGACGTTGTAGAAAAATTTTTGCATGTCCCATGCGGCGGTCGGGCAGCGTTCGGCGCAGAGGCCGCAGTGGAGGCAGACGTCTTCGTCTTTGGCCATAATGCGGCCGGTTTTGAGGCCGTCGGCGACGTAGATATCTTGTTTGAGGTTGAGCGCCGGGACCTTTGTCCGCGAACGCAGGTCCGCTTCGTCGCCGTCGGCGGTAAATGTAATGCAGCTTGTCGGGCAGATGTCGACGCAGGCGTCGCACTCGATGCATTTCGGAGCGTTAAAGACGGTCTGCACGTCACAGTTAAGGCATCGCTCGGCCTCTTTGTAACCGGCCAGCGCGTCAAAGCCGAGTTCGACCTCCTGCTTGCGGTTCTTGAGCGTCAGGTCTTTCGGAGCCTGTGGAACGACGTAGCGTTGATCTTTCGCGACCTCGCTGTCGTAGGCCCATTCGTGAATACCCATCTTCTGCGAGATGAGATTGACGAATGGGTCGAGGCGTTTGTTCAGATCCTCGCCCTTGCAGAGCAGATCGATCGAGACCGCGGCCTGATGGCCGTGGGCGACGGCCGTAATGACGTTTTCCGGGCCAAATGCCGCGTCACCGCCAAAGAAAACCTTCGGGTGCGTCGATCGGAACGTCTTGCGGTCGACGACCGGCATCTCCCACTTGTCAAACTCCACGCCGAGGTCGCGCTCGATCCACGGAAACGAATTTTCCTGGCCGACGGCGATCAGTACATCGTCCGCCGGATAAAAAACGTTGGGCTCGCCCGTCGGGACGAGCGTCCGCTTGCCGGCGTCGTCATAGACCGCTTTCACCTTTTGGAACGTCATTCCAACGAGACGGGGTTTGCCCTTTGCCTTGGTTGACGGATGGACCGACGGGCTTCGGCTAACGTGCAGGCTATCGGCACCGTTTACATCGACCTCGTCATATTCGACGACGAACGACACAGGCACGTGGTTGTCGATGATCGGGATGTCCTCGTGCTGAGCGTCCTCTTTTTCCCACGGACTCGCCTTCATCGACGCAAACGGCGAGCGGACGATGACCCGCACGTCCTCGCCGCCCAGACGGCGTGCCGTCCGGCAACAGTCCATCGCCGTGTTTCCGCCGCCGAGCACGATCACGCGTTTGCCGATCTTGCTCGTGTGCTCAAAGGCAACGCTGCCCAGCCAATTGATGCCGATGTGAATATTCGCCGCACCCTCCTGCCGTCCGGGCAGATCGGGCAGATCGCGCCCACGCGGTGCACCGGTGCCGACAAAGACGGCGTCGTAGTCCTTTTCCAGCACGCCCGCGAGCGAATCGACGTAATGTTCAAAATGCGTGTGAATGCCGAGCCTGAGAATGTAGCCGACCTCGTCATTGAGCACGTGTTCGGGCAGGCGAAACGCCGGTATCTGGCTCCGCATAAATCCGCCGCCGAGCTTTTGCTCGTCGAATAGATGCACCTCGTACCCGAGCGGTGCGAGATCGCGGGCCACCGTCAAGCTCGCTGGCCCGCCGCCGATCAGAGCGACCTTTTTGCCGTTAGGAGCAAAGGGCCCGGCCGGCATATACGGGACAACGTCGTCACGATTGTCCGCCGCGACGCGTTTCAGACGGCAGATGGCGACCGGTTCCTGTTCGAGCCGTCCGCGTCGGCACGCCGGCTCGCACGGACGGTCGCAGGTCCGCCCCAGCACGCCCGGAAACACGTTCGAGTCCCAGTTGATCATGTACGCCTCGGTATATTTACCCTCAGCGATCAGCCGGATATACTCCGGCACCGGCGTTTGCGCCGGGCATGCGTACTGGCAGTCGACTACCTTATGAAAATATTCGGGGTCCTTAACGTTTGTCGTTTCCAATTGGGTTATTCCTTTTATTCGAGTTATTTACCACGGATTTGGTAACAATAATAAAGGATGTTCACGATCTTTGCTAGGAAAACCGCAACATTATCGACAGCTAACCGCCTTCTGAATCAAAAGCACCACCGAAACTTGCAGCCCCACAAGGCAACCTTGAACTTAGCGTCCGAATCCGGTAAGTGTTATCATTTTGTTGATCATCGGCCGATATCCCTTAGGTTGCATTACCATGAAGATCACCAAACACCTCACGCTCGCCGCCGTCCTAATTGCTTTTTACATCTATTCTCCGGCCCCGACCGCCGCTCAGGACGTCAACGGATTGCTCTTGACCGTTAATAATGGCGGCGATTCGCACGACGCGAACCCCGGTGACCGTATTTGCGCGGATGCGGGCGGCCTCTGCACTTTGCGAGCCGCGATCGAGGAATCGAACGCCGGGACGGCACGCAATGTCATCATTTTTGACTTGCCCTATCCGGCGGCGATAGATCTCGCCCTCGGCGAGCTTTCGGTTGCCCGGAGTCTGGAGATCGTCGGTCCCGGCGCCAGACGATTGACGATTCGACGTAGCTCTGCACCTCTCATACCGAATTTTCGGCTTTTTCACGTGCCTGCCAATAGTGCCACGCTCAATATCCGCGGGCTCACGATCCGAAATGGAAATGACACGAACGGCGGAGGCATCCTGGTCGAAAGCGGCAGCACGGTAAATCTGACCGATAGTGCAGTTAGCGGTAATCGCGCGACCACCGGAGGTGCGATCTCCGTTTTTGGTGATCTGTCGATACTACGCTGTTTGCTAGCCTCGAATATCGCGGACGATAAGGGCGGTGCGATCGCGAGTCCCGCCAGTTTGGCTAGCACCACGATCGTCGCGTCGACTATTACCGGCAACTCGGCGGCCACCGGCGGAGCGATCTATAACTCGGGGAGCCTGTTGCTGGTAAACGATACGATCAGCCTTAATTCGGCGACGGCTGCAAGCAGTATTCAGAGCGAACCGACGGGCACCGTAACGGTGCTCAACACGATCATCGGCCGCGATATTTCTCAACCGGGAACGGCTCTGCAGGGTCAATTTCAGTCTTTGGGTAATAATATCGTGACAAGCTCGGGGCCGAGCACCGGGTTCACAGACGGAGTCAATGG
>JAYVUD010000209.1:0-11543 GCA_043788335.1 Chloracidobacterium sp. | reverse complement strand
CCCAATCGGCGGTTTCCGGGTTTACGACGTCTGTAAACTTTGCGACGGCCAACGGCACCGCGACGGCCGGAATTGATTATCTGGCAACGTCCGGCACGGTCACGTTTGCTCCGGGCGAACTCGTCAAAACCGCTTCGGTAACGGTCAACACCGATCTGGTGCCGGAACTGGACGAGACCGTGTTGGTTAATCTCTCGTCGCCTGTCAATCTAACGATCGCTAACGGACAGGGTACCGGTACCATCCTCGACGACGACAATCCGGGAAAGATCGCCTTTGCTTTTGCGACCTACAGCGTAAGCGAGGGTTCGCCGAATGCAGTCGTGACCCTGACACGTACTAACGGTTCGGCCGGAACGGTCGCCGTAAATTACGCAACGGTGAACGGCACGGCCACGGCCGGGATAGACTATACGGCGGTCAGCGGAACCGCCATCTTTAATGACGGACAGACGAGCACGTCGTTCAGTGTTCCGATCCTGCCGGACAGCATCGGCGAAGCGAACGAAACCATCCTTGTCTCTCTCAACAGCCCGCTGGGCGGTGCGGCGCTCGGAACACTGACCAGCGCAGTCCTGACCATCTTTGACGATGACGGCGGGCTGCCGCCGAGCGTTTCGATCGGCGGACAGATCGTCGAAAATTCGCTGCCGCTCCAGGGTGTCGTCGTTACTCTCAACGGTTCACAGGTGGCGACGGCGGTCACGGACGCCGCCGGTAATTACGCGTTCGCCGGTCTTCCGTCTGCCGGCAATTTCCTCATCACGCCGACGCTCACGGGTCACGTTTTCGAGCCGCAGAGTCTCAGCTACGTCAATCTCACGGCCAATATCCCGAACGCCAATTTTGTCGGCTCGACCGGTGCTCCGTCCAGGAACCTGCACGTCATATCGAACAGCACGACGAGCGGGCAAAACGTGACCGTCGCGGTGGACCTGACAAGCCAGGGCAACGAGAATAGCGTCGGATTTAGCCTCGGCTACAATGCGTCGCTGGCCTTTAACCCGCAGGTTTCGCTCGGGTCGGACGCGTCGGCGGGCTCGCTGGTCGTTAACAGCGCCAGTCCGGGGCGGCTCGGCGTTATAGTCGCTCTGCCGGCAGGGCAGAGCTTTGCCGCCGGTTCGCGTCAGATCGTCAAGATCACATTCAGCACAGTGCCGACATTGCTCTTCAGCACACCGCTTGCGTTTTCGGACTCGCCGATCACTCGAATGATCACGGACACGAACGCAAGCGGCCTTCCAGTTTCATTCTCTGACGGCCTGATCGGGTTTTCGCAGGGATTTGAGGCGGACGTGGCAAGCCGGCCTGCAGGCGACGGCTTTCTCGCGGTTGACGATTTTGTCCAGGTTGGCAGATTTGTCGCCGGTCTCGACGTTCCGGACTCGCCGGTCGCGACTAATGAATTTCAGCGTGCCGATTGTTCCCCACGGGGCACCAAGGGCGACGGGATTCTCGCGGTCGACGATTTCACACAGGCCGGGCGTTATGCCGCCGGCCTCGATGCCGGCCAGAAAGCCGGCGGAGCAACGGGCCCACTCGGGTTTGCCGCGTTGGCGATGCTCAATGACCCTCTGTTCGTCAACTTGCCCAATGTGGCCCGCGATGTCCACGTCGTCAGTTCGTCAACATCGGCGGGATCCCAGGTGCTGGTCAGCGTTGAAATGGACGCCAACGGCGACGAAAACGGCATCGGATTTTCGGTCAGTTACGATCCGCAAAAGCTCGCGCATCCGCTCGTTTCCGCCGGCAGCGGTGCTCAGGGCACGTTCCTGATACCGAATACGAACACTGTCGGAACGGTCGGTGTAATCATCGCCTTCGCGCCGGGCTCGACGATCGCGGCCGGCACTAAGCAACTTGTGACCATACGCTTTGACGTTGCGGGTACGGCCGCCGCAGGGCCGACTCTGCTAACGATGACAGACACACCGGTGATCCGCCGTGTGTCGAATGTCAATGCCGTTCCTCTGGCGTCGACATTCACGAGCGGCAGTCTCAATATCCTTGGACCAAGCGCCGCAGATGTTGCGGTAGCGGGACGCGTCCAAACATCAGACGGTCGCGGCATTCGCGATGTTCGAATGACTATTACCGATCCAAACGGTGTGTCCCGTTCGGCACTCACGGGTTCGTTTGGCTATTTCCGCTTTGACGACATCGAGACGGGTCAGACGTATGTCATCACAATAAGCAGCAAACGCTATCAATTCGCAAGTGAATCGCAGATCGTTAATGTCGGCGACGAAATTACCGATCTTATCTTTACCGCCGTTCCGGATTGATGGTCGGTACACGGATAACAACGCTTAAATCGTACCAACGAAGATATGTGTGTGTGTCCGACGACGATTCGAGACGGTTCGTCAGTCTCGCCCGAAGAATGTCGCGAAAGCGGCTAAGCCACTTGGCCTGCGAGGCTCTGGAAACATGGAACTAATCCCTGGAGGCTCGCCCGCCATCATTGTCACAGGCTGCGACGTCTACGCGGCAGCCCGCAGATGGCATTTGACGCAAGCGTTACGTTTTGGAAATAAATAAATTTGGGAGACAGATCATGTTCAATTTATCTAATGCAAAAAGGCTCATATTCATTTCATTTGCATTTCTCATCCTTGCAATGTCGGTCTCGGCGCAAACCACGACCTTTACCTATCAAGGACGTTTTACCGATTCGACCTTGCCACAGCCAACAAATGGAACATACGAAATGCAGTTTAAGGCGTTTGACGCGGTAAATGCGGGCGGTCAAACAGGCTTGACGATTACAATTCCGACTGTTCAGGTAGTGAGCGGAATTTTCACCGTTCGACTTGATTTCGGTGCAGCAGTTTTTCGCGAATCGGATGTCTTTCTCGAAACGAGCGTCAGACCAAGCGGGAGTGCAGCCCCATTTTCTACTCTCGCACCGCGACAGCAAGTTACATCGGCACCGCTTGCTATTCAGAGTCTGAATGCCGCTAATGCGACTCTAGCACGCGATTCAATGAATCTCGGAGCGATTCCGGCGAGTCAATATGTGTTGACAGGCGATGTCCGACTTTCGGACGACCGAAACCCACTCGGGGGAAGCGCAAATTACGTTCAGAATCAAAATGCTTTGCCGCAAGCCTCAACCGATTTCAACATCTCTGGCACAGGTTCGGCGAATGTCTTTAATTCGGCGACGCAATTCAACATCGGCGGCAATCGCGTTTTGAGCGTTCAGGGTTCGGTGAATCTTTTCGCGGGCGTAAATGCGGGAAATGCAAATACGGGCGGAAATTCAAACACATTTGTCGGGAATTTTTCGGGAAATGCAAATGTCAACGGCGTGAACAATGCGTTTGTCGGAACCGATTCGGGACGCAACAATCTGTCAAACAATAATTCATTCTTCGGACGTTCGAGCGGCTTTGCCAATATCGGTGGAGCCAGTAACTCATTTTTCGGACTTGATGCGGGAAGGTTTAATGTCGCTGGCAATAACAACGCATTTTTCGGTTACAGTTCAGGAGCAAACAATTTATCGGACAATAATTCGTTTTTCGGGTATCAAGCCGGAGTGAGCAACACGACCGGCAGCAACAATACGATGCTCGGATATAATGCGAACGTCACGGCGACCAATCTCACATTCGCCACCGCCATCGGTGCGGGAGCGTCGGTTTCGACGAGCAACACGATCGTTCTCGGCACGGCCTCGATCTCGACCGAAGTTCCCGGAACTTTCAAAATCTTCACGCTGGGAGCAGGGGGCGGGACGTCGCTCTGCCGCAATGCCGCCAACCAAATTGCGACCTGCACGGGCGGAGTCGGAGGCAACTTTATTCAAAATTCGACCGTTTTGCAGCCGTCATCCGATTTTAATATCAGCGGCGGCGGAACCCTGGGCGGCACGCTTTCGGCAAACACCGTCAACAGCGCGACAAATTTCCGGATCGGAAATTTTCCTGTTTTTTCGACCCCGAATACTACCAGCCTCGTTGCCGGACAGCTTTCAAACCATACGATTAGTGGAGCCAACAGCACCTTTCTCGGTTACAAGGCGGGTGCGGCCGCAAACAGTTTTAGTCAGGCAAACACGTTTGTCGGTAGCGAAGCCGGGGAGACTACGACAAGCGGTGGAAATAATGCGTTTGTAGGCAATAACGCGGGATTTTTCAATTCTTCGGGCTCGCTAAATTCGTTCTTCGGGAGCAATGCCGGAAAATCGAACACCACCGCCAACGCAAACTCGTTTTTCGGCTACGAAGCCGGACTCGTCAACAGCTCTGGAACCCGAAATGCGTTTTTCGGCTTTCAAACGGGTAGAGCATCAACCGTCAACGACAATTCATTTTTTGGTTATCAAGCCGGAACAGTAACCACCGGCAATTCAAATTCATTTTTCGGCAGTTCGGCGGGTGCAGCAAATACGGGCGGCGTGCAGAACACGTTTGTCGGCGCTTCGGCGGGAAATACCACGACCAACGGCTTTTCAAATTCATTGTTCGGTTCCAGTACAACAACCTCTGGTAATGAAAACGTCGTTGTCGGCGTCAGTGCAGACGCAAGCGGCAACAAAAACACCGTTGTCGGCAATAATTCAGGCTCGCTAGGAAGCGGCAATACGATTATCGGCAATAGTGCGACAACCATAGGCTTTCGAAATCATTCGACCGCGATTGGTGCTGACGCTCAAGTTGCCGCCGATAACACGATCGAATTAGGTTCACCTGCCGATACGGTGGACGTTCCCAATTTGTTGACCGCAAAGAATATTACGGTTGAACTCGCTGTGCACGCTGCCGATGTTCTTGCGGGGTTCGGCAAATTTGATGAGCTTCGCTTAACGAATACGCCTCTCGGAAACACGCCGATGTGTCTGGATAGTCTAAAACGAGTCGGAGTTTGCCCGGCACCTTTTCCTTCTGAAGGTAAAACCGGAACAACAAATTTCGCGATCGTGATCAAAACGCAGCAAGCCCAAATAGATTTACAAGCCGAGCAGATCAAACATCAACAAGCCCAAATCGCTGCATTAAGTGAAATCGTTTGCTCGATGAATCCGGCGGCGAAGATTTGTAGATAATAGGAACGGATAGCAATGACAATCGGCGAATCAACGGACGGCAAAAAACTCTTGGGTTTTACAAATTTTTATTTCATTGTGGCGACGATGCCATATTTGATGGTTTTCATATATTTGGTGAGCGGGAATACGGCGTCCGGAAGAAAGCCAATCGAGGCATCTGTCTATCTTTTCGGAAGGCTGATTCTGTGTTTGCTACCGGTTTCACTGGGAGTTTACCAGTATTTAAACAACAGAAAATTGATGAAAACAGGTTTGGGAGTTGAACGAAATCTCGGTTTTTCATATCGGACGTGGAATTACGTTGTGGTTGCGATGATGTTTTTCATCGCACTTTGTCTATGTCTTGATCCGATCTATGAAATAGCTACGGGTACGGCAAATGGCGGGGCGTTCTTTCCGGATCACAAACTGAAAATTGAGCCGACGATGTTTTGGGAGTTAATTGCTTTTCATTTTTTCCTAGCTTCCGTGCCATTTTGGGGCGGAATCGTATCGCTAATGTTCAGTCCGCCCAAAGCCATAAAACTGATTGAAATGGAGCCGGTGAGAACAAGATGATGAAAACCAAAATTGTAACGATTAAAAAAGCGACGGTCGTTATTGCCGCTTTAATCGTCGGATCTTTGATGCCGTATGTTTCGAGAATCCCCTTGGCTTTCAAATACGGAACGCCGTGGATTTGGAAATATATGAGCAATTCGGATGACGTTTTGCGATGGAACGGGCTTCATCTTATTTCGCTCGCGGCAATAGTTTTGTTTGGAGCGGTTTATATCTTTACCCAATTGAAATGGCAATTTTATGGAAGCGTAATCGCCCATTTTGCAATAGTTTCGCTGGTTTATTGGAACTTTGAGGAGACTTATGGTATCGATGATTTTCTCGGGTGTGTCTTTTTCCCGCCGTTCTTTTTGATTGCGTCAGGCACCGGCGGTGTAGTTGGCTTGGTAATTGAACTGATTGTGAACAGACGAAAGAATGCAAAGTAGATCGATATGAAAACGAGATCAAAAGTGATAATCGGCGGGGCAGGTGCGCTCGGGTTAGGTGTAATTCTTGCAATGATTGGCGTTGTCGGGCTGTGGAATTATATCGGTGCCAAATTGCAAAGTCCGGAGATCAGGCAAAAGAATGATAAAGGGAAAGCCGACGGAATCGCTTTCGGAAAGACCACAGACCAAAACGGCTGTATGGAAAAGGGTTTCCTACTGCAATCGACGGATGACAGTTTCGATCTAAGCAATAGGTATTTTCTCGAAAAATGTTTGATCACGAGCCAACCGACGGCGAATTTTTGCGAAGGTGTGCCTTTGATATCGAGCGGGAAGTGGGAGATGAGTGAGTGTAAAAAAATAGGTCGTGAGAATGAATCGTGCGGCGCAGCTATGTTTAGGAAACTGGATTACTGCCGCTCGTCGTATGCCAAAAAATAATATGAAAAATTCGATCAAATGCCTATTCGCAATATCTTTTATCGTTTTGACGTTCTTTGGTTTTACCGTTGCCCAAATTTCTACCGGCGGAAACTATACGCTAACGCAGACCGCGATCGCTAACGGCGGTGCAAGCGGCGCAACTGCAAGCTCAAACGGCACTTACACGATCGAAGCGACGATCGGGCAATCGGTCGGCGGACAACAGACGGTCAACTCGCCGCTCGCAATTCATGCGGGATTTTGGAATCCCGCCGATGTTGGCCCATCAGCAGCAACGGTCACGGTCGGCGGTCAGGTGCAGACGTCGGACGGTCGCGGCATTCGCAATGTTCGATTGACCATTACTGATCCAAACGGAGTGTCGCGTTCGACGCTAACGGGTTCGTTCGGGTATTTTCGCTTTGATGAAGTCGAGGCGGGGCAAACGTACATCATCAGGCTCAAAAGTAAACGCTATCAATTTGCCAATGAGACGCAGGTTGTTGCCGTCAGCGATGAAATTACCGATCTTGTCTTTACTGCGGTTCTAAATTGACGATAGTTGTGATTGTCACCAATTGCAGTCGACGACAAAGCTCGACGGCTCGTCGTCATCGCCGTGCGTTACCACAAAAACGATCTGCGAAATGTCTTTGGATTCGCATCGATCCAGATCTCACAGCGATAGTCGCTACCGGATGCCCGCGATCAAAGATTTTGCTGGTAATCCGAATCCAAAACCTGTAATATCGGTTTCGAAGGGGGTGATATTATGGTAAATAATTCAAACGAGGTGAGTGGCCGGTAGCGGTGAGCTACGGGTTACGAGCCAATATTTTCGAACGAACAGCACTCCGGCAGCGGGGTGCTGTTTTTTTGTTCGATATGGTTTGGGAGCGAGCATCTGGCGGTCGGTCTTGACGCGGGGCGGGCGTAAGCCGTATTATCAATAGTTCCACGCCGGAGTGGCGAAATTGGTATACGCACCAGACTCAAAATCTGACGAGCTTAACGCTCATGTCGGTTCGACTCCGACCTCCGGTACCAATATCTGAAAGATGCCCGCTGTTTGCCCTAAAAGGGTTACCTAACAGCGGGCGTTTTTGCGCCCGTCCCGCCCTCGAATCTCCCGAAATTTCTAACGGCATAACATTTGCTGACATCGATCGCGGTACGCGTTTTTTTCTGACCGGAACATCCGCGGAAACGACCGAAAATCGATGCAGCCAACTCCAATACAGCAATTTCTATCGCGAGCAAGTTCGCTCTCACATCTGACGGTTCCGATCGCGGCGGTGATCATTTTACTCGTCCTGTTGGTGCCGCTGCCGGCATTTTTGCTCGACATTTTGATCAGTCTCAACCTGATGATGTCGGTCGTGGTTTTGCTGGTTTCGATGTATGCCCTCGAGCCGGTCAAATTTACATCTTTTCCCAATATCCTGCTCCTGACAACACTCTTTCGGCTTGCCCTAAACCTGGCAACGTCGAGACTTATCCTGACGAACGGCAATCTCGGGCCGAGTGCCGCCGGTGCCGTCATCAAGGCGTTTGGCGAGTTTGTCATCGGCGGCAATTATGTAGTCGGCGTCGTGATATTTCTGATCCTATTGGTCATCCAGTTTCTGGTGGTTAACCACGGTGCGGTCCGCACGTCGGAGGTCACGGCCCGCTTCACCTTGGACGCAATGCCGGGCAAGCAGATGGCGGTCGACGCCGATCTCGCTGCCGGAATGATCGACGAGGTGGAGGCAAAGCAGAGGCGTCATGATATTGGCCAGGCCGCCGAGTTTCATGGCGCTATGGACGGTGCCATTCGCTTTACCCAGCGTGACGCCGTTGCCTCGATGATCATCGTCGCGGTGAACATCTGCGCCGGTTTTGCGGTCGGCGTTTTGCAGCACGGGCTGCCGCTGGCGGACGCTCTCAAAAACTACACGATCCTGACCGTCGGCGACGGCGTAGCCGCGGCAGTTCCGTCGCTTTTCATATCGGTCGCGGCCGCCGTCATCACGACGCGTTCGGCGACAGATTCGAGTATGGGAGCCGAAATGAGTGGTCAACTACTGCTCAATCCGCGCCCGCTTTTCATCGCCGGGGCGGTGCTTCTCTTTCTTGGGATATTGCCGGGAATGCCACATTTTGCCTTTATTTCCTTAGCTCTAGGTGCGGGCGGCGTCGGATTTCTATCGATGCAGCAAGCCAAGAATACGGCGGATCAGGAACAGGAAGACAAGACCGCCGCACAGCTCATCTCGGGTGGTAAACCGCCCGAGCAACTCGAGAGCCTGCTCAAGGTCGATGCCCTTGCTCTCGAGGTCGGTTACGGCCTGATCGGACTCGTCAGTTCGGACGACTCGTTTCTGCATCGAATACGTGAGATCAGGCGTCAGGCAGCCCTGGAGATCGGCATCATTGTGCCGTCAGTGCACGTGACGGATAACCTCCAATTGCCGCCACGCGAGTATTCGATATTGCTTAAGGGCGAGAAGATCGCCCATGGCGAGATACATCCCGACGGTTATCTCGCGATCGACCCCGGTATCGTCCGCGAACGCGTCGAGGGTGTCGACACGATAGACCCGACATATGGCATGCCGGCTGTGTGGATACGTCGAAACGAGGACCGGGACCGTGCCGTCGCGGCGGGTTATACGGTCGTCGACCCGACTACGGTGATCTGCACCCATTTGGCGGAGATAATAAGGACCTATGCCCACGAATTGCTCGGACGGCAGGAAACTAAGACACTGCTCGATTCGCTTGCCGAAACGCATCCGAAAACGGTCGAGGAAGCTACGCCGAAGGTCCTCTCACTCGGCGAGACCCAACGTGTGCTCCAAAACCTGCTTCGCGAGCGAGTGCCGATCCGCGACCTCGCGACTATCCTCGAAGCGATCACAGATGTCGGTGTCGTGACGCGAGATGTCAATGCATTGACAGAAGCGGCGCGCGGATCACTTGCCCGGACGATCTCCGGCAGCCTCGCAAATGATGCCGGCGAGTTGACCGTACTGACGATCGATCCGCGTCTCGAAACCCAACTTGCCGAGCGTCTCGGTTTGCTCGGAGGTGCTTCACAGCAGGCTATCTACCCCGAATTCGGCAAGCAGTTGCTCGAAAAGATCGAAACGGCGTGCCGTGCTGCGGTGATGTCCCAACCCATTGTTTTGTGCTCTTCGATGGTGCGTCCGCACCTCAGAAAGCTAACGGAACGGTTCTTGCCTGATTTGGTCGTAATGGCCCACGGTGAAGTCGCCTCGAACGTGCGATTGGTATCAATGGGGTCCGTTTCATAAACGTAATAACTTTGACCGGAAATACCTGAATCATGATGACTGTCAAGAAATACCGAGCCCCAACGACCCGCGAAGCTCTCGAAATGGTAAAGCGAGAATTGGGCGAAGACGCATTCGTCCTCGAGACCAAGCGAATTCGCAAGTCCGGCTTTCTGGGTCTCCGGCCGAGTCTACAGATCGAGGTCAGTGCCGCGGCGCCGTCGAACGTTTCGGGGGCTGACCGAAAACGCAGGGCAAAGCCGGAACCGTCTACCCCGAACTTTCTTGATCTAAGCAGCGACACCTACTCCCAGCCAAAGAATGTCGATCAACCTATGAGTACCAATAAACAGAACCTCATATCCGCCTTGTCAGCTCGAGCACACTCCTCAAGCGAGTTTGACCGAAACTCACTAAAAACAAACGGGCAATCGCAAAGGGAAACCGCGAGAGTTCAACCTAGGTTTGAATCGGTCGAGGTCACGTCCGACGCTCCGCGGATCATTCACGCAAAAAAGGAGCCCGCCAGGCAGGAACCCGAGGTCACAGCGACGCCGATGCAGAGCGAGATCGAAGTTTCAACGCCGGCCGCCACCGGGAATGAAATCGACCTGATCAGGGCAGAATTGCGTGAGATAAAATTCTCGCTCGGTGCGTATAGCAATCGCAACGCGAGTCAGCCATGGCAGAGCGATGTCGACCTCGATCTTTTCGGTGAGATCTTTGAATCCCCGTTCTATGACACCTATTTTGACCTGATGGCGACAGGTGTATCTGCGGAATTGGCACGTGATATGGTCGCCGCCATTATTCCGGACTTCAAGAATCAAAAGCTCGACAAGAGCAATTTGACCCGGGCGACGCTATTGCGGGGCATCTATTCGATGATCAAGTTTGTTCCCGACGCGGTGCGTCATGAGCACGGATCGAGGATCGCTCTGATCGGCCCGACCGGTGTCGGAAAGACGACGACCATTGCCAAGCTCGCCGCACGCGTTTCGCTCCACGAACATCGCCGGGTCGAACTCGTCACCCTGGATACATATCGTATCGCGGCGGTCGAACAGCTCAAGACCTATGCCGAGATCATTGGTGCCGGTTGCCACGTCGTCCGCTCGGTGTTCGAGTTGGACGCTGTCCTGAGCCGGTTCCAGTCGGATGTGACGGTCCTGATCGATACGACGGGCCGAAATCCCCACGATCTGGCCGATCAGTACGAATTATCCGAGTTTCTGCTCAATCGAAGCGACATTCGCAAATGTCTGACCATCCAGGCGACGACACACCCGATCGAAGCGACCGCCGCCGTAAGGAAATTTGAAATGTACGGTGTTGACTGCATCACGGTAGCAAAGCTGGATGAAACGATGCGGCCGGGATCGGTGATCGAGACGATTGCCGACAGCCATCTGCCGCTCGCATATTTCTGCGTCGGGCAAAGGGTTCCCGAGGATCTAAACGTTGCCACTGCCGAATCTCTTACTGATCGAATTCTCGGAAAACGAAGGTGAACATCAACCCATTTAACCAAAACAATTAATAAGGCACCCGAACAATGAACGATCAAGCAAGCACACTACGAACTATGGCTCACAACTATATACCAACTAATCATATAGCTCAGGCTGAAATTCCCGGACGCCGCAAGCGACGCACGTTGGCAATCACCGGCGGAAAGGGCGGCGTTGGCAAATCGAACCTAGCGGTCAATCTCGCTCTCGAACTGGGTATGCTCGGTGACAGGGTACTGTTACTCGACGCCGATTTCGGACTTGCAAATGTGGATCTTCTCTG
>JAYVUD010000208.1:0-7510 GCA_043788335.1 Chloracidobacterium sp. | reverse complement strand
CCCCACTTTCCCGCAGCAGTAGCCCTTGTCAGCTGATCTTTTCGGGTTGCTGGCTGACACCAGATCGTCGATGCGGCAGACAACCTGATGGTCTGCGCGATGTGCAAAACTAGGATGGACGTTGATATTTTCACAGTTTCCGTTTTAGCGGATCATGAGTTCGACTTCATACGGCCCCCTAAGCCTATTTACACTCGTCCGTCTCGAGCTCAGTAAGGTAAATGTGCGTGACTCCGCTATCCGAATGGCTCGCGGGGCCGGCCTTCATATTCATGGCTAAGTTCCAGGCAATATCCGGCCTTTTCGTATCGCTGTTCTGTATTGTGTACGGACCGCTGCCACCCAGCATTATTGCTCCCTTGTTATCCATGTAATTGGCGGTGCCAGCCAGTGCAGAGGACGGGCGGAACGTGATCGGAATGTTGGCCACCTGCCCCTCCGATACACTGATCGTGAAGGGTGCCTCCAAACTGCAGACGATCCCTGAGTATTTCGCCGGCCCGTCGCCCGGTTCTACCTTGTATCCGGCACCAACAATCGTTATTGTCGCTGCCAGGGATAGCTTCAACTTGCCTCCCGGTTCGTCCCAATCATCCAACTCAGTTGAAAAAACAACTTTGGCGATATTAGGCGTCGGTCTCTTTCCGGGAGCCGTGTAAATGAGGCTGTTTCCCGCCGCCGCGATCGTCCCTTCGCCAACCACCTTCCAACTATAGTCGTCGCCCGGGGCGATGGCTGAGCACTGAGCAGGACGGTTAAGAAGTTTGTCTATCCTGCCGGGCTCTTTGCAAAAAACGAGCGATATCACTTGACTCTCCCCGACGTGAAGGACTGCGTTGGAGGGCGAAAGCTTAAGGCGTGATATGAAAGACCAATCGCTGAAATGTGTAGCAGCAACAGTCAGGGTCTTTGCGGGTGGATCCAGTTTTGCCGCCATTTGCGCGTGCCATGCCCCCTTCTGGTCCTGATAAGCTAGAGACAAGGCCTCGGGAACCGTGCCCTCGAGATCTTGATCGTCGTAACGGACAGAGATCTGGAGCGGGGTGGTGAAAATCTTTCCGCTGGGTTCTAGTCGATATGCGAGCCCGAGGCCGCCACCCAATTTATTTGTTATTGGTTGAATCGCAATCGGAAGCGTCTCCGCCAGTGCGTTTTTCGGGACTGTAATCGTCAATCTGCCGTCCGGACTTGTGAGTGTACCGCCCGCGAGGCCGATATCCTTAATGACTCTGTCGCCGGCGGACGTTCCGACTTCCGTGGGAGCAAATACGACATCAGCAGTACGCACTTTGGTCGAGTACAGGATGTAGCCGATAACGCCGATGACCAGTACCCCGATCATCAGAAAAGCGAGCGGAATAATTATATATCGCTTTTTAACCATGGATTTTCGCCAATCTCAGAGGTTCCTCGCCCTCGGCTCCTATGCTTTTCGTCGTCGCCGGGCCGCTCGGAGAGCGAATCGCGGTTTTTGGGAGCCTAATTTCCGAACTATCCGATGACCTTCGCAAAAAAGAGCAGCCGTGGCTGGCGGTCACAAATACTAATGCGAATATCAATTTTCGATCGCGTGCTATATTTGAATGTTAACGAGGCTAATGTTGAATCGGATGTCGACGCACTGCTACGTATAGCTCTGCGAACCGGTTGAGGCGCTGGAATGGTTTTTCGAGGGACGACTTCCTCCTTGGACGCGTACGGGCACGCGAACGAGCCGGCTCAAAGCGAGGTTTGATGATAAAGCAGCAAGAGCCAGAAGAAGATTTCGCTTCGAGATAATCGCAGTATACGCGTAAAATCCCTTTTTGCAAGGATTTTTTATCTTACCGATTGAGTCGCCTTCGTGCAGGACTAGGGATTTGACCAACATCAACCCGACCTGAAAGACATCAAACGGCTACGGCTGGGCCTTACGGCATCGAAATATCGCGAAATTGGTGGGTCCGTTCGTTAACTCTCGGTTAATGACTCCAAGCACATTCGGGGCAAAATCCAAATGCCGTATTTGTACACGGATTAAACTGCTGAACAAAGTCCATAGGGTCGATGTTTAACTGGTTCGGCCATAGCGATCGACGATCCGCTCGCCGATCTGTTTGCCGTTCACATCGTATCTCCGGACCTTTAGCTTGCCGTCCGCAAAGGATTCCATAAATGGCCCCATCGCGAATTTGGCGCGGGGAAAGTAGACGACATTCGAAACCGTTGCGGCACCGATGATCCCGCCCCGGTCGATCAGCATTCGCTTAGCAAGTTCGGCCAAAAATCTATCGCCGGCGTCGCCCTTGCCGATCTCACAGCTTGCGAACAGTACCCGCACGTTCTTTTGCAGAAAGTTGGTGCCCATCGTTAGGTTCCCGAGATAATGTCCGACCATCACCCCGCCGTTGGCAAAATGTATCATTCCCGGAGCCCCGTGCAGGCACACCTCGAAATATTTTACGTTGCTATGGCTTGTAATGACGTTCTGCAGGTCCTGGATACACGCGACCGGGACCGCGTTCGAGCTGCCGCCCATGTCGCCGGCAAACGATTCGCCGTAACCGGAAAACTGCGGGTCGTAGACACACAGATTATCGACCGCCTTTCTCAAATCCATTTTCACCTCACCCGGGGAGAGCGAGACTGTTCCGGCAAACCGGCCCGGCGCGAGATAGACGGACACGCCGGGTCAGTTTTGCCCAAAAACTACTGTGCCCGCGACATTATCGTAAGTTCCGGCTTCATCGCCTCGATCGAGACCTGGCGGGCGACCTCCTCCGCCGCGTGGCGGAATGCGGCCGACTGGGGCGAATCGGGGAACGAGACCACGACAGGAACCCCGGTATCGCCTCCCTCGCGGACCTCCATTCCGAGCGGGACCTCGCCAAGCAGGTTGAGGCTGTATTCGTCGCAGAGCTTTTGCCCGCCGCCTTTGCCAAATATCTCGTATTTATGTCCAGTGTCGGGGGCAATAAAATACGACATATTTTCGATCACGCCGAGCACCGGCACATTGACGGTCTCAAACATCTTGACAGCACGCCGCACGTCCGAGAGCGAAACTTCCTGTGGCGTTGTGACCAAGATTGCACCCTGCACCGGCACGAGTTGGGCAAGGCTAAGCTGCACGTCGCCCGTTCCCGGCGGCATATCGACGATCAGGTAGTCGAGCTCGCCCCAATTTACATCCGACAAAAACTGCCGTACCACACCGTGCAGCATCGGCCCACGGAGGATCATCGGTTTGTCGGGCGGAACGAGCACGGCCATCGATATCATCTTGACCCCGTGGGCCTCGATCGGGCGGAGTTTGCCGTTCTGGACCTCAGGTTGGTCATAACCGGTCCCGAGCATCAGCGGCACATTCGGCCCGTAAACGTCCGCGTCCATTATGCCGACCTTGGCTCCGTTTGCCGCCAGAGCAACGGCGAGATTGACCGCGACCGTCGATTTGCCGACGCCGCCCTTACCCGACGAGACCGCGATAATGTTCTTGACGCCCGGAATGGCGATATTGTTGGCGATACCGCGTCCCTGCGGCACCTCGGCGTCCATCGTCACTCGCACGGACGTCACGCCCGCGAGCCCGCTGACGATCTCATTCGCCTGCGTCTCCATCTCTTCTTTGACGGGACAAGCGGGCGTCGTCAGCACGACTCGAAACGAAACGTCGCCGCCGTCGATCGCCAGATCCTGCACAAACCCGAGCGTCACAATGTCCTTTCCCAGATCCGGGTCGATGATCTGCTTGAGCGATTCCAATACGATTTCTTGTGTAATTTGTGTCATCTTAAATACAGTGTATTCGTCCGTTGCCGCCGATTTGTTAATCCTAGAATACTCGAACGAATTTTTTATTATAACAAATCTCGCGGCGGCGGCGGACTCGCGGAGCCTTCAAAAAATGTCTGATCCGATGTCACGCACCGATGGGAACAAACTACAATATTCGGTGTCTAATCAATTATGATCTCTCCATCCGCTCAAACTTCGAAAATCGTCGCCGCGATGTTCATTGTGCTTCTCGGTTGCCTGAGTTTAACCGCTCAGGATCCGCGAGTCTCTGAACCGGTAAATCCGTGCAATCTACAAAGCTCCAAAAATCCAAAGAGAAAAGCTCCGATATTCTCTTTCGGCGTTGTAAATGGACGAGCACTGTATTTGCCGAAACCAGAATATCCAAAGGCGGCTTTGGAGTTTAAGGTCTCAGGGAAAGTTCAGGTGAATGTAATCATTGATGAATGCGGTGTCGTTCAGGAAGCGACTGCGACGTCGGGGCACCCGTTTTTGAGGGCATCCGCAGTAGCTGCAGCAAAACGAAGCCTTTTCGAGCCCATGGAAATAGGCGGCCAACCGTACCGAGTGTCAGGAGTGATAACTTACAATTTTCTTGCAAATCAATTGAATTGGTTGGAGTTGGGACTTGACTCAGATTCCTACGAAAACCTCATCATTTTTTTGCCGGCTGGCTTTGATCGTGAGCGAAAACTGCTCCAACAGTCGGTTGACCAGCCATATGTTGACAAGCAATTAATGCTCAAACAGGTATGCGATTCGATCAAGACGTCTCTTACAACTGATCCTAAAAGCTTGTGGCTGTTTACTTTAGGCCGAAAGTTAAATGGCGTCTCACATTATGAATGGGGCACAGGCGGTCGCGACCAATTCATTAAAGAAATATCCGAACTCATCGACGCCAGCCCAGCCGACGTTTCTCCCTTACTGAAAGTCAGGCTCAGGGAATGGGCAAATGAGCCGAACGTGGAAACATTCTGGAAACGACTAACAGATATCGAGGACCGGCTGTTTGATTTCGGAAACTAGAATATATCGCTTCGTGATCGACCGGACAACGCGATCTACTTTACCCAAAAAGATTGACACGGTGTATAGCATCGCTATACACTAACACCTGTGATAAAGACGTTTCGGCACAATGGCATCGAGCGGTTCTTTAAGACAGGGTCGAGGTCCGGCATTCAGCCTAAACACGCCGAAAAACTCCGCCGACAGTTATTTGCTCTCGACAACTCCAAGAGAGCAGAGGACATGAACGCTCCGGGTTGGCGACTGCACCAGTTGAAAGGCGAACTTCGCGGCCATTGGTCGATAGATGTTAGCGGAAATTGGCGACTCACGTTTGCTTTTGAGGGCGAAGACGCGATTTTGGTCGATTATCAGGATTATCATTGAGGTGTCATATGCGTATGTTCGATCCGCCCCATCCGGGCTCAGTTTTGAGGGACTATCTTGCCGGGGTGTCGGTCACCGTCGCCGCCGTACATTTGGGAGTGACCCGTGCGACTCTATCGCGTATCCTGAACGGAAAAGCTGCGATCTCCGCTGAGATGGCACTCGGATTGTCGGAAGCTCTGGGAACGAGCCCCGAATTATGGATCGGCATGCAGTCCCAGTACGACCTGTGGCAAGCAGCAAGAAACCGGCGGCGGCACGTCGTCCGTCTTTTAGCCACATAGTCATTTCAGCTGATCGCCCGCCGGACATTACCGAATTTCATCGATCCATCCAAGACCGGACGACATTCTTCATCCAAAACCGCTCCAATTCGTGCATAATTAACCTGTGACTTTTTTTCGGGGGAGTTAGTTATGAAACGCTGGCTGATTTTTACTGCTTTTGTTTTGTCGTTTGCGAGTTCGCTTATCGGCCAGACTGTCAAACCCTCGGACGATACCAAGGCGGACGAGACTAAGGAGCGGCTCGCGTTGCTGGCCGATCAGGTCCAGACCGATACCGCGGGGCTCGCACTCGGTGAAAACCGTGCATTCATCAACGCCCGCGTCGGAGTGCTCCTCTGCAAAACCGATAAAAAAGCGGCCGCGACATTGTTTCAGTCCGCGGTCGGCGACCTCGTCAACGCCCAGTCGATGGCCGAGGCAGAGGCGAAAAATCGTCCGAGCCGTTCGATCTACGAGACGCGAATAACGCAATCGATCCGCCCGACGATCTTAACGACGATCGCCGTCTGCGACGCAGCCTACGCCCTCGAGGGTCTGTACCGAACCCGAACAACGGCGATCCAGCGTGCACTCGCTCAAAACGTCGATCCGTCAGGCAAGATCTCCGAGATCGTCACTGGAAACGTCGCGTACGCCCGAACCGAGTTGGCACTCGAGCAAAAACTGACCTTACTTGCCGCGACTCAAAATCCCGAACTCGCCATCAAAATGCTGCAGGAATCGATTCGCAAAGGCGTTTCGGCCGAAACGCTCGGTTTGCTCAAAAAGCTGTTCGACAAGGATCCGGAATCGGCTAATTCCCTCGCCGCTGACGTCCTCGACCGCCTTTCGTCGTCAAATTTCTCGAACGAGGCCGGCGACATCGACAATGTCACGCTGACGGTCAATATCCTCAACGACTATATCCGCGCTAAGAAACCGGGTGTTGCGGCTCTCAAATTCGACGACCTGGCGATCCGCTCGCTCGCCCAAAAGCTGATCAGCTTTACGCTGACGCCGGACCCGCGTTTCGGGCCGCAGCGGTTTGCCGCCGTCATTGCGATTGCCGAAAAACTCTCGCCCGGTTCGGTCGCCGCTCTCAAAAAAATGTTGAAGAGCAGCCAGCCTGCCCGGGCACGCGGATTCCTCGACCTCGATGCACGAAGATTGCTAAACGACAACGTCTCCGCCTCGCAAATGCTCTCGGACGCCAAACGCCTCTCGCCCGATGCCCGGCCGATGATTTATCAGGCAGCCGCGAGCAAGATGGCACAGGGCGGCGATATTAGCGGCGCGAGCGATCTGCTGCGTTCAAATTTCTCCGGCACCGCACTCGAAAACGCCGTCAACCAGATCAACGCCGCATACGCGACCTATATGATCGCCAAGGGCAAATTTGCCGAGGCCGAGCGGTTCATCGACGAGTTTCCTGAGGGCATTCGGCGCTATTCGCTATTAAGTCTCGCGACCGCGGCATTTAGAAAAGACAAGGTCGAGAACAAACCGTTCGCTCTCAATGTCCTGAGAAAGGTCCGCGGCCTGATGCCCGACCGCCCCGCCGACGGCGTCGAACTCTCGCAGTTTATGCAGTTGACCAACGCGTACGCATCCATCGAGCCCGACGAGGCTTTCGCCACGCTCGAGCCGCTCGTCCCCCAACTCAACGAGCTCGCCGACGCCACCGCGGTCGTCCAGGGTTTTCAAAACAATTTCAACGTCCGCACCGGCGAGTTTGAAATGGGCACCGGCAGCTCATACGGCTTCCAGTTCGACCCGTCCGTCCTCCGCACCCTCGCCAAAGCCGACTTCGACCGGACCCTAAAACTAATCGACACCTTCACCCGCCGAGAATTACGCATCGCCTATCGCCTGCAGCTTGCGGAGAGCGGGCTGAAATAGGACGGGCAGTCTCTGAAAAGGACGTTTGGGATTTAGCAGAGGCTAATTAAAAAATCCTATCCTTCTATCGACTGGTCGCTTTCGATGTGGTACCCGTCACCGACTGGTGAGTTGCAGCGCGTCGTGCCGCGTTGTCTTCCTCACTTAGCGGTCGCATGAGAAATCTCGTC
>JAYVUD010000207.1:0-2253 GCA_043788335.1 Chloracidobacterium sp. | reverse complement strand
TCGCGTTCGGGTCAAACGAATCAGCCGATCCGGTTACTCCATCGAGTCGGGCGAGACGGTTGCGCGGCTGTCCGCCAATGGTGGCAAATGCTCCGCCCGCTAAAATCTTGCCGTCCGACTGCACCGCGATTGAATTGACATCGCCACTCGCATTCGGGTTGAAAGCCGTGTCGAGGGTACCGTCCGTGTTCAGACGGGCGATGCTATTTCGCGCCTGTCCGAGAATGGTTGTAAAGTTGCCACCGATGATGATCTTACCGTCTGGCTGGATAGCGGTCGCGGTAACATAACTGCCGACCGCGCTGAGATTGAGCGTTTGGTCGAGCCTGCCGTCGCGCGTCAGGCGGACGATGCGATTTCGCGTAACTCCGCCGATAGTGGTGAACAATCCGCCGACCAAAATCTTCCCGTCCGATTGCACGGCGAATGCTACGGCAATATTGTTTGCATTCGGATCGAAGCCCGAGTCGAGCGACCCGTCAGCGTTTAGGCGAGCGATACTATTGCGCGTAGTTGCACCCATGGTGGTGAACACGCCGCCGACCAAAATCTTCCCGTCCGGCTGCACCGCGATTAAACGGATTTGGTTGTTTGCATTCGGATCAAAAGCCGTGTCGAGTGTCCCGTCGGCGTTTAGACGGGCAATGCGGTTGCGCGTCACTACGCCGATGGTGGTGAAATTGCCGCCGAGCAGAGTCTTCCCGTCCGATTGCACCGCGATCGAATAGACAGCGCTGTTTGCATTCGGATCAAAAGCCGGATCGAGCGTGCCGTCGGCGTTTAGACGGGCAATCCGACTGCGCGGAATACCGCCGATGGTGGTGAACCCTCCGCAGAGCAGAATCTTTCCGTTCGACTGCACCGCAATTGAATTGACAAAGACGTTCGCGTTCGGATCGAAGCCCGAGTCGAGTGTCCCGTCGGCGTTCAGGCGGGCGATACTATTGCGCGTAGCTGCACCGATGGTGGTGAACGATCCGCCGAGCAGAATCTTCCCGTCGGGTTGCACCGCGATTGAGAAGACACTGGTGTTCGCATTTGGATTGAAAGCCGTGTCGAGCGTTCCGTCGGTGTTCAGACGAGCGATACTATTGCGCGTCACTGCGCCGATGGTGGTGAAAGTGCCGCCGAGCAGAATCTTTCCGTCCGATTGCACGACGATTGAATAGACATCGCTGTTTGCATTCGGATCGAAGCCCAAGTCGAGTGTTCCGTCGGCGTTCAGACGAGCGATACAATTGCGCGTCGCCGCTCCGATGGTGGTGAAATTTCCGCCGAGCAGAATCTTCCCGTCCGGCTGCACGACAACTTCACGAACCGTGCCGTTCGCATTCGGGTCAAACCCGTCGAGCGCGGATTGCGCTGGTGCGGCGGACGCGAAACAAATAAAAAACGCGAACAGCGCAAACACAGTGCGAACGCGAAACGACGCCGTAGATAAAAGGCGAAATGGGTGAGCAAATATTGTCATGGCAAAGCAGCCCCTTTAACAAAATCGAAAGTACCAATTTTACTCGTTAGAAATATCTCGAACGGTAAAATTCCGGGGCCGCTCTGAGATGAGTCCGTAAAGTTGATTTCGGGTAAGGTAACACGGAATTTCGATATTAAGCAAGCGAACGGTGTGCTTAACTGAGTAGTTAGGGCGGTTACGGATCGAGAATACGGTAAAACGCGAGTTTTCCATTTAGCGTAGGCCCGCCCCAAAATTACGCCTCGGCGGTTCCTCCGCCGAAACCTCGTCTGACTCGCCCGCATCGGCGGTTCCTCCGCCGAAACTTCGTCTGACCCGTCCGCATCGGCGTTCATGGGGACAAGAGTGTCCCCGCTCCGACCACTGTCTAGTTTTATATAAGAAATATATCATCATCAACGGAACATATGCTAGAATTGTAGATAAAGCTCGATCTTTGAAAACTCAGTAACGATTTGTAAACCATTACCAGGATCATAAGTTAAATGTGTCGGCGTTTTTCAGGACGAAACACCGTAAATTATTTTTTTTTCAAAAATCGTGAAATTGTGCCCCAACGTGACTGTACGTATTGTAAATAAAGCACTTATTTGTCCCATGGCCGCGTGGGACAAGTGTGGGACAAACGTGGGACAAGGGACAAGACAGCGGTTTTGCAGTGGTTCTTCATCTCGTTGGCCGTCTCCTCTACGGACAAGACGGCAAGAGGGAGATCGACCGATCTCGTTGCTGGTAGGGTTTATTGTAACGCGGAAGGTAATGGAATATAGCAAAACGGC
>JAYVUD010000206.1:0-3978 GCA_043788335.1 Chloracidobacterium sp. | reverse complement strand
AGGCCTTGATCGCTGAAACTATCGCCCAGGCAATAATATGCGTGAACGAAACTTTTCCGCGGCCGCCAGTGGCGAGATGGTCATTAATGATGCGGCGATTTTCCTCGAGAACCTTGACCGGTATTGTCCGAAAGCTGGTAGCTGTCGGCACCGTCAGGCTCTGCTCCATGTTTTCAACAATCTTCCTGGCCGGACCGACGATCGATTTCGGCTCGGTGTCAGCCGAAAGTACCACCGAAACCGGCTTTGTTGCGGCCGGAGCGGGCTCAACAGATGCTTTTGCAGCATCAGTCGCGATGGATACAGGAACGGCCTCGTTGGCGGTGCCGCGTGTCAGCAGTTCGGAAAAATACTCTTGCCACGATTCGTCCACCAGTTTCGGGTTGGAACGGTACCGTTCCAAAAGCCCCTCGACATAGGTTGCATTTGAACCAAAATTCTCTTGAATAAACGCAGATAGATTGACTTGTTTTTCGCTCACTTTATTACCTTTTGCCTCGACTAAACCTTAATTTTATCGCATGCGGGGCAGACAGGGCAAAAAACGTATCTACTTGACGAGATTTGTGAACGGTTTGACGGGATTTGCGATCTCGATGTTGATCGAAACCGGGACAACTCGTTTGAATGTAAAGCCGTATTTTCTGAACCGTCCGAAAACCAAGACCTTGCCGGTGACGGCCCATTTCTCTTTTGACTCGATAACTTCCCTGAAAGCGGCCTTGGCGACGCTTTTGGGTGAGATCGTCACTTTTATCGGGTAGGGCAAAGCGGTTGTCTCACGTTCCTTGAACGCGAACGGATGATCGTATTCCTCGATCTCGACCGGTATACCGTTGATGCGAAAATCACGAAAACTGAGAAAATCGACGGTTCCCGTTTGCCCGATCGACGTCATGTCGCCCGCGACCGTCAATCCGACACCGGCCAGACCGACCGACTCGACCTCTGGGTCGCCGAGTTTGATAACGGCATCAACGCCGGACGCGGCTTTGCGGTCATTTTCGGCAACTGAGACCTTGGCATTGTAGACCTTGTAGCCGCGGATCTTCGACGGCAGTTGCTGGCCCACAACGGCCAACGTCACGAGCACGATGACAGCAAAGGAAAAGACCGTCCTAATAAGCATCGATTAAATTACTTTGAGGTTGATTTTTTGGAGGCCTTGGCCGGTGCCGGATCGTCGCCACCCTCGGCGGTATTTGCCGAGTCCTGTTTTATCCCGTCCAGGATGCCGTTAATGAACTGGGTCGCCTCGAATGTGGAAAATTTGCGAGCAAGTTCGAGTGCCTCGTTGATGATCACCGTGTGTGGCGTCGACTGGTAAAAAAACTCGTAAACCGCCAATCTGAGGACGTTGCGGTCGACGATCGCCATTCGCTCGATACGCCAGTGTTCGGCACGTGTGCGGATCCGGTCGTCAATGGTGGCCATTTCCCGGATCGTGCCGCACGTAAGGTCATTGGCAAACTCACGGGTTTTGTCGTCCATTGCCTGGTCGCCAAGCTCATTCCAATAGTTTGCGGTCAGTTCGCTGCACGGAATATTCACCACGTCCGAAGCAAACAGCATCTGAAGCGCTGATTCACGGGCTTTGTGCCGGGTTCCGGAGCTTTTTTCTGTTTTATCAAACGACATGCGGGAAACCCTGTCCTTCCGGCGTGTCCTCGGCCGGCCCGCTGTCCATTTCGCGGATAACGTGGGCCATCTCGACGGCCGAAAGTGCGGCTTCGTAGCCTTTATTATCTTCTCTCTCGCCGCTGCGGTTGGTGGCCTGCTCGATCGTGTCGGCGGTGATAACGCCGAACAGCACCGGAATACCACTCTCGAGGGCGGCTGTCGTACAGCCCGCGGCAGCCTGGCCGGCGACAAACTCGAAATGCGGCGTCTCGCCCCGGATGATCACGCCGATGGCGATCACCGCGTCAAACCGCCGTGTCCGTGCCGCTTTGAGGCACGTAACCGGCAACTCAAAGGCGCCTGGTACGCGATAGATTTCGATGTGTTTCGGGTCAGCCCCGAGACTGGAAAGGGCGTCGACCGCTCCGTCGGCGAGCCGTGAGGTGAGTTCGTCGTTCCAACGGCTGACGACGATAGCAAATCGAAACCCCGCCGCCGATATTTCTGAACGTTTTAGATCTATTTTCAAAATGGTTACCTGACCGCGGCAAGTCCGCTCACTAGATTATAGTGAAGATAAATCATTATTGACAAGGCAAATCCAGGGTTTTGCATTCCGTCGGCTTTAGCTAAATAATATTGACGGTAAAATGTCGCGGCATATAATCAAAACCGAAGAGTCACTGATCATCGAAACGCCCGAGCGCGTGCAGCTCGAGTTTGCCCTCGCGTCGATCGGAAACCGGTTTTTGGCGGTGGCGATCGACCATTTTATTCAGTATTTCGCAATATTTATCATCGGCTGGGTAATAATGAGCCTCGCGAGCGGCGACGGGGCGGGCGACACGATCGAGAAATTTGTGGGCGATATGCCAAACTGGACCAAGGCGATCCTGATCCTAGTCGTTTTTCTGATCTTTGCCGGCTATTTCATCATCTTCGAGTGGCTGTGGAACGGGCAGACGCCGGGCAAGCGTCTGCTAAAGCTGCGGGTGATACGCGAAGACGGCCGTCCGATCACGCTGTGGGAGGCGATCGCACGCAATCTGCTGCGTATCGGCGACGCGGCGCCAGGCTTTATCATTCCGGTGTATTCGGTCGGACTCGTGACGATATTTCTCAGCGATCGCGACCAGCGGCTCGGGGACATTTTTGCCGGAACGGTGGTGGTCCGCGAACGCACCGACGAGGCTCCGACCTTTGCCGATACTTTCTCAAATCCGATCGGTGACACGGCATTTTCGCGTGTCCAAAAGCGTATCGATTTTCGTGCCGACCTGAGCCGCGTGACCGAGGACGAGATCGAGGTCGTCGAGAGCTTTCTGCGGCGTCGATGGGACCTGACGGACCGCCAGAGGCTGTGGATGGCGTGGCGGATCGCCCTGCCGCTGATGTATCAACTCAAGCCAAATTACGATATGGCCGATTTCTCATACGAAGGCTTTCTCGAGGAACTGCTCGCCCGTTTTCACGCACGGCAAAAGTTTCTGAACTGAAGGGGTTTTTCACGTTGTATATGTATTAAATTACTGTTAAGTTCTACGATTACGTTTTAGATGATCTCGTACCTATCGATTAAGTGAAAAAGAATATTCTGGTGACCGGCGGTGCCGGTTTTATTGGTTCCCACCTGGTTGATCAACTTCTATCCGAAGGCGATTGGGCGGTGACCGTCGTAGATGATTTTAATGATTTTTACGACCCGGCGATAAAACGGGCGAACATTGCCCGCCATCTCGACGATCCCGCGTACACACTTGTCGAGGCTGACATCCGCAATATGGGCCAGCTTGAACCGGTTTTCGAGGCAGGCGGATTCACACATATTGTCCATCTGGCAGCGAGGGCCGGCGTGCGGCCTAGTCTGACGGAGCCCAGACTGTACTTCGAGACAAACGTCTGCGGCACGATCAACCTGCTCGAACTTGCCAAACTGCATGGCGTCAAACAATTTGTTTTCGGCTCGTCATCGAGCGTTTACGGTATCAACGAAAAGGTACCGTTCGCGGAGACCGACCGGATCTGTCAACCGATCTCGCCGTATGCCTCGACCAAGGCCGCGGGCGAATTGATCTGTCACACATACTCGCACCTGTACGACATCCGCACGGTGTGCCTGCGGTTCTTTACGGTTTATGGGGCACGGCAGCGACCGGATCTTGCGATTCACAAATTTGCCAGGCTGATATCGGACGGTAAGCCGATCACGATGTTTGGCGACGGACGCACGCGGCGCGACTATACATACATCGACGACATCATCCAGGGCGTGCGGGCTTCGATCGACTACACGGCGACGATGCACGAGGCGTTCAATCTCGGCGAATCGCAAACCATCGAACTAAAGGAGCTTATCGC
>JAYVUD010000205.1:0-4980 GCA_043788335.1 Chloracidobacterium sp. | reverse complement strand
GGAATAGTTGCCGCCGCCGACCTCCTCGCCGATATAGAGCATCGGTGCCTCGTCGCGTTCGCCCTCACCGATCACGATCCGCCCGCGCATCGGAACCGTGTCCATGACCACCCGCATTGCCTCGACAGCGACGTGGTCTGAGTGCTTGCGGTCGCCCTGCCCCATCGTCCTCGCAGATTCGATCGCGGCCGCCTCGGTCACCCGAAGAAAATCTAACGCCAGCTCTCGCTCGGCTTTATTGTTTTTCATTTTGATAATTTCCGGCTGCTCGTTGAGCAGCAATACCGCCTGGATGATGAAATTCTATCACTTGTGTAACCTCATTTGACAAGTTATGCTCAGGGTATTACGGTTTTATTTGGGTTTTTATAAGCCTTAGAGGAGATTTCTAGAACTAAATGACCTATATCGTTACCGAGCCCTGCGTCCAATGCAAATATACTGACTGTGCAGCCGTCTGCCCGACCGAGGCGTTCCACGAACTACCCGACCGTCTTTTGATCAATCCGGACAACTGCATCGACTGTGATGCCTGCCTGCCCGAGTGCCCCGTCGAGGCGATCTACTCAGACATGTCGATCCCGCCCGAGTACATGGAGTGGCTCGAGATCAACAAAGAGGCCGAAAACTATCCGATCATCAGCGTCAAGGTCCCCGCCCTCTACGGCGAGGGCTGCAAAGGCCAACCGGAATAGCCAAAATTACACCTTTCGAACAAAAGAGGCGCCCCGTCCAACGGCCGCCTCTTTTCGTTTCCCTTTGCTCGCCGTTATCAGAAAGACGGAACCACGGATAAACACAAATGAACGCAGATATGAGAAAAGTTAAATTTGGATCCGATCTTATCTCTGTTCATCCGTGTCCATCTGCGGTTCCAATATCCTATTCCTCGCCCGCTCATATCGTGCGAAATCGAATCTGAGATCTGAAATTTCAAATTTCAAATCGAGAAATTCGTCATCGCCTCTTCACCCTTTCCATCTCATTTCTTCGATCTGAGATCATCCGTGTCCATCTGTGGTTCCAATATCTTATTCCTCGCCCGCCCATATCGTGCGAATTATTATCTGAGATCTGAAAATTCAAATTTCAAATCGAGAAATTCATCATCGCCTCCTCGCCCCTTCCATCTCATTTCTTCCATCTGTGTTTATCGGTGTTCATCTGTGGTTCCAATATCTTATTTCCGGGCGGCCCATTTTGTGCGGATGCGAACTGAGCGTTCGATCAGATCCGAGTTCTCCAATATTTTCAGCCGCAGGTCCTTGTCGAGGTTCGGGTTGTCGGCGAGAAATTGGTTGATGATCGCCAGTGCTTTCTCATCACGCTGCCCGCCGATAAAGGCGGCGAGCCAGCCGTTGACGAAGAATATTTTCCGAGTACGTTTCAGGTTCGGCAGCTCGGCGAGGGCTCGCTGCAGATACGGCAGCGAGAGCTCATCGTGGCGAATTGTATTGAACGGCACCATCGCCGCCTCGATCCAGCTTTCTGAAATGTCCTTGTTGCCCACGAAATCGTTCCAGAATTTCGCCCGATTATCAGCCGTCGCAAAAGCAGCGTGGGCAGCATAGGCATAGCGTTTGGCATCGTCGCCGGTCTCAGTCTTTTCAAGGTCGGTGAGCAGCCGTGGTGCATCCGGATCGCCCAGTATGATCAGCCGAGTGACGATGTCGAATTTGTCCTTGGCTTTCAACGGAATGGTCGCACCTGAGGCGGAAACACGACCCGTAGGGAGTGTGTTCTTACCTTGAGCACTGCGCACCACGGAGACACTCTCGCCACCGCTCGGGTTTGCGCCTCTCGCATCTCCGCGTCTCTGCGTCTCCGCGGTTAGCATCTCTTTTAGCACCCCGCGAGCCTTGTCCGTCGACGCATTCGACACAAACGCCCGATAAAACGTGATCCGCTCGCCGGGCGTCGCCGCGTGCTGCATACGGTCGATCAGCACGGCCTCAAGGCGCGTCCGCAGGTCGGAACCCCCTGCGTGAGCGGGGGGGCCGTTGGTAGATGAATGGCCAACTTTCTGGCCGCCCGCTAACGCAGGCGGTTCTGACATGTAGTAGTTCATGGCTGTCGACACTCTGCCCAAGATCGAGGCGACGATCGTCTCGTCGGTTTCCGAAGTGGACTCGTCGCTGCGGGTGCCCTTACTCCGTGCGGGCTTCTGCAACGCGGTGCCGCCAAGCTGCTTTACCGCCAGCTCAACATACTCCCGCGGGTCCATCTCGCCCTCGCGGACGCTGTCCCAGAGTGCTCCCCACATCATCGACCGAAGGAACGGGTCCTTTTCGTTTTGAATGTTCTTGAGCACGTAATCGCGGCTCTTGTCGTCGAGCAGAAAGATGCCGTAGCCGTAGTCTTGGTAGTTGGGGAAATAAAACTCACTGTCACGAATGGGACCGTGGCGGCTAGGCCTGCCTTTATCATAGAGCGGTGTCGAGCTATCGGCGTAAACGACAATATTATCGACATCCCAGAAAAATCCCGGCTGCTCTGAGTAAAGCTTCAAGACTTTTAACGCCATGGCCCGGGGCCCTTGGGTACGAGCGGTCGCTTCATCCCATTCCTGCGGGCTCAGATCGTAACCGCGAACAACTCTAACTGTACGTACTCCCATTTGCGTTACCCAAAAGCGAGCCCAGTCCTCAAGCTGTTGCCGCCTTCGAACCTCCTCTGATCTGTTGACATCGTCCCGTTCGTTCTTGAAGTCGTCACTATTTTTCCATGCCGAGAGTTGAGCAGCGCTAAACTCCCCAACCAGATCCTCCCAACCCGCATTCGCAAATTCATGCTTCTTCAAAAACGCACGAACTGCGGTTTGGAATTTATCCTCGCCCAGATAGAACTCAGCTTGCCGCAGGAAAGACGGCGCCTTGCGGTAGACGATGTTCCCATACGCGGATTTTGCGGATGAGAGGTTGTCGATCGGCTGGTAGATCGGCGTGGTGCCGCGGGTCGAGTCGGTGGCGTAGGCGGCTTGTTTGTTGCGTTCGTAGAAGACCTTCCACGCGTTGACTTGGGGCATTTGGCCAGTGTCCGTGGTGCGGTCGACACCCTCCCTACCGGTCGGGTTTCCGCCGGCGACGTGTTCGAGCGTCTTGTATGCCATAAACTCGGCAAAGCCTTCCTTGAGCCACAGGTCGTCGAACCAACGCATCGTCACCGTGTCCCCAAACCACTGATGCGCCGTCTCGTGAAAGATCAGATTCGCCCTCGAAATATAGTCGCCCTTAGTCGGCTCGGTCGGAAATATAACGCTCGATTCTCGTAGGAAAGTGGCTCCCGCATGCTCCATCCCGCCAAACGGAAACTCAGGTATCAGAACAATGTCGTACTTCGGGAACGGGAACTTGTAGTCGAAGTAGGTTTCGAGGTATTTGACGGCTTCTGTTTTAAGTCGGAAGACCTCGGCCGCGTGCGGTTTGAATTTTGCGGCTTGGGACTTGCGGACGTAGATGTCGGAACCCCCTGCGTTAGCGGGGGGCCAGTTCGTGGAGTCCGCTCCGGCCTTCTGGCCGCCCGCTAACGCAGGCGGTTCTGACTTGTTCGACACCTTCTCCCACGGCCCCGCAGCGAAGGCGAAGACGTAGGTGCTGATGGGTTTGGTTTCCGGAAATATCCATCCGGCGCTCCAAGTAGAATCGAAGGTTTCGGAATTCGCCATGTTCGAAACTACCTTCCAATCGTCAGGATGACTACGGCCGCCGCCTATGATCACCGTCAGGGCAAACCTCGCCTTCAGATCCGGCTGATCAAAAACCGGGAACGCGGTGCTCGCATCGGAGGGGACAAACAGCGAGTAGATGTATTCCGCGCCGTCCTCTTTGTCAACGTAACGGGTGATCGCGCTGCCGCTCGTCAGTATCGGCGAGGTGAAATCAAGCTTGATGACATTCTCGCCCGCCACCACCCCGTCGCGGAAGATGAGGTGGTCGCTGAAGTCAGAACCGCCTGCGTTAGCGGGCGGCCAGTTCGCCGATAACGAAACACTTTTGCCGTTGACAAAGACGTTGCTGATAGTGGACTGCTGCTCATGTCCGGCTATGCGACGCCAGTCGAGTACTATTGGTGGGATCAAGCCCCCACCAGACTGGCCGCCCGCTGACGCAGGCGGTTCTGACACTTTCACCCGGATCTCGATCGTCCCTTTCAGCACGGGCGACATCTTTTCGAGCGTCAGGTTGAGTTTGTACCGCACGTCCGAATACCGTGCGGCCCGCCACTGTGCCAGGGCGTGCGAAACCCCGGTCTCGATGGGCGGCAAACTCGTCGATTGTGAAAAAGCGAAAGTGGAAAGCATCAGAATTAAGATCACATAACGCATAGTGCTAGTTTACCCCAGAACCGATCAGAGTTTGGAACCACACTTGGGCACAGATGAACACAGATAACATATTCGCATCCGAAATCTCGTGTCTCATGTGTTACCGCATCCGTTCGTCGTTCCGTTCCGTGTCCTCAGCGTCTCGGCGTATCAACGGCAAAAAGGCCCCGAAACCCTAAAACACCTTGCAAATAGGAATCGTTCAATGTTTAAGTGTATATTTACAGGGGATTTACCTTTGAGCGATACACCGACCGCAATTATGTTCGACAACGTGACACCAGACGTCAGCCTGAACGCGCCCCCCGATGTGGGCTGCGGCATCAAGGTGCTCATTCTCTTTGGCACCCGGCCCGAGATCATCAAGCTCGCCCCGGTCATCCACGAGCTGCAGCGAAAACAATTTCGCACGGTCATCGTGTCCTCGAGCCAACACAAACAGCTGCTCAAACCGTTTTTGCGGTCGCTCAATATCACGACTGATTTTGACCTGACGGTGATGCGGCCCGGCCAGTCGCCAAACGACGTTTGCTCGCGCGTCCTCGCCCGCCTCGACCTGATCCTCGACTCGGAAAAGCCCGATCTCGTTTTGGTACAGGGAGATACGTCGACCACGCTCGCCGGTGCACTCGCAGCATTTAACCGCAAAATTCCCG
>JAYVUD010000204.1:0-8992 GCA_043788335.1 Chloracidobacterium sp. | reverse complement strand
TGCGGCGATCAGAAGGGCGATGAGGGTTGTGAACATCAGGGCGACCGCCGTGATATGGAGCACGAAATCGAAGAGGCTGTGGACGAGTACCGCAAAGATGCCGCCGATCGCTCCGACGGCGACGCCGCGGCGAAAGGTGTTGGCGACACGCGAGTTGCGGCGGGCTTCGCGAAACAGCAGGAACAGGAACAGGCCGCCGACGAGCAACCCGACGATGCCGGCGTCCGCCAATACCTGTAGGTAATCGTTGTGCGCCTGTTCGACGCGTTCGAGGCCGTTAAAATCGTCAAACGGCGTATACGCTTGGCCAAATGCCCCGAGACCGCCGCCGAACGGCAGGTTGCCGGCAATCACCTTGGTGGTGACGGACCAGATGTGGGTGCGGTCGGTCGTGATGTCCTTGGACGCGGCCGTCTCGGCAAATCGCGTAAATGACGTCTCGCCGCCGACAAAAACGGCACCGGCAATGACGGCACCGAGCATGAGGATCGTCAATGCGGCCTTGAGCGCGACGGCCTTGGCTCCGCGGGTTTGAGTTGTCAGGATGACGAGCAACATTACGCCGGCGAGCATCGCGATCAGTCCGCCGCGCGAACCGCTGAGCAACAAAGCCGAACCCATCAGGACGATCGCGGTGATGTAGAGCAGCTTTTTGTCACGCGGTACCGAACCGGTGATCAGCATCCCGAGCGGGACGGCGATCGACATCTCGATAAACGCGGCGAAATCGTGGCGATTGACAAACGAACCGAACGGCGAAGAGCGTTCGAGGATGCCGTAGATTCGCGTCGGCGACAGAACCGACTGGAGTATCGCGAAAAATGCGAAGGCAAAGCCGAATATCGCGATCAACGCGACCATCTTTTGCAGACGTTTGGCCGAGTCGAGATAGACGAGTGTCAGCGACAGAAACAACCCCAGTGCAATGAAATGAAGCGCGGTCATCTCGGTTGCAAACGGTGCCGCCGAGATGGTCCGCGGAATACCGGTGATCCCGGCTGTCTCGGACATCGACCCGAACGGAATAATTTGAATGATGCCATAAATCGCCGCCGCGTAGATCGGCACCTGCAGTAAATGGCGGCTGTAACGCAGCACGCCGCTCGAAAAACAGTCCCACGCCCAGAGGATGACCATCAGCGAGACCGCGGCGTAAAATATCGCGATCGTCGGTTGGTGGACCGTGCCGTAGGCGAGCGTCGAGAGCACGATGCACGTGCAGATGAGGTAAAAGACAGCTTTGTTGGCAAAATTCACAGTTTCTAGTTCACGCGTTTCAAGTCAAATTCGTCGTACCAGACGATGCCGGTGATCGGGCAGTCCTGGCCGCAAAATCCGCGCACCGTGCGGATGACAATACCGCTGCATTCGGCCGGGGCCGTAAAATCGATGGTGATCTGCTGCCAATCGTTGGTTCCGGTCGGAAACGCGGGCGACAGCGTAATTATCTTGTCGTCGACACCATTGACGATCTGAAGCTGCGGCATGCCGGCGGAGCGCAGATTTTCGGTGCGGAGCCAGAAGTGCAGCTTATAGCTTCGGCCGGGCTCGACGACGACATTTTGCCCGAGAGCGTAAAGCTCGGGCTTGTTATAGCCCTTGAACTGAAGACGGACGCTCTTGGTTCCCTCGTGATGAACGGCCGAGTCGGTAGCGATCTCGAGTTTGGCGTCGTTGCGGAGCACGATCCAGCCAAATTTTGTGTCGGCGGCGCTGCCGAGGAGCTTTTCAAAGCCGGCGTTGGTCACGGTCTCGGGTTTAGCGTCGGGGTCCATGCCGATCTGGCGGGCAAATTCGAGTGCCTGCGGAAACGCACGGCGGTCATAGAGTCCCTGGGCGATCGCCTTGGAGAACTGCGAATACTCGGCCTTTTGGGCGTCATTGAGCGCGTTCCAATTTCGCAGCGAATCGGCCGCGAGTCCGCGTTGGGCATAAAACATCGCGAGGCTGGCATGAACGTCAGGCTTATCGGCGACGATCTGCTCGATGCGTACAGGGTCGTGGTCAAAGTACTCCCAGGCGAGCAGGAAAACCTGTTCGCGGTACATCTGATTGTTTTCGGTCGCCAATTTCAGCTCGGTGAACGCCTCGTCGCGGCGGCCCTGGCGGAGATAAAAATTGCCGAGCTGCCAGCGTGGAAATGTGTACGTCGGAGCAAGTGCGACCGCCTGTTTGAGCGATGCCTCAGCCTGCACGGCGTTACCGGACTGCTCATTTGCACGTCCAAACTCGATCCACCAGCGAAAATCACGCGGCGACATTTTCACGGTCTGCTCGAACATCCGGAGCGACGATTCGGTCTTTTCGGGCGTGAATGTGTTCTTTTCGATCGACGCTTTGAGCCACATCGTCGACGGGTTTGACGGAGCCATGCCCTGCGCAATGTCCGCCATCTGGGCGGACGAGGGTTCGCCGGGGATCGTAAATTCGGCGATCATATCGCCAAATTGGCCACGGGCCGCGATCCAACCGAACACGAGAGCGGCGAGTACGGCGGCGGCGAGAGCGACGCGCGGGGCCGTCCTGTTGGATTCGACTAATATGAGATCGGCTTTGGCCATTAGTGATCGTTATTCAAAAAAACCGCGGATCGTCTCCACGACATACGCCTGCTGCTCGGTCCCGAGTTCCGGGTAGATCGGCAGGGCGAGCGTCTCGTGCGCGGCCCTCTCGGACTCAGGCATATCGCCGGCGGTGTAGCCGAGATAGGCGAAACACTCCTGCAAATGGAGCGGAACCGGATAGTATATATCACTGCCGATGCCGTTTGCGGTCAAATGCTCTCGCAGAGCGTCACGGCGGCCCGGCACGCGGATGACGTACTGGTTGTAAATATGCTTTGCGTTCGAACGCTCGACGGGCAGAGCGATCTGCTCGGTTATGCCGGCGTCGGTGAAAAGCTGACGATACCGGTCGGCGTTCGCCCGGCGCCGTTCGGTCCAACCGTCGAGATGCGGCAATTTTACACGCAACACGGCTCCCTGAAAACCGTCGAGACGTGAATTGAGGCCGACGTACTTGTGATGATACTTGACGTCCGATCCGTGGACACGCAGAGCGAGCAGTTTTTTGGCAAGCGCGTCGTCATTGGTCGTGACAAATCCGCCGTCGCCCATGCCGCCGAGGTTTTTCGACGGGTAAAAGCTGAAACAGCCGATCGCACCCATCGCACCGGCACGAATACCGTCCTCCTCAGCACCGATCGCCTGGGCGGCGTCCTCGACGAGCGGGATGCCGTGACGCTCGGATATCGCACGCAATGCCGCCATATCGGCACACTGGCCGTAGAGGTGTACGGGCTCGATGGCCCTCGTTCGCGCGGTGATCTTTGCCTCGATCTGCGAGACGTCGAGGTTGTATGTGACCGGGTCGATATCAACGAAAACCGGTATGGCCCCGAGCCGTGTGATCGCGCTGACCGTCGCAAAAAAGCTGTATGGCGTCGTAATCACCTCGTCGCCGGAGCGGACGTCGAGAGCCATCAGGGCGAGCAGTATGGCGTCGCTGCCGGAGGCACAGCCGATGGCGTACTTGGTGCCGCAGTAACCGGCCAATTCGCATTCGAGCTCAGCGACCTCGCCGCCGAGGATAAAACCGTTGGTATCGAGCACGCGCGCGAGAGCTGCCTCGATCTGCGGCCTCAACTCTGTGTTCTGTTCCTTAAGATCCAATAGAGGGACTTGCATTTCGTTTCTTATCACCGCGGAGACGCGGAGTCGCAGAGAAAAAACATATCCGGCAAAATTCGCCTTTTAGCGAACCGGCACGACCCATCTGTCGGTGCCATTACAAACCTCTGCGTCTCCGTGTCTCTGCGGTTAAATCTTACCGAATAAAGCGGCCGTTTGCATTTGGGGCAATGTTTTTTTAGGCTTAACGCCATGATCGAAGATGCACAGGCACGGGCGGATGAGGTTATCAGGCGGGTTAGACGCGCGTATCCGGATGCACATTGTGCACTCGTGCATACGTCGCCATTCGAATTATTGATCGCGACCATTTTGTCGGCTCAGTGCACGGATGAGCGGGTGAATATCGTGACGGGCGACCTTTTCCGGAAGTATCGCGGGCCGGCGGCATTTTTGGAGGTTTCGCAGGAGGAACTCGAACGCGATATCCACTCGACCGGATTTTTTCGCAATAAGGCAAAGAACATCCAGGCAGCGTGCCGGCGTCTGGTGGACGAATTTGGCGGCGAAGTGCCGCAGACAATGGACGAGCTGCTCACCCTCGGCGGCGTCGCCCGCAAGACTGCGAACGTCGTTTTGGGCAATGCGTTCGGCATCGCCTCGGGCGTGGTTGTCGATACTCACGTCGGGCGTCTGTCGCAGAGGCTGGGATTGACCACAAACGAGGCCGCCGAAAAGATCGAGAACGACCTCGCGGCACTCGTTCCGAAAAAGCACTGGGTAATGTTCCCGCACTGGTTGATCAACCACGGCCGCCAGGTCTGCAACGCTCGTAAACCCAAATGCCACGACTGCGTGCTCGCCGACATCTGCCCGTCGCGTATCGCGGACGCGTGATCTGAGCACGTACTTCGTGCTTTCAGGCATTGTCGAACAACTAACTTTAAGCTCGTCATGATTGGTCGCGATGGGCTTATTCCTGGCTTCGGGGAGTTTCGCGAGTGCCAGCCTTAAAAACATGTCAGATCTTTGACACTTTCCTGTGGAAACCACCCACGAATCGTAGTGTATACAAGCATACGATCGAGGTAATGATATACCGAAATCTAACATTGACAACTCAATAGCAAAGGAATAAAACCAATATAGTTCGTTGTTAAACATTCTATATCGGTATTGGGCGTCCCGTTCAATCCCAGCCAATACGCTAGATAGATTCCTCTCTAACAACTGTTCGAAAGTGAACTATTTTCAAGTACAATGCAGCTACTTTTCCTCATCGACACGTCGAAAGCATGCAAATGATCTCTTGAAAACCGGATTGAATATTCATGGATATTTGACTGCGCTTTATTGCCCAGACGGTGGATTATATAATGAGATTTACGGCGGTTGGTTCGGCGAAGCGTCTTTTTTTCGGAATTCTGGTAGTAATATCGTCCGTTGGCCTAGCGACGTTGCTGACGTTAAATATCACGGTGGTTCGCGATCACGCGCCGAATCTTTTCTTTTTTGGAACGATCGCTCTCACAACCTATTTCTTGGGCAGAATAGGCGGATCGGCAGCTACCCTTTTGAGTGGAGCGATCCTGATTGGATTTGTGATCCCGACGTTTCACGCGGACGCCGATCTGACCGAAAAAGTAATCCTCGTTTTGATCTTTCTCTCGATATCGCCGATCATCATCGTTCTCTTCGACACATTTCGGGGCAAGTCCGATTTGGTCAAGCGGGATGCGAAGCGGCTCTCGGACCTTTTTGAAAACAATCCTCTCCCCATCTTTCAGGTCGATCTCGCCACCAGCACCTTCGTCGACGTCAACCAAGCCGCAGTCAGATTTTACGGATACGCCAAGGACGAATTTCTAAAATTGCATCTTGACGATATTCGGTGCCTCGTGGAGATCGAGGCGTCCGGCCGAAGTTCGCGGGTCAACGACCAGTTTGACACGCCGCACATGATCTCAAAACATCGAAACAAGGCGGGTGACGTGCTCGATGTTGAGATATACCGTCAGGAGGTACACGCCGACGGTATGCATATTCGCGAGGTATTGGTGATCGATATCGGGGAGAAGATTAGAGCCGAAAAAGCTGCCCGCGAAATTGAAAACAGGCTGCGGATCATTATCGATAACCTTGACGAAGGATTGATAATGGCCAATCGCGATCACGAGATAATACATGCCAATCCGGCCGCGATCGCGATGTTGGGGTTGAGCGGGCCGGAGGATCTGACAGATCTCGATCAGCCAATTCTAAATTCGGCAATGGATCTGAACGGCGAGGAACTGGCTCAAGAATCGCTACCGATTTTTCGTACCCTGGCGGGCGACGAAGTCAAAGATCAAGTTATCTGTACCGCGGACGACCGCCCGGGAGCCGCGGGAAAACGAACCCTCCAAGCTTCGGGTGTGTCGATCCGGGACGGGAATGGTGTCCCGGAATTTGCGATCGTCCGGTTTATCGATATCACCGAGCGAATCGCAAGCGAGGTTGCATTACGGGAAAGCCGTGACCAACTGGATGCGATCGTGAGTTCGGCGATGGACGCCGTCATTACGATCGATGCGGATCGCAAGATCGTGGTATTTAACGCGGCCGCCGAAAATATGTTTCTCTCGACAGCGGCCGAGATGCTTGGCAAAACGATGGATGATCTGATCCCGGAGCCGTTTCGTGCTATCCACTCAGAACACGTCGACGGATTTGTTAACTCGGGTGTCCGTGAACGACAGTCCATGGGGCGCGGTGAGGATCTGTATGGAGTACGGTCAAGCGGCGAGGTGTTTCGGATGGAGGCTTCGCTCTCTTCGACCGTAGTCGGCGGCAAATCATACCACACGGCGATCCTGCGGGACATCTCAGGACGAATCAAGGCAGACGAGGCAGCGAAGGAAGCCTTGCGATGGTACAACGATCTCGCCGAGAATTCGGTTGACCTGATATACACCCACGCTCTCGATGGCAAAATACTTTCGGTTAATGAATACGGACTCGACGTAACGGGTTATACGCTGGAGGAGCTCCTAAAGTTAAATATTGTGGACGTCGTAACCGCGGCGTCAGCCGAAAAATCGTGGACGATAATCGATGCGTTGTTAAAGGGCCGATTGCTCGACGACCGCCGCGTTGAACTTGTGGCAAAGGACGGCACGATAATCGAGATGGACACAAACATCTGGCTCGTGTATGAGAACCGTTTGCCGGTTGCCATTCGCGGCATTGCACGAGACGTTACCAGCCGCGAACAGGCCCTGGCCGAGCTTAGGCATTCTGAGGAGCGGTACCGAACGCTCGTCGAAAATGCTCCGGATATGATCTGCACAAGCGACCTGAACGGCAATTTTACGTCGGCGAACAGTTTCACCACTGCTCTGATGGGTTACTCTCACGACGAGATCATGCAGATGAATTTTGCGGAGCTTATGACGCCGGAGTCGACCGAACTGGCACAGTCAATGATCGGGTCAAAACTCGCCGGCGACAAAACAACATCCTACGAGACGGACATGATCGTGAAAGACGGCAGCCGCCTCAAGCTGGAGCTAAAATCATGGTTAGTAATGAAGGACGGAAAACCGGTCGGCATCCAGGCGATCGGCCGCGATATCACTAAACAGAACAAGGCACTCGTTGCCCTCAGAAACTCAGAAGAGCGATATCGGACGCTCGTCGAAAATGCGAAAGACGTGATCTATACGATGGATTTCGATGGAAACATCACGTCCGTGAATAGTATCGCGGGAGAATTGTCCGGCTATAGCATTGACGAGTTAGTGGAAGGCAAATACAAAGAGCTGCTGCCGACCGACTCGGCGGCTCTAGTTAAGGAAATGATCGCGGCGAAAGTCAACGGTCAGGAAAGCTCGGAGTATGAATTGGAGATGGTGGCCCGTGATGGCTCACCCGGAACGCTCAGTATCAAATCGTGGCTTATCTATGAGGACGGCAAGCCCGTCGGTGTCCAGGGAATCGGGCGAAACGTGACCACGCAGAAGAAAGCGTTCGACGCGGTCAGACGTTCTGAGGCACGGTATCGAACGCTCGTGGAAAATGCGCAAGACGCGATCTTTTCGAACGACCTCGGCGGTAATTTTACGTCGATCAACAAATATGGTGCCGAGGCATGCGGTTACACCGTTGAAGAATCGCTCAAGATGAACGTCCTGGACACGATCGCCCCTGATCATCGCCCGATCGCACTGGACGTCACCGAGAAGCTGAAACGGGGCGAGGCCGTAGGACAACAGCAGATCGACCTGCTCCACAAGGATGGTAGCCGCCTCTCGTTTGCGGTCAAGACGTGGCTCGACGTTGAAAACGGCGTGCCGGTGGGCATCGACGGCATTGCCCGCGACATCTCAGACTTTCTCAAGCTGCAGGAGAAACTGCGGGTTTCGCAGAAACTCGAGTCGATCGGGACGCTTGCCGGCGGCATCGCTCACGATTTCAATAATCTGATGACGGTCGTCAATGGATATAGTGAACTTGCGCTCAGGAGCATCCGCCCGGATGACCCGAACAAAACAAAATTTGAGCTGATCAAAGAAACGGGTCAAAAGGCAGCCGAACTTACGCATCAGCTCCTGGCTTTTAGCCGCAAACAAGTGCTGCAACCGGAGGTTTTAGATCTGAACTTGTTTATAAAAAACATCAAAAAGATGCTCTCACGGCTGATACGCGAAAGCATCGTGCTCAAAATGAATCTAGAGCCGGGCCTGAGACCGATCATGGCCGATCCCGGCCAGATGGAACAGATGCTTTTCAATCTCGCCATTTTTGCTCGCGACGAAATGCTGACCGGCGGTCAACTGAGGATCGAAACCAGAAATGCCAAACCTGACGAGATCGCCGCAAATTGGGAGACCCACGCCGGGGCGGGCGAATACATCATAATTTCGTTCACCGACACCGGGAAAGGCATGCCCGACGATGTGCTGCAGAGAGTGTTTGACCCATATTTTTCGGTCGGCGGGATCGGGCACGGCAGCGGTCTCGGGTTGGCAACCGTTCACGGCATCGTCAAACAGTCCGGTGGTGACATCGTCGCACGCAGCGTGGTCGGCGAAGGCACGACATTTGAGATACTGTGGCCAAACATTCCGCACACTGAAACCGTCGCGGCCGCGGACGCAGTAGCAACCAGGACCACGGGCGGCGGTGAGACCGTACTAGTGGTTGAGGACAACGATATCGTCGGACCCGTCGTGATAGAGATGCTCGAGAGTATGGGTTACCGAACGATCTCAGCGTCGAGCGGGCACGAAGCGATGGCATCTTCAGAACCAGAGCCGAACCGATCGACGTTCTGCTGACCGACGTGATAATGCCCGGAATGAGCGGCCGCGAACTTATGGACG
>JAYVUD010000203.1:0-2585 GCA_043788335.1 Chloracidobacterium sp. | reverse complement strand
ATCACCGCGATGGAATTGATCTGCTTGACAGGCGAAAAATACCGATAGCAAAAGAATCCGCCGATCAGAACAACAGCCGCGATAGCAACCGCGACCAGCTGCTTCGCCGCTCTATTTGCGGATAAGCTCTGCTTCTCCAACAGGCCATCTAAACTTTTTCGAGGCTCCGCCTCCGCTCCGCTGCGTAGGATAGCGGTCTGGTCGGTTGTATTGATCTGAGCCCGCGTCGGAGACTCGGACGAATGGCCGTCTAAAGGCGGGACTCCAAACTCGGACAGGATCGCCGTCTGTGGCTCATTCTCCAGACTCCCGTTTCTCGTCTCCCCTCTTCCCGAGGCCGGGCCTTCGAGCAGAGCATTTCCATCGTCGAGACAATACAGCAATGTATCGTCGAAATAATCTCTCCGGCATTCGGGGCATCGTTTCATAGCGATTTGATATGCGGGTGATTCGCGAAATTATAACATCGTTTTGCCGGAACGCGGGGGTCTTTCGACTGGTGGGCTTGATAAACTCTATGTAAACAAGCCATAATTCGATTTATCTGATCTGATAAATCAACATTTCCAAGGAGTCATCGCCGTGCATAAATTGCGTCAGTTTTTTGCGTTAGTTTGTCTACTACTATCGTTCGTTTCAACATATTTTGCTCAAACGCCGCCCGCCGCAGTTGCTTCACCGACCCCGGCCGGAGATTCGACCAAAATTACGACCGTTGCCGCAACGCCCACTCCGGCACCGACTCCAACCCCGACGCCTGACCCGATGGCTTCCGGTGTGTTTTCCGGATTGAAATTTCGCTCGATAGGTCCTGCGGTTACTTCGGGGCGTATCAACGCATTTGCGGTCGATCCGACCGACAGGACCAAATACTACGCAGCGGCCGCGTCCGGCGGTGTCTGGAAAACGGTCAATGGCGGTTCGACTTGGACGCCTGTATTTGAAAATGAAGGCTCTTTTTCTATCGGAGCGATCGCTCTCGACCCCAAAAATACTTCGACAGTTTGGGTCGGCACCGGCGAGCATAACAGCCAGCGAAGCGTCGGCTACGGCGACGGTGTTTACCGTTCGGATGACGGCGGACGAAGCTGGAAAAATATGGGTCTCAAGACCTCGGAGCATATTGGCAAGATCGTGATCGACCCGCGTGACAGCAATGTCGTATTTGTCGCGGCACAGGGCCCGCTCTGGTCGCCGGGCGGCGAACGCGGTCTCTACAAAACGACCGACGGCGGCAAAACCTGGAAAGCAGTGATTCCCGGAACGGAAAACACCGGTGCGACCGATGTCGCAATTGACCCGTCAAATCCGGACATTATGTATGCTGCGACCTGGCAGCGTCGGCGTCATTTTTACACGCTAGTAAACGGCGGCCCCGAAAGTGCGATGTATAAATCGACCGACGGCGGCAACACTTGGACAAAGCTCCGCTCCGGTCTGCCTCCCGGCGATCTCGGCCGTATCGGCATCTCGATCTCGCCGGCGAACACGAACGTAGTTTACGCGACCGTCGAGGCGACAGGCACGCTTAGCGGCATCTTTCGCTCGAACGATCGCGGAGCGACATGGGAACGCACGAGCCCGACGATCGCCCAAGGTATGTACTACGGACAGATACTTGCAGACCCCAAAAATGTAGATCGCGTCTATATTCCAAACGTCGTTTTCCAAGTCTCAGACGATGGCGGTCGAACGCAGCGTGGGCTCGGCGAGCGGCTTAAGCACGTCGATAATCACGCTATCTGGGTCGATCCGAACAACACGGATTATATACTCGTCGGTTGCGACGGCGGTATTTACGAGAGCTTTGACCGCGGCTCAAATTGGAATTTCAAAGCCAATCTGCCGATCGCCCAGTTTTACGATATCGTCGCCGACAACAACACGCCTTTTTATCACGTTTACGGCGGGACACAGGACAACAATTCACTCGGCGGCCCTGCTCGCACCCGAAACACCAGCGGCATTGTAAATTCTGACTGGTATGCAACGAACGGCGGCGACGGTTTTCGTTCGCAGGTCGATCCTACGGATTCAAATATCGTTTTCGCCGAGAGCCAAAACGGCGGTTTGGTGCGGCTGGATAAACGCACCGGCGAACGCGTCAGCATCGCTCCTATCGAAGGCTCCGGCGTGGAATCGCAGCGTTATAACTGGGATTCGCCTATACTGATCAGCCCGCATTCAAACACGCGGCTCTATTTTGCCGGCCACAAACTCTATAAGTCTGACAATCGCGGCGACGACTGGAAAGTCATCAGCGGCGACCTTTCACGTGGACTTGATCGCAACGCCCTGCCCGTCATGGGCAAGATCTGGGGCCCGGACGCGATCGAGAAAAACGTCTCTACTGCTCTCTACGGCAACGCCTCTTCGAGCACGGAGTCGCCTAAAAAACAGGGCTTGATCTATGTCGGAACTGACGACGGCTTGATACAAATTACCGAGAACGACGGCCAAAGCTGGCGCAAGGTGGACAAGATCGCGGGCGTTCCGAGCGACAGCTACGTCCATCGCGTTTTGGCTTCGCAGCACGACGCAAATACGGTTTACGCCGTATTTAATAACCACCAAAACGGCGACTT
>JAYVUD010000202.1:0-3383 GCA_043788335.1 Chloracidobacterium sp. | reverse complement strand
CCGGTTCGCCATTCGACCAGCGGGCGTCTTTTCTGAGGTGAAAGGTCCAAGTCTTGAGATCGGCGGACGATTCCCACTTTTCCGCGACGCCAGGAATTTCTTTCAGCGAACGGGCATCGAGATCGGTCAACCCCTCATAGATCGCCCGCACGATATCGGCCTCGGGTGCGGCGGCGGCCCGTGCCGGATCAAAGCTCTTAGGCATCTTGCCGTTACTCCAACGAAATTCCTGGCGCGGCGGCGGCGATGTTTGGGCGTAGAAGGGTTCGGTTTTGGGTTGTTCGATCTGGCCGCAGGCAACGATAAAGATCGATGTGAGGAGGACGATGGTGAGGGTCAAAGCGCGACGCAAACCGGCAACCGATCGCCGATCATCCGCATTTTGTCGTTCAATTTCCATCGTTTTGTGCTGCCTCAGGCCGGAGCTTTTCGAGAGCTTCGAGCGTCTGGCAGCGTGTATCATCAAATCCGCGGGAGGTATCGATCAGATGATCGGCGTAGCGCTTTTTTTCGTCCTGCGGCATCTGGGCGGCGATGCGTTTTTGGGCGTCCGCATCGCTCAGATTATCGCGTAACATCAAGCGTCTCAATTGTATCGCAGGTTCGCACCAGACGACAATTAATTTGTCAAAACGCTCATATCCGCCCGATTCGATCATGAGTGCGGCGTCGATGACCGCGATTCCGTCGGGGACGCCGTTTTGCACGCGACGCATCCACGTGTCCTGAGCAGTAAAAACGCGTGGATGGACGATCGAATTGAGCAAATCGCGTTTCGCGGCATCTGCGAACACGATCGCCGCCATCTTCGGCCGATCCAGATCGCCCTCCGGCGTCAAAATGCCGTTGCCAAATTCACGGACGATCTCGGCGAGCCCATCCCTCCCGCGCGCGACCACCTCGCGTGCCGTCAGATCGGCGTCGAGCACATCGACACCCGCCTCGCGTAACACGGTGCAAACGAATGATTTACCAACGGCGATCGAGCCCGTGAGACCAACTTTCAGCATATACGGTCACGCGCTGTGCCGTTTCGCCAGTTTCTCGACGTTGTATTCGGCGATCTCGTTGAGCGTCAGGTCGAGTTCCTCGGCACAGGCCGAGATGTACCAGAGCACGTCGCCGAGTTCGTCTTTGAGCATCGCGCGGATCTCTTCGTTCATCACGCCACCGTGGTCGCGCTGTATCTTTTTAACGATATTGGCAACCTCGCCCGCCTCGCCGGCCAGGCCGAGGGTCGGGTACTCGATATTCTCAAGCCGCCGCGGATAATGTGCAGTTTTGCAGGCTGCCGCCTGGTATTCTTCAAAGTCCATAGTCTTGTAATGTGCAAAAGTGAAAAAGGGGAAAAGTGAAAAAGTTATAATTTCCGGGCGTCCAGGCTCTGATCCAACGAAATTTCACTATTCCCCTTTTTCACTTTTTCACCTTTTCCCTTTTTCACTTTTGCCCCGCCTCATTTTCGCGGCCGTGACGGTATTTTTCATCAGCATTGCCACGGTCAGCAGGCCGATGCCACCCGGGACCGGCGTGAAGTACGCGGCACGTTCCAACGCGTCTTTCGGGTTGACGTCGCCGACGAGCGTGAAACCGCGTTTCTCGATCGTCGCGAGCCGTTTCTCAATATCTTCAGGCCCAAAAAGCTCACGGGCAAACTCGGGATCCGAAACATTATTGATGCCGACGTCGACGACGGTCGCACCGTCGCCAATATGCTCTGCCTTAATGAATCCCGCCCGCCCGATCGCCGCGACTAAAATGCCGGCCCGTGAGCATACGCCCGGCAGATCGGCGGTCTTCGAATGGCAAACGGTGACCGTCGCGTTTTCGTGGAGCAGCAACATTGCCATCGGTTTGCCGACGATGTTGCTGCGGCCGACGACGACCGCGTTTTTGCCGGCGATCGCGATGCCCGACCGCTTGAGGATCTCAATGACGCCCGCGGGCGTACACGGCGTCAGGGCTTCGTGGCCCTGCATCAGCCGTCCGGCGTTGATCGGGTGAAATCCGTCGACGTCCTTTTGCGGGTCGATCAGTTCAAGCACGGTGCGTTCGTCGATATGTTTCGGAAGCGGCAATTGGACCAAAATCCCGTCGACGTCGTCGCGCTCATTCAATTCCCTGACCACCTCAAATATCTTTTCCTGCGGCGTTTCGGCCGGAAAATGAAGTTCCTCGGATATCATGCCGAGTTCTGCGGACGTCCGGACCTTGCTGCCGACATAGACCGCCGAGGCCGGGTCCTCGCCGACACGGACGACGACCAAACACGGCGTAAATCCGTGCGTTTTGCGGATATCCGCGACCTCTGCCGCGACCTCCGCCTTGATGGCCTCAGAGAAAAGCTTTCCACTAAGTAAGGTTGCTGACATTTCCGTATTCCTGTTGATCTAAATCTATTTCCGATTTTATCTCAATCCGGCATAGTTTGCTAAAATCGAGGTTATTCGGCGTGGTGAATTTTTATGAATAAGTTACTTTTACTGTTTTGCGTCGTTTTTTTGTTTGCTGCGTGTCAGAAACCGGCCACCAACGGCGGTCCCGCGGCCGCCAATATCGAGGCTTCGCCAAACGCCAAACGGTATCCACTCAAAGGCAGAGTGATCTCGGTAAACAAAGTTACAAAGACGGCAACCATCGAACATGAAAACATTCCCGGCTATATGGAGGGGATGACGATGGACTTTCCGATCCACGAGGACTGGGTCTGGGGCGATCTCGTCGCGGGGGCCGAGATCCGTGCCGAACTGGTCGTCGACAACACCGCCAAAGACCCGTTCTGGCTAGAAAAGATCGGCATTCTGGCCGCTCCGGATCCGAACAAACCCGCACCGCCGGTCGATGAGAGCTTTGCCCAGGTCGGCAAACCGGTGCCGGATTTTGCGTTGACCAATCAGGACGGCAAGCGAATATCGGTTAAGGGTTTTCAGGGAAAGACGCTTGCGATCACGTTCATTTACGCCAAATGCCCGCTACCCGATTACTGCATCCGGATGTCGACAAATTTCAGCGATCTCGCCCGCCAGATCGGGAACGACCCCGAATATAGAGACAAACTCCGCCTGCTCAGCATTTCATTCGATCCGGCGAACGACACGCCCGAAAAGCTTAAGTCGTACGGCATCGGGTACATGGGCAATGACGTGAAATACAAATTTGACGTCTGGCAACTCGCCGTCGGCAAGGACGCAGAGGTTCGCAAGATCGCCGACTTTTTCGGCCTGCGATACGAGATCGACCCGGCCGACAAGACCAAGATCAACCATTCGCTCCGTACCGCCATCATCGGAGCCGACGGCAAGGTTGTCAAGATCATCCCGGGCAACGAATGGACAATGGCCGATCTGCTGGGCGACCTCAAAGCGGCGAGCGGCGGCACTCCG
>JAYVUD010000201.1:0-5763 GCA_043788335.1 Chloracidobacterium sp. | reverse complement strand
CTTCGGATTCGCGAAATCGACTCGCCCGACGCCCTTAAGTGATCCGAGGCCGAAGGGACGGGTCTTACCGCGTTCGCGAATGAGATCGTCATAATTCAGGTTGCGGGATGCTCCCGGAACCGTTTTATTTACCTTTTTCGTGAAGGCACGAGCGTTGTAATAGTCTCCGCCTATCAAAAAGCAGAATACAACGAGCATGCAAAACGATATGAGAATATAACGCCGGAAAGCACTCGTGTGCACCGGCGTATCGCAATGTCGACAATAGGTTTGCATCAAAATTTCCTCCTAACAGAATGGAACCAACAATAGAACGAGCAATATGGCAGCCTAAAATTCAGTCTGTATCGGCCAGCGCATAGCAATAGAAAAACTTCAATTACGCAGGGACGCGAACGATTGAGCTAAATATAACGCTTTAAGGCAAATAACGCAAATATTTGATGTTCCTGCTTTCCGGAAAGACGAACAAATGACGGGAATTTTGATAAAAATCGTTACAGCCCAATTATGCTAAAATCAGCCGACGGAAAATACTCTCCGAGTTGTCGAATGCGTTCCTTGTGGCGATCGCTGATCCCGGCCTTTCCGCGGCCGGCGACCCCCTTGTTAAATCGGTTTCGGTCGCTATCCCCCTCGATGATCCGGATACGCTCGGCGATAACGTCGGGAGCAACGGCCATCCCGTGATACGTGAAAATCTTTGCGGCCGCAGCAACCTTGTCGGCAATCATCTCCTCATAGGTTAACCAGACCATCTCCAAACGCCCCTCGGACTCTGCCCTCTGCCACGAGGCAACAAATTGAAAATACCAGGGAATGGCAAATTCGATGAGCAGATCGAGCTTTTTATCCTGGGAGAATGATAAAAACTCCTCTTTGTTGAAAAACGTGCTGAACGTAAAACCTTGCGAATAGAAATCGACGAGACTCATTAGCGAATCGTAGATGTTTCGGACAAGTATCACCGGACGTATCCCAAACGCCTGCATCATTTGAACATTCGCCTCGCTCGCCCTCGAATGCTGTTGGGTCACCGTATCGACATTCCCGAATTTGACCATCTGGGGCAGATCCAGATCGTGCTCATTCTGAAGTCCGGCGTATACGGAGAACAGATCCTTGAAACCGGTGATGTTCACAAGCAGGTTTTTAAGGAACGTCGAGCCGCTCTTTGGCGAACAAGCTATAAAGATATGTTTGCCGAGTTCCGTCGCGGAATAGTCCCGCGTATAATCCACCAATCGGGCGGGCGTTTTGACCCAAGCAAGAGCGTTGGTCAGGTCGACATAATAGGATGGGCACGGTTCGATCGCTATCGCTTTCCTAAAAAAGAACAAAGCCGGCTCATATTGCCGAGCAAAATACAGGTCCATACCCATATTCTTGAATGTATCGGCAAATTTTCCGCGAAAGGCCGGGTCTTTCGACATCGGCCCGGTGAGGGTCAATTCGGCGGCTTCGCGAATATATGGGTTCGCCCGCGTGTGATCTTCATTTTTTAAGATCCGATCAACGTGCTGGCGGTAAGCTGTCAGCAAATTATGTGAAATGATGTCAGCTAAAACAGCGTGGCCATGAGCCTTTTCACGGGCCAGCTTAAATGCCTGGACGGCGCGGTCGGCCTGATCGTGGCCGAGGTAATTGACGCCCCGCTGAATATCGTCTTGGACGCTCAACGCGAGTTTTCGTTCACGATCTGTACCAACATCCAAAGTAAATTGGGTCGGAGTTTCGGTTGTATTAGATGCCACGTAAATTTCCCCTACGAAAAGGATGCCTGTCGGTTCAGGCTCCTATTGAATCAGCAAAATGGTTCTTTTTAGGATCGATAAATCCAAGATCTTCGAGTCGATCGACGATCCGATGCGCATTTTCGAGAGCCGAAAACTCTTGGGTATCGAGAACGATCTCGGGACTCAGCGGTGTTTCATAGACATCGTCCACGCCCGTAAAGTTCGTGATCTCGCCGCGTCGGGCTTTGGCGTACATACCTTTGGAATCCCGGCCTTCGCACACCGAGAGCGGTGTATCAACAAATATTTCGATAAACCCGTCGTCCTGAAACATACCCCGGACCTCGTCCCTCGACTGGCGGTAAGGACTAACCGCCGCACAAATGCACGCCCCGCCGTGACGGGCGATCTCGGAAGCGACAAAACCGATCCGGGTCACGTTGGCATCGCGGTCCGCCTTGGAGAACCCGAGGCCTTTTGACAGGTGCGTGCGGACTACGTCACCGTCCAGAATGGTCGATTGCCGCGCGCGTTCGAGCAGCAATTCCGCAAGGATCTCCGCGGTCGTCGATTTTCCCGCTCCGCTCAGACCAGTGAACCAGAGACAGAACCCCTGCCTGCGTTTCGGCGGATAACTGTCGTTGATGATCGCCGCGACCTCAGGCCGTGTAAACCACGACGGCAGCGGACGGCCCTTGTTGACATAGTCTTCGCGAATTTGCGTGCCGGATAACGAAGACGTTTTCGACCCGGGTGCGACCTTGGAAATCTCAACGTAATCGCCAAGTTCGGGAACGAAAACATATTCGTCGAACGGCATTATCTTAATACCGATCTCGTTCTCGAGTGAGATCGCCAGTTCTCTCGCTGCCGAATGGTGGTAGTACGGCGCACCGTTCGACCCGACACCGGGGCTCGCGTGGTCGCGGCCGACGATGAAGTGGTTCGCCCCGTAATTTCGGCGAATGATAGCGTGCAACACGGCCTCGCGTGGGCCGGCCATCCGCATCGCGAGCGGCAGCAGGGCCAACACCGCCCGATCTGCCGGAAATGCCTTTTCGACAACCGCACGATATACGCGGACACGCGTGTAGTGATCGATGTCACCCTCTTTGGTCAGCCCGACGACCGGATGGATCAATAACGTCCCGTCGATCTGTCGGATCGCCGACTGCATCATCGCCTCGTGGGCACCGTGGATGGGGTTTCTGGTTTGAAACGCCACTACATTTTTTCGACCCAACGCCGCAAGCCGTTCACGAGTCTGACTTGGCGAAAGCCTGATATCGCTGCTGTCGACGTGAGTCGGCAGGGCAAGGACGCGGAGCTTTCCGGCAAGATTTATGCGGCCCATACGGGCAAGCTCCTTTCGGAACGGATGTTTCGGGTCGGTCGTCCCGAGAATGCAGTCAGCCGCTTCGCGGGCGTCCCACTCAAAAATCTCCTCGACCGATAGAACCGCCAGCAGGTCATTGTGAAAATCGCGGAGAGCGATGTCGGAACCGATTTCGACACCTTCGGTTCGCTCCACCGACAGCGTTATCGGAATCGGGAAAACGGTTCCGTCCGCGAGCCTCATCGACGACAACACGGACCGGTAGTCAGCCTCGCCCATAAATCCGGTGAGTGGCGAGAATCCGCCGACCGCAAGCATCTCGAGGTCAAATGTTTGCCGCGGCGAAAGCTGGATCGAAACGAGCGACGACGCGTAACTAAAGACGTCTTTTCGCTCGTTGGCCGGGACCATTAGATCGACCAGAATATTTTTGTACGGGGAGATCAGAATCTCGTCATTGGTCATAGTATTTTCCGATTTTACAACATATCGACAACATCCTTCGAACAGGCTCCGGAGATTGTGCGATCCGTCGTCAGGCGACCGCCGACGTTTGGCGTCCGCGAGGTCATTAGCTATAATTAGGCGTAATTACGGTTCAGGGCGGCAGGAGAAATGATATGACGGACAGCGGCGAAAGAAAATATGGTCCGATAGTGACGATATTTGGCGGATCGAAATGTAAGGAAGACTCTCAGGAATATAGTGACGCACTAAAGCTCGGCGGAATGTTGGCCGAAGCCGGATTTACGATCTGCACGGGCGGATATCTCGGCATAATGGAGGCCGCCTCACGCGGAGCCCGCGAGAAAGGCGGCCGTGTGCTCGGTGTGGTCATGAATCAGTTCAAATCCGAACCAAACCGGTATCTGACCGACAAGGTCGCGACCGATCATTTCTATGATCGGCTGCAGAATCTGATCAATCGATCCGTCGGTTTTGTCGCTTTTCGCGGCGGGATGGGAACGGTTACCGAGGTTTCCCTCGTGTGGAACAAACTTCAGACGCGCGTGATCGAAAGCCGGCCGCTCGTATTGCTGGGCGACTGCTGGAAACCGGTCGTTGCCGCCTGGCAGGCTTCGCTGGCGGTTAGTGACGCCGATGTGGCGATCCTCGATTTTGCCGACGACGCGATGCAGGCGTTTGACATTATTAGCAGAAAATCCGCGGGAGTCACTGTATGAATTGCCCACAGTGTAATGCCACTCTCTTGGACGGAGCCAAATTTTGCGGTTCGTGCGGTATGACCATCGCGGCGGCTCCGTTGCCAGTTAACCCTCAGCCGCCGGTCTCGACGCCGCAACCGGTTTCCGCTACGCCACCATTTGTCGGGCAGCAGCAAACGTCGGGCGGCGCCTTTCATTTTGACCTTGACGGCAAAGGACAGGGCCGCGGTTATACATGGTCGATCGAGCATCAGGGTGCTTTTGCATTGGCGGTCGTAAATCTCGCAGCTGAACAGTCGATATCGGCCGAGGCCGGGGCGATGGTCTCGATGTCAGCGAACGTTGATCTGATGTCGGAAATGAAAGGCGGAGTTTTCGGTGCGCTGAAACGTGCGGTTGGCGGCGAATCGGCATTTGTTTCAACCTTTACCGCAAAGGGCGGTCACGGCGAAGTCACACTCGCTCCGGGTGCACCCGGCGACGTTGCCGGCATCGAAATGCAAAACCAGTCGTTTTGCGTTCAGTCGAGCTCATACCTTGCCGGCGACACGTCGCTCGAGGTCGACACAAAATTTGGCGGTGCCAAGAGCTTTTTTGGCGGCGAGGGACTGTTTGTCCTTAAGGTTTCGGGTAGCGGCCTGCTGCTTGTTTCCTCGTTCGGCGCGATACATCGAAAAACTCTCGGGCCCGGAGAACAATATGTGGTCGACACCGGCCACCTCGTCGCCTGGGAAGCGCATATGCAGTACAACCTGCGAAAAGCGGCAAAAAGCGGATATCTCAGAAGCTTTTTGAGCGGTGAGGGAATGGTTGCCGAATTTAACGGCCCCGGCGAATTACTGATACAAACCCGCAATCTGGCTGCGTTTGCCGGACTGCTCAAGCCATTTTTCCCAACGCAGGGCGGAGGCGGCGGCGGTTTTAACTTTAACCTCGGCAGTTAGAAATACCGCCATCACGGCGGGTCGAGTGTGATTCAATTTTGAGCAATAATCCGGCATCAACAGTCTTGTCCCAATCGGTTCAAACATTAGAACTGACGGGAACTGCCGTGTCGCGCGGTATTGCCGTGGGCAAGGTTGTTTTTCTGTACGGTCAAAAGCGGCAGTTTTTTCGTGTTGAGATCTCGACGGACGCCGTGCCCGCAGAGGTTAGTCGATTTGAGAAAGCGATGGCTACGTCCGTTGGTGAATTGGCTCATCTGATCAGCGACCAGAGCGGACTATCGGAAAATGCGCGACTGATATTTGAAACTCAGAAGATGGCGCTTGAGGACCCGTCCTTTAGACTCAATATCCTCGACACTATCGTCGAGCAACACGTAAACGCTGAGTGGGCGGTGACGAGCGTCGCCGACGCGCTTATCGCGACGTTACGGGCCGCCGGTAATATTACGATCCGGGAGCGACATTCGGACATGCACGATCTTGCCGACCGCGTACTAAACGCCCTCGGCGCAGGTGTCGAGGCTGCTCCGGTCCTGTCGTCCGATTCGATCGTTGCGGCGGTGTCGATCCGGCCTTCG
>JAYVUD010000200.1:0-3049 GCA_043788335.1 Chloracidobacterium sp. | reverse complement strand
GAATAACGCGACTGCCGGGTTTGCGTTCGGTTCGGCGAGCGATATTCCGGCGGTTGCCGACTTTGACGGTGACGGCAAGACGGACGTCGCGGTGTTCAGCCCGTCGAACGGCACCTGGTACATCGCCCAGTCGTCGACCGGCAACACGGTCTATCAGCAGTTCGGTCAGAGCGGTGATGTTCCGGCTCCCGCCGACCACGACGGCGACGGCAAAGCCGACATCAGCCTCTGGCGGCCCGCTTCGTCCGGCACGTTCTACACGCTCCGCAGTTCCAATGGCCAGCTTCAGACGACCTCATACGGAGCGTCCGGCGACCTGCCGATACCGTCCGACTATGACGGCGACGGCAAAGCGGACTTCGCCGTCTTTCGGCCCGGCTCGTCAGCCTATTTCTACATTTACCAATCCTCGAACAGCACAACGGCCACATACCAGTTCGGCACAACGGTCGACAAACCCGTCCCAAACGACTATGACGGCGACGGCAAAACTGACATCGCCGTCTGGCGCTCCGCCGACTCATATTCCGGTGCGGGCGACAACGGCAACTGGTACATCCTCAAATCCGGCTCGGGCAACGCCTTCCGAGCGGATCACTGGGGCCAAACATACGATATCCCCGTGCCGGCGTATTACAAGCATTGATTCTTTTTGATTCGGCACAATGATGTCCCAAATTTTAACTGACGCAATGAACGCGAGGTAAATAATGACGACCCACGACTCTTCCCTACCGAATTCCGCTACGATCCAGAGATATTCGTTTATCTTGATCGCCCTTGTAGCGATATTTGCATATTCGACACCGGCACAACGTAGTGCTCAGATGGCCAATCAGCCAGGAACGCCCGTTGGTTCCTACAAGCTTACCGACATAGATTCCGTTAACCTTTTCAGCGGTAATCTTAATGTGAGCATGCCTCTGGCCGGTCTTGACGGCCGAGGACAGGCCGACGCGTCCGTTTCGATGACGATCGACAATCAATGGAGATTAGATGAATTGTCGGCATATCATTATGCGCTTAGCAATATGCTTTCGGAAAACATTGTCGCGGTTGGGCACGTCATGATCACGAGCACTTTGGCAAACACCAACGAGCTTTGCTCCGAATACCCCGATTACTGGTACAAGCATAACTTGCGAATCGTGGTGGTTGGCCCTGACGGATCACAGATGGAACTGGTGGACCCTGTAAAAAAGGGAGTACAATTCGAGCAATGTGGCTATCCGGCGTACAATTACGGAACGGTATTTCAAAGCACGGACGGTTCATTCACGACGTTCGTATCAGATTCGAACGTAACTGATTTCAACGGTGAACCAATTCTTGGTGTTGGTGCGACGGGTTACTTATACACGGGCGATGGGGGCAAGGCTCGCGTCGAGAATGGTAAAGTGATGTGGCGTATAGATCGAAACGGAAATAAATCGGAATATACGTACGACTCGACCAGGGGATTTCCATCAAGTTATCCGCGGCCAACTCAGCTGAAAGACGGTAACGGCCGCGAGATAAACATCCAATACAATCAAACCGAATCGGCTCCCTACGGACTTTGTCACAAGATAACATTTAAGGGATCCCAGGGAGAGACGCGCATCGTTCGCGTCAGCCTCGGGGCGACGGTCAGGACAGCGAGATCCGGCACGGACGACACGACCGATCTAGTGTCGGAGTTGATTACTACCGATCCGACAGCGTCACCGCAAGTGAGCGGTACCGTTTATGATTGGAGTCAACTTCCAAAAGCAATTTGGCTACCAGATGGTCAGAGCTACGAGTTCAAATACAATACGAACGGGCGGATCGCAGAGATAAAGCTACCCACGGGCGGCCACATGGAATACGACTTTTACCCTTCGGTACAGTCATTCCCAAATAATTTTGGTTTCTCTTTAATCGAATCAAGGAAAAGCGGATTTACGACGAGAACAATGTTCTCCAAAATCGCACCACATTTGTTTTTGATCTTGGCACGTTTGGTCAGGCAGGAACGCGAACGACGGTAACCCAATATGATTCGTCAAATGTTCTGCTCTCCCGAGCCATGCATTATTTTCTCGGGCAACCAATCGCCATGTCGTCTCCGTGGGCGAGTACGGTTGGAAAGGAAATCAAGACCGAGGCTCTCGCGTCTGACGGGTCAACTGTGCTCCAGCGGGTAGAAACCTCGTGGCAATATCGGCGTTCGCCGTCGTGTTTTGTCGACGTTCCGACTTACAATCCCTGCGGGCTTATCAATGACGCACGATTTCCGAACGTCGCCCCGATAGCCGCCGGGACCACCGCCACGCTTGTGGATTCAAATCTCGTAAGCAAGGTTTCGATGGTCGATCCGGCAACGCAGGCATTAGCGATTGATCAGAATCTGAATCCAACTGATGTCTGGTATTACGATTACGGCTCGGGTCAACCCGGGAGTTTCCTGAAGCGTGAACATACCGATTATGTTTCGGACTCGAATTATGTCAACCGTTTCATGAGGACGTTACCGTCGCAAAAGTGGGTCTCGCCGGACGCCAGCGGCACGACGAAAGCCTCTCTCACACAGTATGAGTACGACAACTATTCTGCTGATACGAACCATGCTTCACTCTGGCCACGAAGCAACGTCAGCGGTTTCGACTCGACTAACTTTAGCGAAAGCAATACCATTCGCGGCAACGTCACCGCCGTTACAAGCTATGCCAACGCCCAGAGCCAAACGGGTGCGGTCACGGCTTATTCGCAATACGATGTTCTCGGCAATGTCGTAAAGATGAAGGATCCGAACGGAAACGCATCAACCGTGAGTTATAACGATAACTTCGGTTCGCCGAACGAAGAAGCGAGGACGAACACGGCACCGGCTCAGTTGAACGGCCTAAGCACCTTCGCATTCCCGACCAGCGGAACCAACGCGATGGGCTGGGTAACCGGATATTCGCAAGTCGATTATTTTACCGGTGCATCGGTCAACACCGAGGACCTCAATGGCGTCATCTCGAAGACTTTCTACAATGACGCCCTCGACCGCCCGACCCAGGCGGTTACGGCTGTCGGAACC
>JAYVUD010000199.1:0-3517 GCA_043788335.1 Chloracidobacterium sp. | reverse complement strand
ACTGCGTTTGACGCTGAACCATTACACTTTCTCCAACTTACTTCCGTTGGGGGCCAATCTTACAAAAGTGATATTAAAGGTGAGGTGATCGCATTTGTTGAACCGCAAGTGATCCTACCGCCTCACGGATATGTTCCTAACTCTGATGAACTGATTGTTAAAGTCAGGCGCACGACGAGCAACAAGAGCGGCTATGTTAGAATAGTAAATGAATACTTTTCTGAAAAGACAACATTGCCTGATAGTCTTTTTAGAAAAGGCGGCAAATGGCGATTCATGGTGACTCGACGTATTGACTGCGACGGGCCTCTTCGAAGGTGGGGATCGTTGCCCAGCGTATTGGTCATCGACGGACAAGCTTTTTCACCCACGGCATCTCCGAAAGTTCGGTTCCTTAAACCTAACGAAGCTGGTAAAATCGCGATGGATCAAATTCTTCCTTGCTATTCGATGAGATCACTCGTGAAACGTTAGAATTGATAATCCTATTGATATTTTTGGAAGATGGCTGGTGCCTGACTTGGGAGGAAAATAGGGGTCGAAAAAGAAATCGGTGCCAGGCCTGCCTTCTTGCGATTCTCGCGGTTGTGATAATGGAATACACGTCATTCGTCGTCTTAGGAAGAGTGACGGCGGCGATCCGGCGGGTTACACAACGGGTTATACGTACAATCTGGGCGGCGCGTTGTTGGAGGAAACATATCCGAGTAGAGTCGATCAGGGTCAGGCCTTTGACATTACGATTTGAAGGCGGGTGGGTGATCCTGATCCCAGCGGGTGGCGGTTTTGACGGGATGATTTCGCGGTGCTTGGCTTTTTTGGGCGGGCATCGCGATTATTTTTTTGGTATGGCAATCGAAGACCATAGACTTGGCGGCCGACCAGGACGAGAATCGAGATAAGACGCCCCGATGGGGCTTGGGATCATTTTTCGATTGCACGCTACAAACAGGCCGCTCCAACGGAGCTGAAGCCAATATTTTTTGTCCGTGTGGCCGCGAAATAGCAGCGTTCATTTTCTTAGCCTCGGAGAGGCGGCCTGTTTGAAGTAGCGAACGTTACCCCCTATGATCCAAGCTCCGGATCCAAGCTCCGCAGGAGCCACGACAGATTGCAAAGACAAAGGCCGCGGGCGTAACGCTCGCGGCCTTTGAAAGTTGCAGAGTGACGGAACGAAGGGGAAGTCGCGTCAGGTCCGGTCGCCAGTCATTATCTCGTCGCCGGCCACACGAATGTGCACGACGCCGGACCCGCCGGTGATGCCGGAGCCAACTTGAGCGGCGTCAGACCGTTCTTCGAGAGCAGGCTGTTGAAATCAACCAGGTCTGCGCCGAGCATCGTCTTCCACGCGGCCGCGGTCGCGGTTAGCTCCTTGCAGCCCGATTCCCACGTGTGGATCAGAGCCGGAGTCGGCGGCATATCGATGCCGTTCTGGGTGAGTGGCCCGATGACGGTATAGAACGTGTTGTTTATCGCGGAGAAAGCCAGGATGCTGCCCGGAGCCCGGGGAGCTCCAAATCCGCCGCCGAAACCACCGCCCCGTCCGCCGGCGGGTGCTCCGCCAAAGGTTGCTAATTTGGCAGCGAGTGCCGTCGCCGCTGTCGCGACGTCAGCCGGCGGGGAACCGGCCGTGATCTTTGCGAGTTGAGCCCGTACGGACGCGACGCCGTCATTTGCGTCGTAGCTGTCCTTCATTCCGGCCCAGGCGGCCAACGCCAATTTGTTCTGGGCCTGGAGAGCCGCCATCATCTTCGGGCTTTCGCCGACACGCGGGTCGTTGTGAACGACCAGCGATTGGGTATAGGCGGAGCCGTCAACGATCAGCTTGAGGGTGTAGGTGCCGGGCAGAACGAGCGGCCCGTGCGGACCCGGTGTGACCTGATCCGGCGCGGCGTTCATCTGATCATTGATGTCCGGGTTGAGCCCGGGCGGGTCGTCATAGCGCAGATTCCAGTTTGTTCGATTACTGCCGACGTTCATCGAGAGAGCTCTGGAATCGGGCGATTTCAGCCAGTAATCGGGGTACGGCGGCCGTTCGACTTTTGGCGGAACGACGCTGGTTATAGTCCGGACCAGCTTGCCGGCAGAGTCGTAGATCTGCAGTTTGATATCACCGGCCGGCTTTTTGCCGAGGTGGTAATAGATGATCGCGCCGAAGGGCGGGTTTACCGCGTGCGGGAGTTCCGGATTCATCGGCTGGTCCCAGTTGCCGTTCTCACGCGAGCGGATCGCGTCGCCGGGCTTGAACAGATAAGCCGGGGCCGCTGCGATCTTTGCCGCATTTGCCGCGACCTCGCGAAGCGGACTCATATCGTCGAGCACCCAAAATCCGCGGCCGTACGTGCATATCACGAGGTCGTTCATGTGATCTTCGGTGTGAAACACCATATCGCGAATGGACGTGCTTGGCAGGTTCAAACGCAACGTTTGCCAGTGGTCGCCGTCGTCGAACGAGACATAAACTGTGGTCTCGGTACCGATAAAGAGCAGTCCTTTTTGCTTGGGGTCCTCACGAATGACGTGTACTTGACTGCCGGTTCGCTCGTCAACAGGCAGGCCGGCGGTGATCGGGGTCCACGTTTTGCCGGCATCGTGGGTGCGGTAAACGAGGTGTCGTTCCGCCGCCGGAGCGCCGCCTCCACCGCGGCCAAAGCCGACGTTGGCGACTACGTACGCGGTATTAATGTCGTTGTGGCCCGCTTCGACGGTCACAAAGTTTGAGTTGGGCGGCAGATCGGTAAAGTTTGATACGTTATTCCACGACTTACCACCGTCCATCGTGTTATAGATCTGTCCCGTACTGCTGCCTGACCAAATTACGCCCTTCTTGAACGTCGAGATCGAGAAATCTGATATCGAACCGGCCTGAAACCCACGACCACCGCCCGGAGTTGCCGGTGCAGGCGTTGCGCCGGGAGCAGGCGTCGGCGTCGGCGAAGGTGCGACGCCGCACGGCACCAGCGGTTGACCCTTTGGCGTAGTGAGATCGGGACTGAAGGGCTTCCAGGTCTCGGCTCCGTCGCGGGTTACGAGGATACAGTTGTAGCCGGCGTACATCGCCTTTGGCTCAAACGTCGTGTCGAAGCGTTTCCATGAATCGCGGCCCTCGATATAAAGGTTACGGTCGGTGCCGAAATTTGGTGCGACATTGCCCCATTGGCCCGTCGCAGTATCGATCTTCTCCATACCGTTACCCTGGCCGAGGCCATAGCCGACGCCGTAAATAGTGGTTGGTTTTAGCGGATCGGGCACGGCCGTGCCGAATTCGGAAGATTGCAGCGGATACCAATCGATACTAGTGATCTGTCCGAGGTCGCCGCGGCTGCGGGTCATCACCGCTCCTGTGTCCTGCTGCGAACCCATTTCCCAGTACGGATATCGAGTGTCGGTGGCGACCTTATAAAGCTGGGCTATCGGGATCTGATAATAGCCGCTCCAGGTATTGCCGTTGTCGAGCGTGACAGCCGGGCCCTGATCAAATCCGAACAACATTCGTTGGCCGTTGGTCGGGTCGATC
>JAYVUD010000198.1:0-16867 GCA_043788335.1 Chloracidobacterium sp. | reverse complement strand
GTTTGCATTCGAACGTAAGGGCAGGTACGCCTAGAAGCATGTCAGTACCGCTAAATGTGAACGTCGCGTTGCCAGTATTGCTCGGATCCGTCGGGTTGGTCAGGATCTGAGTATCGGGTGCGATCGCGTCCACAAACCAAGTGTACGAGGCAGGTGTCGGATCGACATTACCCGCACCGTCTTTGGCTCGTACCTGGAAGTTATGCGTTCCCTGGCCCAGCATCGTGTAGTTTGCCGGCGAGGTACACGCCGCGAATGCACCGGCGTCGAGCTTACACTCAAAGCTGGCGACCACCGACGCGTACGCGTCAGTACCCGTAAACGTGAACGTCGCACTCGAGCTCGTGCTCGGGTTCGTCGGGTTCGTCAGGATCTGCGTATCCGGGGCAACCTGATCGATTTCGTCCGCACCGATGTCAGGAGCAGAGCCGCTCGGACGCGTGTCGCCGTCGATATCGACGGTAACGCCCACGTTGAATCCGGCGTTGATCATCGTGCTCGTTCCCTGAATGTGGAAGTCGGTCGCCGATACAAATAGCGGGTCGACGGCCAGCGAATTTGCATCCTGAGCCGTCGCTGTCTGCCAATCCGCCAATGTCACTCTCGCCGACGTCAGGAAGCCAACGTTTTGGTTGGAGAAGTAATCATTGTAATTAATGCTCGAGAACACGGTATTACCGGCTGTCGAGGCGTCGTAAACGGCATAGCGGGTGCCGATGGTCTGCGAGTTTGCAAGTATATTGTCTCGCAGATCGATAGACCCGACAGTGGCCGCCGCTGCCGCGATATTGACAGCAGCCGTGATGCTACCAACCGCGGTCTGGTTGGTATTCATCACAACCGTATTGTGATAAATATTGTAGCCGCCGCCGGTCGTGATCATTACGCCGTAACCGTTATCGGTCGCGGTCGCACCGGCAAAGCCGATCGACGCGATATCTGAGACGAAGTTGTTAGACACGGTCAGATTCGACGCCGTCGTCGTTGCCGATAGTAAGATACCGTTGCTGCCCCAACCGCTCGTGTTGTTCTGCCGGATGTCCTTGATCACGTTTCGCGTGATCGTACCGCCATTGATCGCGGACGTGACCATAATACCCGACATCGTGGACGAGGTCGCAGTCGACGAATTGATGCCGGAGATGTTGTTTCGGCTGATCTGGAAATTCTGTGCATTTCCGATTAGGAAACCGCGGAAGCTCAGTTTTTCTACAACCACGGCCGAGCCCGCATCGTTGCCAACGATCTGCCAGTTATTATCCAGCGTGACCGCGTTGCCCGAGATAAACGCCGCATTCTGAACGCCCTTGATGAGGTTGTTCTGAATGGTGTTGTTATCCTGCGGGAACTCAGCGGCGCCGCCAAATGTCGCACCGCTGCCCGCGATGATACCCTGCGTACCGATCGTGACGCCGGCACCTATAAGGTTGCTGTTTTTGACCGTATCGCTGGTAGCACCGCTGGTCGCATTGGTCGCGATCCAGATGATCGTTCCGGCAGCGGTGTTCGAGATGGTCAGGCTGCGGTCCGTTCCACCCGAAAGGCTGCCGTCGATCGTGACACGGTCCGCACCGAAGAGCTTGATCAAACTCGTCGCAGCCGATCCGGTGATCGAGCGTGCAGCACCCGAAGGTTTGAGGATCAAAGTGAACGGCGACGCAAACTCGTTCAAAGCCACCGCTCCGGTCTCGCCGGCCAGGTCGCTCACAACATTTATCGTAACGTTACCAGAAACAGTACCGTTGTTGATCGCATCGAATATACCGCCCGAGTTTGTCAGCGACGTGAACGCGCCGCCCGTGCCCACGTTGTACGAGCCCGAGTAATTACCCGGGATGTAGTAGGTGTTTGGCGAGGTCGGCGGCGACGTAACGTTGTTAACACTCGTTCCGGTAAATCCGTTACTTGGGTTAGAGCCGAGATTACCTAATGTATCCTGGGCAACCACAAAGTATTGGAATTGATCGCCCGCGTTGGCTGCTCCGCCGCCAACGAGACTGTAATCTATCACACAGTTCCAAGTGCCGTTCTGCGGCGTTCCGCTCGCGATCGTGCAGGCGGTAGACACGTACACAGCATCCGTACCCTTCTTAAAGTAGATCCGTGGCGAATTTGCCGCTGCGGCGACGCCCGTGTAGTCAACCAAGCCAACAGACAGCGTACGATTGGTTGTAACGGCCGTATTGGTGAACGCCGTATACGTTATCTGCGGAGCCGAGATATCAATAACAACGCCGTCAAACTCATCAGCACCGAGATCCGGAGCAAACGCACCGCCGTTGGTCGAACCCGCCGGGCCCGGACGCGTCTGCCCGTCGATATCGGTTGTGATACCGGCGATCGTCACGCCGCCTGACTCCAGAGCGGTCGGCGTTACACCCATATTCAGGTGGAGGTCACTCACGCTGTTGACGAAATTGACTGCGATACCAGAATAGCTGAGCGAATCGCCGCCGGACGCCGCTTTCCAACCGGCAAACGTCTGATCGGATGTCCAGAATCCAACGGTTGCAGCATTTGCCACAAGTGCGTTGTTATTTACGGTCGTCCATCCGGTCGCCGTCGAACTCGTACCGCCGATGTGGTTGGCGATGGCGTAGTGCTTGCCGGTGCCGCCCGAACGGTTGTTAACAAAGATGTTGTTCCGAACGTCAACCGCCGGAGTCTTATTGGTTGTAGTCAGGTCACCGCGGTGGAACCCTGCACTAGGTGCGGCACCCGATGTGACCGTTCCCTCGATGTTGACCGTGTTGAAGTACACCTTGTCAAGCGGGTCCGGGGTCGAACCGTGGTTGCCCCAGATGCCGAAGATGTAGGAGTTGGTCGCCTGGCCATTGCCGAGCGAGATCATGTTGTTCTGAACCGTAACCGCCGTCGTACCCGAACGGATCAAGATACCCGCGATGACATTAGGCAAGGTTGCCGATGTCGTCGTGCTGGCATTCGCCAGCCCGTAGATCTTGTTGTTAGAGATCAATGTGTTGGTTCCGGACGCATGTCCGATACCCACAACCACCGTTCCAACTGTTCCGCTGTTGATATTGGAAATATTGGCGATCGTATTGCCCGAGATCGTCGAATTGATGCCCGCCAGGAACTGGATGCCCTGTGCGGAGGAGTTTCCACTCGACTGTCCCGAGGTTGCACCGCTTGTGATCAGATTGGTGATCGTGTTGTTACTGATCGTGCCGACCTGAGCAATCGCGCCGGTCGTTCCAGTCTGGATTCCACGTACGTAACCGGTCGTACCTGTGCCGTATGTCGAAAAATTACGGATCGTATTGTTCGAGAGGTTGTATGTCGCCGGAACGGTGCCGTTCATAAGGACACCGCCGCCGATCGAACTGCCGGTTGTCGTGCCATTGATACCCGCACGCATATTCTCAGCCGTCGAGTTTCCGATCGTGTTATTGGTGATCGTGAGCGACGTCGGGGTTCCGGAAGCATAGACGCCAAAGACGGCACCCGCTACCGAACCCGTTAGACTCGAAGAGGTAAATCCGCCAAACGTATTGTTAGAAATAACGACCGCTCCGGGTGTAGCTGTGTTAATACCAACGACCGCTCCCTGTGTGGTAGACGGCGTCGCCACCAGCGAATCGAGGCCGGACGTTGAACCGAACGTATTGCCCACGAGGTTACCAATGTTGACGTTACCGGAGGTCACGCTCACGCCGCATAGGACACCGTTACCGGTGCTCGCCCCGCTCGTAGTCGTGAGATTGATTCCCGCCACCGTATTACCTTGGACCGACGTGTCGGCAGTCGTTCCGACAGCGAGGCTGATGCCGATAAACCGATTTGCGACCAACCCGTTGATCGTGTAGACACCCGTGCCGTTCGCCGCTCCGAAACCAACCGTGTTGCCGGTAACGGTGTAACCCGAACCCGACGTCACGGCGATGCCACTGTGGGTCGTGCCACTCGTAAACGTTCGCGTTGCAGTCTGAAAGAGCTTGTTGTTCGAGATCGTCCAGCCAGAGTTACCCGAGTTGACGTTGATGCCCGTCGAAACACTATTCGTGTTGTAGAAGTCAGAAATACTGTTTCCGCTCACTATATTTCCGCTGTTTGTGGTTGCGGCCGTAAAGTTCTGCGAAAGGATGCCATTGATTGGCTGACCGCCCGAAGAAGCGGTGATGTTGTTGTTGCTGACAGTATTATTGTTGTTTCCCGTCGTTGTCGCCGGACCAAAATAAACAACTCCGAATCCCGAACTCAGTACCGCACCCGAAGATCCTGTGATGGTCGAGTTTGTGAGGGTGTTGTTGCTCGCGTCATTGGCAAATCGAACCGTGCTCGCTCCGACCTGAGGTGACGTATTAGTTATCGTCAGGCTGTTGCCGCCTGTATTGAGACCGTCGATGGTGACATTGTCGGCACCGTTGAGATCAACAAGATGTCCGGAGACATTGCCCGATATCGTACGGGCAGCACCGCCGGTCGGCTTGATGCTGACTGATGTGAACGCCGCCGGCAAGGTCGCACCGTCATTTAATGATGCCGCAGCAGCCTCGGTCGTATCCCCCGAGATCACGACGGTGATCACGCCCTGATGCGTACCGGCGTTGATCGCGTCAAACGCCGCCTTCAGCGTTGCGTAATCGGTCGGGCCGGCCGTTCCCGCGGTGGCGGTAACGGTCACCGGTCCGGTGGGGCCAAGGTTAATGGTCCACGTAAAGCTCGCCGGTGACGGGTCAACGTTTCCGGCTCCGTCTACGGCGCGGACCTGGAAGGTATGCGAACCCGCCGCAAGGCCTGTGTAGTTCTTAGGCGAGGTGCAAGCCGTGAAGCCGCCGCCGTCGATTTGACACTGAAAGCTCGCGACTACAGCGATCACCGAGTCGGTTCCGCTGAACGTGAACGTCGCGCTCGAGCTTGTACTCGGATCTGTCGGAGTCGTCCCAATCGAAGTATCCGGAGCGATCGCGTCGACCGTCCAGGTATAGGTTGCCGGCGTCGCATCGGTGTTTCCGGCGACGTCCTTGGCACGCACGCTAAAGGTATGTGAACCCTGCGAGAGGCTCGTGTAATTTGCGGGCGATGTGCATGTCGCAAAAACCGCCGCGTCCAACTTACATTCAAACGTCAAAAGAATAGGGGTAGCCTTTTGCAAGGTGTCCGTTCCGGTAAAGGTGAATGTTGCTGACGCACTCGCACTCGGATTGGTCGGAGTCGTCAGTATCTGGGTATCCGGAGCGATCGCGTCGACCGTCCAGGTAAAGGTTGCCGGCGTCGCGTCAGTATTGCCCGCGGCATCAATCGCCCGGACGCTAAAGGTATGTAAACCCTGCGAAAGGCTGGTGTAATTTGCGGGCGATGTACACGCCGCATAGGCACCCGCGTCGAGTTTGCATTCGAAACTGGCAACACCCGAACCACCGACGTCCGTTCCGCTAAAGGTAAATGCCGCACTAGCCGAATTCGACGGATTGGTCGGATTGGTCAGGATCGAAGTATCCGGCGCAACAGTATCGACGACCCAGGTATAGCTGGCCGGCGTCGCATCTGTATTTCCGGTATTATCTATCGCACGAACCTGGAAGGTATGTGAACCCTCGCCAAGGCTCGTGTAATTAGCCGGCGATGTACACGCCGCATAGGCACCCGCGTCGAGTTTGCATTCGAAACTGGCAACGCCCGTTCCGCCGACATCCGTTCCACTAAATGTAAACGCCGCACTAGCCGAATTCGACGGATTGGTCGGATTGGTATTGATCGCCGTGTCAGGAGCGGTCGCGTCAACCGTCCACGTGTAAGTTGCCGGGGTCAGATCCGTGTTACCCGCCTGATCCGTAGATCTGACCTGGAATGTATGCGATCCATCCGCAAGGCTGGTGTATGTGACGCCGGTCGACAAGCACGAAGCGAATGCCGCCGCGTCGAGTTTGCACTCGAATGAGACCGAGACGCTCGAAGCGAACCCTGTCGAACTGTATGTAAACGTCGCGGACGTGCTGTTCGTCGGGTTCGTCGGCTGCGTCAGGATCGACGTATCCGGCGGGATGGTATCGATCGTCCACGAGTAGCTTGCCGGTGTCGGGTCGACATTTCCGGCAGCGTCAATCGCCCGAACCCTAAACAGGCGTACGCCGTTGAGCAAACCTGTCGGAGTATAAGGCGACGTGCACGTCGTAAACGGATCGGCGTCAACGGAACACTCAAAACTAGCAACCGTCGCAATTACCGAATCCGTGCCGCTGAAGGTAAACGTCGGCGACGTCGTATTTGACGGATTTGGCGGCGTACTCAGGATCTGCGTGTCCGGAGCGATCGCGTCGACCGACCACGTATAGGTCGCCGGCGTCGCATCGACATTCCCGGCAGAGTCTTTGGTACGAACCTTAAACGTATGCGAACCCTGGCTCAGGCCTGTGTAATTCTTAGGCGAGGTGCAGGCAGAGTAACCACCCGCATCTATCTGGCATTCAAAACTCGCCACCACGGCAATAACCGAGTCGGTGCCGCTAAATGTAAACGTAGCACTAGACGAATTGCTCGGATTTGCCGGGAAAGTCAACAATGTCGTATCAGGAAGCGTGGTGTCAGTGAGCTCGTCAGCACCGATCTCGGCCGCCGTGCCCGCCGGGCGAGGCTCATTGTCGTAGTCGTTTGTCACGCTCGCCAACGTCAGTCCTACGTTCGCCTCCGGTGACAGAGTCGTAATGTGAAGGTCCGTCGCCGAGGTATATGGTACCGCCCCACTGGACGCTAAGGATAAATTGTCATTTGTAGCATTGCCCAGTGTGCTGCTGTAGCCGGAATACAATGCCAAAGTACCCAAGTTTGGTGACGATGCGGTAAAACTCTGATTACCCGCACCTGACGCTGCATCCGCTCCGTAATAATAGGAATTGTTATTTGAGATGAGATTCATCGCGGCCGACCCGCCCGACGGCAGTGCCACCGCCACATTAGCTATGCCAGTCGTACCACCCGTGATGTTATTAGCAAAGATATTGTTGCGAATATCCAACCCGGTCGAGGTCGTAGCCGCGACGACCAATCCGGCAGTCAGTAGACTAGACGTCGCAGTTCCGGTTCTAAGACCGGAAAGATTTACCGAATTGTTGTAGATCTTATGGTTGATACCGGCCCCAATTCGGATGCCGAAAACGCCGAATGATGACGAGAAAGCTACACCGCCTGTCATATCGCCGCTTATGCCGCTGACAAAGTTGTTCTTGATTACCGAGTTGTCTCCCGACTGTATATCGATACCGAAGGCACCAAACGTACTGGTCGACGAATTTCGTATATTCGAAATGTTGTTTCGCTCAACGGTCACACCGCCTGCACTCACGGCAACACCCGAAATAGAGGCCGAGGCAAAGTGCACGATGTTTGAGATCGTATTTTGTCGAATCACATTGCCTGAACTAACCAGGCCGGAACTTTCACGAATACCAAATGCCCCGACGGACGACGTAACGGTCGGGTTACCTAATGTACTAACGCTATTTCCCGAGACGGTCACATTCGATGTTCCGGTGGCCATCCAGATACCGGTATCTGCGGATGCCGTGTCGGTGTTTACAAAGTTTCCGACCGTGTTATTGCTAACGGTCCCTCCGTTAACGCCCTGAAGGTACAGACCCGTATTCAGCACCGCGTCAGTTCCGGTGTTATCAACTTTGTTTTGTGTGAAAACAGTTCCCGATCCGTTTGTACCCGTAACTGCCGCATTTGCAAAGACTCCGATGAAGGCATTGCGAATGTCGTTATTTTGGACCGTAACGTTGTTAAAGTAGCCGGCTAAACCATCATTTCCCGCGATCACAACCGCAGACGAGGTGTTAATACCGTTCGAGATTATTGTGTTCTTGAGCGTGTTGTTGGTCGACGCCGTGGTTCCCACAGAGCCAAAACGCACGACCTGCGGCGAGGTTACGTTAGTATTCGAAATGGTCAGACTTCTATCGGATCCGCCGGCGAGTGAGCCGTCGATAGTAAAATTACTCGCACCGATCGTGCGAACCAACGCGTTTGACGCGGCCGAACCCGACACGACTCTTGCCGCACCACTCGGTTTGATGGTTACCGTAAAGCCCGGCGAGAAAGCATTCAGTCCGACTGTACCGGTTTCAGCCGTGAGATCCGAAGTAATGTTGATCGTCACATTTCCGGTTATGACATTATTGTTGAGATATCTGAATATGCCGCCAGCGTCGTTGTTCGTGAGCGACGTGAACGTTTCAGCAGTTCCGACATTTAATGCTCCCGTTACGGCGGTCGAGATCAGATAGCTGTTGATCGCTCCGCCGATCGGGGCCTGGGCTGCAGCGAGATTGACCGAGGTTGGAGCCAAGGCAAACGTGCCCGAATTGATGCCCACGTTTGGCGTGCCCGCCAGATCCTGTGCCACGACGAAGTATTGGATCGTGTCACCCGTGACCGGGGGACCTAAGTAAATAGTTGAATAATCGATGGTAAAGCTAAATGGTGACGCCGCATTTGTAGCCTCGACATATTTCCAGCCATTATCCGCGCTCGTGTTGCCGACAAATGCGTTATTCGCGGTCGAGCGTTTGTAATAGATCCTTGGTTTTGTGCCGGCTGTCGTATTGACCCCGCTGGCATCTGTAATAGTCGCCGACAAAGTCTGCCCCGACAGGCTCGTCGTATTGCCTAGTGCCGTATACGTTATGACCGGGCCGGCCGTGTCGATTCCGGTTTCATACGCACCGATCGACGGTGTCGATCCGCTTCGAACCGCACCCGTAATATCCGTCGTCACACCCGCGATCGGCGTACCGGCCGCCAAGACCGGCGAGCCGGACTGCGGCTGGAGATTTGTTGCTGAATTAAACAGGGGGTCGGATGATATCGAGCTTGCGTCATTCCCGATGGAGCCTGAAGTCGCAGCCGTGAACGCCGCCAAAGTTATAGCATCGACTTGTGTCGCAACACTCGTAGAGGTTGCGGATGTAGCGAATGAACCCGCAGTACCAAGGGTGGATGTGAAATAGTCGTTATTGTTGATAGTCAGGTTTGAGTATGGAGCCGGATAACCTAGACCGATCGCGTATTTTTTACCCGACGTCGTCGTCTGCGTGTTATAAAATGCATTATTCCGGATATCCACAACAGGATTTGAAGCAATCACTGAAATTGCAAATATCGGAGATGATCCGCTCGCAAACGTGCCGGACATCGAAACCGAATTGTAATACACCCTGGTAGTCGAACCAGTTCCACCGCCCAAAATAATGCCGGAGTTGAAATCGGAGGGCGTAGCCGTACCTCCAACGCCGGTGACTACGTTATTTGAAATCGTGGTCGTGCCAGAAGCAGCGGAGGCGAGAGTTATACCTGCTGCTCCAAATCCACCCGTGTTTGAAACAATCCCAATCTTGTTCTTCGACACTATTGCATTCGTAACTTCATTGCCAGTATTCGTGCTCGTAGCGATCGACGGAAGTCCAACGGCGATGCCAAAGCAATCGCTCGAATACGAAACGCCGTCAATAACGTTGCCGGATATCGAAATACCGTCTTCGAACCCAACAAGAATTCCGCCCTGTCGAATATTATTCGGAGACGCAGTGTTCATCAAGTTGTTGGCAATCGAATTCCCCGTGTTCTTAGAAACGGTCGCCGCACCCTGCGAGTAAATCCCGTACTGAGCCTTGCTGATGTTGTTGTTCTGAACCGTATTGTTGTTATTGTTCGATCCGAGACTCGACGTACTTATTGTCGAACTGCCCATACCGATACCGATAAGGGTCGTCGTGTTCGCTTGTCCGACGATATTGAGGTTCTTGATCGTGTTGCTTGTCGCACCGTCGGTCGCATTGCTCTGAAGCCAAACCACGGCGGTCGATGTGCCCGTGTTCGCCTCGGTGATCGTCAAACTGCGGTCAGTTCCCGTTCCGCCGATCGAACCGTCTATGGTGACGCGGTCGGCAGCGTTCAGACGAATGAAGCCGCCCGCCGGCAATGTAGTGCTCGTGATAGCTCGTGCAACGCCCGTCGGGTAGATCTTGACCGTAAAGTTACTGCCGGTCGGCTCTTCGTTGATAGCGTTCAAGGCGACCGAACCGTCCTCGGCGGTGATCAGGTCAGAACCGATCTCGATATTGAGGTTTGCCGTCAACACTTTCGCGTTAATGTCAGCAAACACGCCGCCGGCACCGGTCAAACTTGCGTAATCACAACCGGAAGCACAAAGCGTCTTGGTTCCGGATATCGCGGTTACGATCGTGTAGGAACTCGGAGTGGTCGGGAGCGTTGTGACGGTGTTGACGTTAGTTCCCGCAAATCCTCCGCTCGGGTTCGCTCCCAGATTGCCGAGAGTATCCTGTGCAACCGTGAAGTATCGAACAACGTCCGTCGCGACAACGCCTCCAATCAAGGAATTATCGATGATACAGTTCCATGAGCCGTTCTGGACCGTTCCGCTCGACAGCGAACATGCAGTCGACGAATAAAGACCGCCGTTCTTATTAAAATAAACACGCGGAGCGTTTCCACCTGTTGCCGTTCCGGTAACGTCAGTGATGGTGACCGCGAGCGTTCGATTTGTGGTCAGCGAAGTGTTTCCAAGCGCCGTATAGTTCATCGCCGGAGGCGAGAGATCCACACCGTTAAAGTTGCCGGCATCGGCGCCAATATCGACCGGAGTGAAACTCGCACGGGTTTGCCCGTCAAAGTCATTGACGACCCCGACATCTACACCGTTTCCTTCCGCAACTGTCGCGATCGTCGGATTGAGATGGAGGTCCGGAACTGCGCTTACGATATCAACAAATTGTGGGTTGGCTTCAAAACTCCCGGCATCCTGCCCAATGGCCGTTCTCCACGCGGCGATGTTGGCCACGTCCAGTGAATTGAAGTAGCCAAACACCCCGCCGGTACCGTTCGCAAAGTAGACGTTATTATTGATCGTCAACCCTGTTGGGTTAGCCGCGGTACCATTGATCTTGATCGCGTAATTTGTTCCGGTCGCCCCGCTGTTGGTTCTAGCGTTGAAGAAAATATTGTCTCTGAACGAGCGGGTATTGACCGTCTGCGTTCCGTTAAACGCATAGGATGCACCGCTTCCGGACGTTGCGGTTCCACGGATCAGCACGCTGTTATGAAAGAAACTATCCGTGCCCAGAGATCCGTTAATACCGTTGATGCCCGAGGTCGAACTGTTTGAAGCAACTCCGCCGATGGCATTTGCGACCCCTAAGCCAAAGGCGATCATATTATTACGATAGATCGTCGTTCCGCCCGCCACGCGGATGCCGTTGATCTCGGCAGATGTGCTGTTAGTCGACGAGCTTAGTGTGTGAATAAAGTTTCTCTCAACCACGTTTGCCGTACCGCCGGTAAATTGAATACCGGTAACGACGGTCGCCGCTGTAGTATTTGAGTTACTAAGGTTGTTGACAGTGTTTTGTGAGAGTGTGTGATTCGGAGTCGTAGTCGTCGTGGCGAGGCCTATAACGGACGCAGACGATGTCGTTCCCGTTCCATTGTCATTGACGATGTTACGTACGGTATTAGATGTCCAATTCGCCGCGGCGTTCGCGGTATGCATACCGATTACCTGCGAAGCGGTACCGGTAGAACTCAACTGGATCGAGTTCGCGATTGAACCGCCGACAATATTCGAGGTTCCGTTGAATGCTTTTGACGTAGAGGTGTTCGCCCGAAGGCCATAAACTATGAACGTGCCGGATGCGGCAGCGTTCGTCACAGAGATACCGCCAATATTGTTGCCCGTAGCATTAAAGTCGTCCAAGCTGAAATTGTAAATTCCCATCACGTCGGTCGACGTCGTGATATTGGTCGAAAAGACCAGCGAACCCGTCGCACTCTGACTTCCGATCGTATTCGTGTTAGTGTTTGTCAGTCCATTGGTCACCAATATCCCGGCAAACGGAGTGCTCGTGCTGGTCCCGCTAGACGTCACGCCAGTCAAACTCACTGATGCGATGGTATTGTTGTTGATATTCGACACCGTGCCGCCAGTAATGCCACTGAACGATATTCCACGAAAACTACCTGTCGAACCGGTCAACGCGTAGGTCCCTGTCTGGGTGTTTGACGAATATCCGATGGTATTGCCGGTGATTGTCATACCTTGCACGCCACTCGTCGACGTTGAGCTATTCATCAAGATAGGAGTGTGCAGGGTTCCTGTCGTCCATGTTCGCGTTCCCGTCTGATAAAAGCGGTTGTTGGTGATCGAATCACCATTACAGCCGCCATTGAATGCAATACCGGCACTAGTGACCGCCGCTCCGAAGAAGTCGAAAATATTATTGTTATTGATAACGATACCGCTGTTACCGATCGCCGTCGTGCTCGTCGAACCATTGCACTGTATTCCTGTTGTCGAAAGATTGGCACCCGCGGGTCCTATGTTGTTGTTCGAGATCGTATTGTTGTCATTTCCGTTTGCTGTAACTGCGTCTGTGCTAAACGTGATATTCGCCCCGTTTGTGGCGACGGAGGTTCCTTTTGAACCAAGGATCGTTGAATTTGTAATCGTGTTGTTCGTCGCACCGCCGATGAAGCGTATCGTGCTTTTCCCCGAAGATCCCGGCGAAGTCGTGTTCGAAATCGTCAGCGAGTTGCCGCCTGTATTTAGCCCGTCGATCGTTACATTGTCCGCACCGTTAAGGTCGATCAGCGGACTGCCGGCGGTAATGGCACCTGTTATCGTGCGGGCCGCACCGCCGCTCGGATTTATAACGACGGCGGTGTACGATGCACTGCCCGTACCGCTCGCGTTCAGAACTGCCGACGCCGTCTCAGCCGTGTCACCGACCACATTCAGTAGGACAGCTCCGGTCAGCCCTCCGGCGCCGGCGTTAATGTCGTCAAAAGCCGCCTTGAGTGTGGCGTATGTACCGCCGATTCCGACGGTTGCCGTTACCGTCGGAGCGAACGGAGCCTTATCGAGCGGCACCGAAGTTTCCGCCGGCGCAAAAAAATTGAGGGCGGCGAAAACGCCTCCCCAATTTGCTGCTGCCGTGATGGCGAATAATGTAATAAAGGCTAAACCAATAACGACAAAACGGAACGACGAGGTGCGGTTGAACATAAACAGATATCTCCGAGGAACTCTGGACAAGTTTGGCTAACGAGTGCTCGGCCAGGGCCGAGTCTTATACGCGCCGATTGAATTTTATAATAGAGCTTTCGAACTCTAACCATTTTTGAGGGTAATGTCAATTGAATGGGCGGTCGCAAACGCATCTTGACCAGTCTTAAATGGGCTTCAGTCTGCTGATTTTGACAATTGGGGCGAGAAAACGGAGCCGAGCATGAACCGCATCTCCCGGTCGGCGGCAAGCTAATACAAAAGCAAAAAACGGCGGAGGTTTGCACCTCCGCCGTCGGGAATATTGATATTCTTAAAACTACTTTCCGGCTGCCAAATGGATCCGGACATTGGCTGCATCGAGCTGCTCGCGAACCGCTTGGTTGCTCTCAACCGACCCGTTGACCGCAATTGCTAAGGCGCGTTCGGCAGCATCCCGGTTCGACTTTGCCGCCTCGACGTCGATCTCGTCAGCAGTTTCAGCAGAATCAGCCAGGACGGTGACCCTGTTATCACTAACCTCGACAAAACCGCCTGCGACCGCAAACTTATTACTTGCCCCCTTCAGTGCATAGGTCAACACGCCCGGTTTTAGCGCCGAGATGAGCGGTGCATGATTGGGCAAAATGCCAGCCTCGCCCGACGCCGTCGGAACCGTGACCGAATCGACATCGGCGTCGAAGACCCGCTTTTCCGGTGTAACAATTTCTAATTTGAGCATAATTTCAAAGCTGAGTGAAAAAGGGGAAAAGTGAAAAAGGTCAAAAGTAAGAACACTCCCGCTTTTTCACTTTTTCACATTTTCCCTTTTCGACTTTTAAGCTGCTGCCGCCATCTTTTTGGCTTTTTCACGGGCCTGTTCGATGGTGCCGACCATATAAAAGGCCTGCTCGGGCATATCGTCGCACTTGCCTTCGAGGATCTCGCGAAATCCTTTGACTGTATCTTCCGTCTTGACGTACTCGCCCTTCAGACCGGTAAACTGCTCACCGACAAAGAACGGCTGCGAGAAGAAACGCTGGATCTTGCGGGCACGGGCAACGGTCAGCTTGTCGTCCTCTGAAAGCTCGTCGAGGCCGAGGATGGCGATGATGTCCTGCAGGTCCTTGTAACGCTGGAGTATCTTTTTGACCGACTGCGCCGTGTTGTAATGCTCGTCGCCGACGATCTGCGGATCGAGAATACGCGAGTTCGACGCGAGCGGGTCGACCGCCGGGTAAATGCCAAGTTCGACGATCTGCCGCGAGAGAGCCGTAACAGCGTCGAGGTGGGCAAACGTCGTTGCCGGTGCCGGATCGGTATAGTCGTCGGCGGGCACGTAAACGGCCTGGATCGACGTGATAGCACCGGTCTTGGTCGATGTGATGCGTTCCTGCATCTCACCCATTTCGGTCGCGAGCGTCGGCTGATATCCCACGGCGGACGGCATACGTCCCAAGAGTGCTGACACCTCAGAACCGGCTTGCGTAAATCGAAAGATGTTGTCGACGAAGAAAAGCACGTCGTTGCCCTGATCGCGGAAATATTCGGCGACCGTGAGGCCTGACAGAGCAACGCGGAGACGCGCTCCCGGAGGTTCGGTCATCTGGCCGTATACGAGCGACACTTTGGAATCCTTGATCTGGTCCTTGTCCACCAGATTGAGGTCAAATTCGCCGGTCTCTTCCATGTGCTCGTTAAACTTGTCGCCATATCGGATAACTTTGGACTCGACCATTTCGCGGAGCAGGTCATTGCCCTCGCGGGTACGTTCGCCGACACCGGCAAAAACCGAAAACCCGTCAGAACCGATGGCGACGTTGTTGATCAACTCCATGATCAAGACCGTTTTGCCCACGCCGGCACCGCCAAACAGTCCGATCTTGCCGCCGCGTAGGAATGGCTGCACGAGGTCGATGACCTTGATGCCTGTCTCAAACATCTCGAGCGACGTCGCCTGCTCGTCAAACGACGGCGCGTGGCGGTGGATCGACGATCGCTCCTCGACATTGAGCGGGCCGAGTTCGTCGACCGGATCGCCGATGACGTTCATTACGCGTCCCAATGTCGCGTTGCCGACCGGAACCATGATCGGCCCACCGAGGTCGATCACCTTCATCCCGCGGACCATGCCGTCCGTCGGCAGCATCGAGACCGCACGCACGCGTCCCTCGCCTAAGTGTTGCTGCACCTCGGCAACGACGTCGATCTTTTCGCCGTCAAAACCCTCGCTCGTGATACGCAACGCCTGATAGATCGGCGGTAGGTAATTATTTGAAAATTCGACGTCAACAACCGGACCGATGATCTGGACTACTGTTCCAACCTGTCCGTTCCCCTCATTAGCCATTCTTAATAAATGCTCCTGTTATAGATAAGAAAACCCAGCGGATTACAAAGGAGTAAGAATATCATAGCCGCGGTATAGGGCGCAAAGACGGTCCGGCAAAATTTAGCCACGATTTTTATTTCGATAAACGCCATCCGTGATGTAAAATCGCATTTGGACGTTTATTATGGATTTTCATCAAATAAATATCGACCCCGATATTCTCGGCGGCACCCCGGTCTTTCGAGGAACGCGGGTACCGGTTGAGAGTTTGTTTGACCATCTGGAGGCGGGTGTGTCTTTGGACGAATTTCTTGATGATTTTCCGAGTGTGAGTCACGACCAGGCAGTCGAAGTACTGCTAATGGCGGAGAAGGTAGTGACGTCGGGCAAATTTGAGTCGATCTATGCGAATATTGCTTGACGAAAATCTCCCTAAACGGCTCAAGCAGGCATTTTTCGTGCTTGTTGCGTCATCCAATCGGATCGAACGTTTGTCTCCACTCGCCGGCGAAATCTTGGCGAAACTCAGAGACGCAAGACCCGGGATCACCATTGTAGGCAGTCAAAAATAATTGAAAAAACTCGAACTACCACCGCAAGGATTAAACACGCTGTTCGGCGTGCAGGATCAGAACATCAAGTATCTCGAGACGTTGCTCGACGTCAGTATCGGTGCCCGCGGCAACGAATTACTGATCGACGGTGATGAACGCGACATCGAGACGGTCGAGCAGATCCTGCTCGATTTTGTCGAACTGTTTGACGAAGGCAGCATCTTTTCCGACAAGGAACTGCGTGACGCGTTTAAGCAGGTCGCCGAAGATCGGACGTACAGTCTCAAAGATCATTTTCTCAAGGCACGATTTAATCCGACGGGCAAAAAGCAGGTCGCTCCCAAAACGGCTAACCAACGCAAATATCTCGATGCGATCGCGGCGAACGACCTCGTTTTCGGCATCGGTGTCGCCGGAACCGGCAAGAGCTACCTCGCCGTTGCGATGGCCGTCGATGCCCTGTTCAAAAAACAGGTCAGCCGCATTATCCTGACACGACCGGCGGTCGAGGCCGGCGAGCGACTCGGGTTTCTGCCCGGCGATCTGCAGGAAAAGGTCGACCCGTATCTGCGACCGCTGTACGACGCTTTGTTTGACCTCGTCGATGCCGAAAAGGTCACCAAGATGCTGGAAAAACGCATCATCGAGATCGCCCCGCTCGCATTTATGCGCGGCCGCACGCTGTCCGACGCTTTCATCATCCTCGACGAGGCCCAAAACACGACCAGCGAACAGATGAAGATGTTCCTGACACGCATCGGCTTTGGCTCAAAGGCTGTCGTTACCGGCGACAAGACCCAGATCGACCTGCCCGGCCATCAACGCTCCGGCATCAAAGAAGCAGAAACCGTCCTCGCCAACCTCGACGGCATCGAATTTGTCTACTTCTCCGAAAAGGACGTCGTCCGGCATAAACTGGTGCAGATGATAGTCAAGGCCTATGAAGCTCATTCGGACAAAGAC
>JAYVUD010000197.1:0-4541 GCA_043788335.1 Chloracidobacterium sp. | reverse complement strand
TAATTTACTTTCCAAGTGCTCGCATCCGTCGCCGAGGCACCAAGCCCCAATTCAGTGACTTGCAGCCTGTTGTTGAATTTAGCCGTTTCCCATTTGCCGTTGCCGAGTTTTATCTGGCTGATCCCGCCGGAGGCCGTGTATGCGAAATTTGAAACGTAGGGAATATCGACCTGACCGCCTGCTTTTCTGCTCGTGACCCGCGCCAGATCGCCGTGGATCTCAAATTCATTGTTTACCGTGCGGCCGCTGGGATATGTTTCCTGTATAAGTGCACCGGCGAAGTTGTATTGATAGCCAGATGTGTACGTGTTGCCGTCGGTCAGTTGTGAAGATTGAGTCAGGCGTCCGAGATTGTCGAACTGCGAATAGAGCGTCGCCGATATTCCGTTATCGACCTTTGTCAGCTTTCCCTTGGCGAAGTTTGGGCTTTGTTGTGACGCGAAGCCCTTGCCGTCGTACCAGAAACTGACCGCAGGCGTAGATATGCCCGCAGGCTCATTGGAGTATGTCCGTGTCGTGACCCGATTTGCGCGGTCGTAGGTGTTCGTGATGACCGTTCCTTTGGCATCCTTCGCGGTGATCACGTTGCCGATGAGATCGTAGGTAAATCCGGCCGTCCAGCCTGAATTGCCTGTTATCGGGTCCGACAGGTTTAACGACGAATTGACCTCCTGCTCGGGCTGGCGGACGCGGATCAGGCGGCCCAAGGAATCGTATAGGAAATACCGGCTCTGCACGCCCTGCACGACCTTGACCATCTTGCCCTGCGGCGAATAAGTGTAGAAGGTCGGCTGCGCGGGCGCACTCAGGATGCCGAGATCGGTATCCGCGGAGGCGCTTATCCCCGTTGGTTCATCGACGCGGATCAGTTGTCCAAGCGCATTGGTGATCGAACGGCTCTTGCGGCTCGATGCGTCGGTCGTCAGGACAAATGTGCCAATGTCGCCGGTCGGCGAAATACCGAACGAAGTGACGCCGAGGCTTTTGGCGTTTGCCAAGTTTGCAAGCGGCTCCGGTGCATAGCTCTCGACCGCCCGGCCCATCTCGTCGTATCGCGTCTTGGACCACAGAACCGCGTCACCCGCCCGATATGGATTGGTCACCCGATCGACACGCCCAAGATCGTCATAGTGCGTCTCGACAAAAACATCGCCTTGGCTGTCCTTCGCCTGCGTCTTGACGGTCCGCCCAAGCGAGTCCACAAACGTCGTCGCCTCGTCCCAATTCGTTGGATCGATCTGCTTGCGGGTTTTTACAAATCGCTGAGATTCGGGAATCGAGCCGTTAGCGTCCGGTTGCCCGTAGATCGTCTGACTTTCAGGCGCTGTGAAGTTGAACGCATAAACCCGAGTCGGCCTCAACGTTTTGTCGTACTCGGTCTTTATTGTCTGATCAAATTGATCGGTCACGCTAAGCGAAAGGCCAGTATTGAAATCGTACGTAGTTGACGCCGTCGATGTCTGGTCGGTACCGTGGCCCGTGTTATTGGGATCGGGAGCAGGAGTAATGATTCTTGTCGGGTAGGCGTATTTGTACTCGGCGTCAAACTCGGTCGTGGCCTCATTGCCGACCGGATCTTTCGCCTTGACTGCGTTCCCAAACTGATCGTAGCGTTTATGCGTTTCGATCCAAGAGCTTGTACTGGCATCCCAAACCCGGCTCGTCGTCGGTAGCCCCCGAAACGACAAATCGATACTGCCCCCGGCTCCATTTGGGTTTTGCCAACAGATCTTGGGCGTCGAATTCGTCGAACAATCGAGCGAAGTCCCGACCCCCGAGTATGTCTGCATCGAGTAGCCATAATTCGACGAACTATTTGGCAATGCGTTGTCGTAAATGGTCTCGGTCTTGGCCAACGGAGCGTTCGGGTCGGGATTGGTCGGATCCAGGGCACGCGACCTGATGGGCAGGCCGAGGATTCCGTGAGCCTTGTACGATGCGTCATATGAATAGTCGGTTTCACTGACCGACGCGAGCTTGCTCGTCGGGAACCAGGACGCGACCGTCGTCCACGATATGGGTTCCTCGTCAACCGTCGTCTTGTCAGCGATCACTGCATATTGATAGGACTTGGTTCTCTTTACGTTTAGGTGCGAGAAATCTGACGGATCGCTGCTGCCGCCTTCATCGTATTCGGTCTCGCTAAACGTGCCGAGAGCAGCATTGGATCCAGGCTCGAATTGGAGCGAGAATCTTTGCGTTACACGCGGGTCACGGCTGACGGTGCTGCCTGCGATCGAAGAATCTTTTGTTACATATTTTAGCAGTGTTCGAGATCGAATTTGTCCTGTCGGATCGTAGGACGACTCCTCGCTTTCCGCTCCGCTCTTCGGGTCACTATATCCGTACCAACTGTTGGTCGATTCGTAGAGGTGCCGTTTACTGTATGAACCATCGGGCGCGGTCGTAACTACGACATAGTCCGACCCGACATGACCAGCACTGTATACCCAGTACTGGGCTGGATGTCCGTCGTTCGGGTATAGCCACCTTTTATTAACTCCTCGGTTCGTCTGATCGTATGTCGGCGAGACCTCAGTACTCAAAGGCGCCACGTAACCGTATTCGAACCGCTCATATGCGCCGGTCGGATAGTCAATTCGAGTGATCTCGGCGTATCGGTCATAGTGAAACCGATACTTCGATCCGTCGGGCATTTGAATCTCTGTCAGCACCGTCGGATTAAACTTTTCCGGAGTCGATCCGATTAACTTAGCACAGACTCGGGTGTTTGCCTCGCCTTGCGTGAAAAGAGCCGGGCTTATCGTTGTATAAAGTTGGTTGTTGCAGGCCGAATGTCGCCCCGCATAGCTAAGTTCGCGATCCTCTACGGGCAGATCAGAATCGAAACTGTCCGCCAAGGTGTCCCATTTCAGCTTGTACGTGAGATCACCACCTTGTGCCGATCCGGGAAGCGAAACATCTTGCGTTCCGGCGGTTTGAGTCTGCTGCATCCAGTTCCGTGGTAGCACGTCTGGTATGTTTCGTCCAAGCGTATCGGTCCAGGTATTGGTGGTCGAATTGAACGCCGAAATATTACCACTTGCATCAATGCTCTTTTCCGCGGGCGTATAAATGCCCTGTGGTGTGCTGCTGCTCGTTCCGACCGGAAAAACATAGCGTGTCCCGTTTGGCAAATAAAGGACATCTTTCGTTTGAGCGTCGTACGAAACGCCACGTTCGAGTCGCAGGGCCGATCCGTCAACCGATAGAAATGTCCCTTGCCGGTCCTCGCCATCGGTATTCTGGCAAGTATTTGGATCGCCCGGCCCACCTATACAAAACGGATGGACGGCATCGTCTTTGCGAAATTCATGCGTCGAACCATCCGACAACTGAACCCTAACTCGTTTGATGTAATACCGGCTTTGCGGCGGCGGCGGGTTACCGATGCCGCCACCCGTCCCGCCGCTGGTTCCGCCACCATCGCAAGCCTCGCCAGGAGGGCAATTGCAAACCCAATCAGTGCAATGCGTAGCTACACCATTTTCATATTCACAGTGCCTGACACAAATATTCCCGAAGAGATTGGCTGACGGGTCTGAGTTCAGCTGCAAGAATTGATTTTCGGAGAACAGAGCCGACAGCGGATCACCTGAATCATTATAGAGTTCGAGTTTTTCGACGATATGCGGCGGAAGCAACGAACTCGTCCAGCCAGCCGCGCTTCGTTCTGCGAAATAGGGCGAGGTGTTCGTATTGTAAATCAACTCGCCGAACGGCGTGTGATTCCACCAAAGTAGAATAGGGTTAATACGCCACAGCTTGGAACTGTAATTCAGAGCGACGGGAAAGCCGTTGCCACTTCGTCCCGGGTAGTTAGCCATCGGGATCTCAAATTCCATCGCAAGAGTCGACGGATTGATCCGAGCAGTGCTTTTTAAGTTCTTGTCGGCCTTATGATCCGAATTTTTGACGTCGCCTGAGGCCACAAGTATTTGCGAAAGTGCACCGATCACTATAACGGCAACCGCCGCTATTTGCCATGTAAACCTGCAACCGTATTTCGACATATTTTTGGAAACTCGCACAACATTCTCACCGATCCTGAATTGACGTACTCTTCTCATTTCATCTCCTTTGCAACAAAGCCAAACAAATGTCCTTCAGTTCGCCCTGCGTCCGACGACTGCTACCGACGCCAAAACGCCGGAACTGGGGTGTCGCCGGCTGTTCCCCATTGGACTTGGCGGAGTTCGCTGGTTTGGCCGATGAGCGTGCTTTGGCGGATGTACCAGGTGCCGGTGGTGTCGCGCCATGTCGCGATGTCGCATTTGCCGTCGCCGTCGTAGTCATTGCGGACGGCAGTGTCACCGGCGTTTTGCCACGGGATCGTTTGGGTCTGGTTGTTTCCGGAGTTTCTGATTATCCAGTTATTTCCGTTGCGGATGGCGTAGTCGGCACGCCCGTCGCCGTCGTAATCTCCGCTGACTGGTTGGTCACTCGATTGGCCGAAGACTGCCGTCGAAAGTTGTCCGTTGGAACTATTGACTGAGTAGAATGTGGTGTTTGAGTTTCGCCAAACCCCGATGTCTGCCCGT
>JAYVUD010000196.1:0-16352 GCA_043788335.1 Chloracidobacterium sp. | reverse complement strand
TCGAGATGCCCATGCAGTTTGATCAAGGCCGAACTAGAGGTGGCACACCTCCACGAAAAGGTGGACCGTATCCATGAGCAGATGACCGCAAAATTTGTGGATTTTGAAAAGCTGCTGCGGCGATCAGCCCGATCTAAGGAGTAGCAGTATACGATCCGTCCCGTGCTAAACCTGATGGTGGGCAATCGCAAGCTTCAGAAAATTCTCAAACAAGATGCGGCCGTCGCGGCTCTCGTTCGGGTGTTCCCAGCGGGTCGGATTTTTTGACCAGTCTTCGAATGATTTCTCGAGGTGAAACTGAACGCAGTAGATCAGTTGGCCATCCGCCTGCCTGGTCATCATCTGGTTTTTGCAAAGATAGGATGTCGCGAGCAGTTTGAACCCATCGGGAACGCCGTCGACCTGGACGCCGTGGTTTTGCCACACACGCAGTATGTCGTCTTCCTTGGTATAGTCCTGCCAAACCGGTGATTTCTGATCGTCATTTCCCTCAAATATCGGGTCGGACTTATCGACTATCTTGACGAAACGATACTGATACTCGACCATTCGATCGGAACGTTTCTTTGCCAGCGGCAGATCGTCGAGCGTCTTTAGGCCCGCACCGAACGATACGCCGACCAACTGATGCGCACCGCAGATGGCGAGAACTGGGATCTTGGTGTTTATTACAAAATCCCTGAACCGTGCAAGATGGCTCTGATTATAGTAGTCAAAATCGGCAAACGTGCCGCTCATCACGATCGCATCGGGACAAAACTGACGGGCCGCGTCCTCGATCTCTGAGAGATGGACGGTCATCGTCTTGGGGTTTTGCACCAGGCGGATCACGTTGCGGGCAATGTTGTTACACGCCATCCCCGAAACCTTTCGTTCAAATTCGAGTTTAGCTTCGACCGTGTCTTTCCAGTCTTTGAAGGCAAGCGGGGACAGATCGGACTTATACCGCAGCAGATCGTTGACGATGAGCACTTTGGCGTGTTCGATCGTCTTTTGGATCGGCTCGTACCGGCAATAGGTCGTCTTGTTGTACGGGAAAGGCAATGTTTCCACTTCCGCCGCCTTTGTTACTCCATCGAACATACGTAATACGATTGCCGCCCCATAGGCCGCGGCAAACTAACAGATTATATCATCAATTAGCGGTCCGTAAAGGCTGGCGAACGCTCCGCATTTGAAATGCTCCTCGTCTCGCTGGTTCAAACGATTGAGATCGCACAGGATCTCTTCGTCCGGATCGCCGTTCTTTTCACACATTAGGCACATTTTGGGCATCGTGATCGTCCGTGGGTCGAGTTCATTGCCGTAGTCGTCATAGTATGGCATCTCTGGTCACCTAATCCCGTCGTTGACGGGTCACTCGGTCAAATACCGGCATAGCCGCACCTGCTCCAATTTCGGCTACCGATACTCTTATCGACCGAATTATGTCATTTGTTAGCCTGGTCCGGGCTGATGCTGACAATTCGCTACCGTCCGCCTCGACGATCAAGATCAGTTTTTGCCATGCCGTCTCGAGTTCGTCGGCGACCACAGATATTTTAGTGATGTCGTACGGGATTGCAAACTCGGAAATACCCAACCTCGCAAAAACCCGCATGTATCTGGCTGTCGCCAGATCGGGGCAGGCAAAACGCTGCTTACCGACCTTTAATTCGATGCCGAGCAGAGTGTATTGGATCGCCGCCTGGTTCGCTTTGGCGGGTACGTCGATCTTGAGGGCACGGGTTCGCTGCGAACGGACCCGCCGGGCGTAGATCTCAGGGATCCACTCGCCACCTGTTTGAGCGCGAATGGCGCTAACCCTGTCCATCTGATCTATTATCCCGGCCTATTTTTCAACCCTCACGATACCGGCTGCGGGTTGATGTGAAAACCGTTCGATGATGCTCTCACCGGCAATACCGAGGTACAAGACACCGGCGACGGCGATGACCAGAGCGATCGCGAGGCCCGCAGGGATCGCCGGCTGGGTCCACTCGGTTGTCCGCTCGCGGAAAAACATCACGACGATCAGTCGGAGATAGTAGTATGCCGAGACCGCCGTATTAATGACGGCGACGATGACCATCACGGTCAGCAGCGGGTTGTTTGCCTCGAGAGCGGGACGAAAGACCAGCACCTTGCCCAGGAACCCGGCCGTCAGCGGCAAACCCAAAAGGCTCAGCATAAAGAGCGAGAGCGTAAATGACAATACCGGTGAGCGAAATCCGATGCCGTTGTAATCTTCAAACTCGAGACGGCGATCATTCTTTTGTGACAGCAGGGTGATGATCGCAAATGCTCCGAGATTAGTAACGGCGTAGGTCAGCATGTAGAATGCGACGGACGCGATTGCCGAATCGCGGCCCTCGGCCGTCTTGGCCATACCGGCACCGACCAGTCCGACGAGTGCGTATCCGGCGTGAGCGATCGACGAGTACGCCAGCATTCGCTTGACGTTGTTCTGCATCACGGCCGAGATATTGCCGACGAACATCGTCGCCATTGCGAGTACCGCCAAAACGGTCACCCACGATTGGTGCAGGTAAACCGACGCCTGAACACCGGCGATCAGCGGAAACCCGAGCACAAATACACGCACAAACGAGGCAAACGCCGCGGCCTTGGGCCCGGCTGCCATAAAGCCTGTGACCGGCGACGGAGCACCCTCGTAAACGTCCGGCGTCCACACGTGGAACGGAGCCATCGCGATCTTAAATCCAAAACCGATGAGCATCATCGCTGCTCCGACCAGCAGCAGGCCGGGGAAATTTGGTGCGGCGATCTTGGCGGCGATCTCATTCAGATTGGTCGAGGCGGTCGCACCGTAGGTCAGTGCCATGCCGTAAAGTAGGAACGCGGAGGCAAATGAACCGAGGATGAAATATTTCATCGCGGATTCGTTCGATCTCAGATCGCCCTTTCTGAGGCCGGCCATGACGTATGTCGCGATCGAGAGGGTTTCGAGCCCGAGAAAAATGATAACCAGATCGTTACCGGCCGACATCATCATCATTCCAAACGTCGCGAACAGCAGCAGGGCGTGATATTCGCCGACGGGCACCGTTTCCCGTTCGACCCAGACAGACGAGATGAGTATCGTCATCGCCGAAACGAAAAGGAATACGAACCCGAAGCTAAGCCGCAGGCTGTCGTTGACGATCATCCCGTTCCACGCGGTCGCAGGGCTGTTATTGACCCACATTTCGGCCAGAAAGATGCCGGATATCAGTATCCCGACGAGCGCGATCGCACCGGAAACGGCACGCTGCTTGGGAAAGTAACTGTCATAGACCATGACAATTGTACCGGCTGCGGCGATGACCAATTCCGGCATGATGATCGAAACATTGATGCCGGGAGCGACTAGTTCTGATAAGAAAAACGTATTCATTTTAGCAATGCAGATATTCTCTGTTGGTCCGATCTATTTCTGCTCGTCAGCCGAGATCTGCGGTTTCAATTCTGTCTTTTCAACGGTTCCGCCTGCCTGGTGCATCACGCGGGACTGGATCGCCTTGATCGCCTCGTCCGACCGCTTCAGAAACGGTTTCGGAAAAACGCCCATATACACCATCAGAGCGAGCAACGGCAGGATCAGCCCGATCTCACGCCAGCTAAGGTCGACGAGCGATCTGTTCTTTTCATTGGTGATCTTGCCAAAAAACACACGCTGGGCCATCCATAGCATATAGACGGCGGCGAAGATGACGCCCGTACCCGAGAGCATCGCGGCGATGTAGTTCCAATTGAGGCTGGCCGTCACGCCGAGCACGTGCGACTGGAACATCCCGACCATGATCAGAAATTCGCCGACGAACCCATTTAAGAACGGCAGGCCTATCGACGCCATCGTCGTGATGATAAAGATGGTCGCGTAGAGCGGCATCACATTGGCGATACCGCCAAATTCGGTGATAGCACGCGTATGCCGCCGTTCGTAGATAAACCCGACGAGCACAAATAATGCTCCGGTCGACACGCCGTGATTGAGCATCTGGTAGAGAGCACCCTGCATACCGAGTTCGGTAAACGAGAACATCCCCAGAACGACAAATCCCATATGGGCGACCGACGAATAGGCGACGAGCCGCTTCATGTCCGGCTGCACCATCGCGACCAGTGCTCCGTAGATGATGCCGATGATCGCGAGCGTGATGAAAAGCCACGCGTATTCGCGGCTCTGGTCCGGGAACAGCGCAAAGTTAAATCGCATCAGGCCGTACGTGCCCATTTTGAGCAACACAGCCGCGAGGATGACGGAACCGGCGGTCGGTGCCTCGGTGTGAGCGTCCGGCAGCCACGTATGGAACGGGAACAACGGCACCTTGATCGCAAACGCGAGGGCGAATGCAAAGAAGAGCAGTGTTCCTGCCATTGGCGGGATCACTAGCGTGTGCATCTTTAATGCATTTGCAAGAACGACAAAATCAAACGTCCCGGGATGGGCTCCCGCCTCACCATATATATTGCTGCCCGCGTAGAGATAGTAAAGCGAGATGATCGCCACCAGCATCAGCAGGCTGCCGAATGCCGTGAAGATAAAGAATTTGACCGCCGCGTATATGCGGTTATCGCCGCCCCAGATACCTATCAGGAAGAACATCGGTATCAGCGACGCCTCGAAAAACAGGTAAAAGACGAGCAGGTCGAGCGAGACAAAAACCCCGATCATTGCCGACTCGAGCAGCAGCAGAAAGACGTAAAAGGCGGTCTTTCGCTTTTCGACGGCGTGCCACGACGACAATACCGCGAGCGGCATTATAAAAGTAGTCAGGAGCACGAGCCAAAAGCTCAGTCCGTCCACGCCAACGTGGTAATTGGTGTTGATCGCCTTGATCCAAGGCACGTTTTGCTCAAATGAGAATCCGCTGGCACCCGCGACCGCTGATTTAGAAAATAAAACTAGCGAGACCGCAAAATTGAGCAGCGTAAAACCGAGCGTTACCCATTTGATCTGATCTTCCTGCTTCCAGAATATCTGATGTGCAAGCGTCAATACCGCTCCGGCAACCGGCAGCAGGATCAATATGGTCAAGAGATTATCGAAGATATAGTTCATATCTAAAACACGTCAGCGGCTAGATCAGACGCAATCCGTAATAAATAAAGTAGCCGACGACTATCACAGCCCCGACGAGAATGATCGCCGCATAACTGCGGACAAAACCGACCTGGATCTGACGAACAGCGCCGCTGAGCTCGATCACAAAATTACCGATGCCATTTACCAGGCCATCGACCACGCCGAGGTCAAAGCCTTTCCACAAGCCGACTCGTGAAAAATTGGCGATCGGATCGACGATGTAACCGTTGTAAAGCTCGTCGATCTTCCATTTTTGTTCGAGGATCTTGGGCATTTTACGAAGCGGCGTTTTGCTGAACAGCGACCACCCGATGGCGATACCGCTCATCGCGAGCAGGACCGAGAGCCCGGCCAGCAATCGTTCCGTCGTTAGCTCTGAGGCGGAATGGGTCTTTTCGGCCCCGTGTTCGGCCGCTTTCGACTCGGTCGCCACGCTCGTCTCGCCGTGCGTCGCCGCCGGTTTGGCATTTTCTGCAGCACCGGTATGTTCAACCTTCGGGCCGACCTTAACGACGATCGGTTCGAGGATCCGCTCAAAAGCATTAACATCGCCCGCACCGACCATCGAGCTGATGGCGTACGGGATGCCGACCAGACCGCCCAATGTCGAGAGTATCGCCAGCACGATCAACGGAACGGTCATCGTCCAAGGCGATTCGTGCGGTTTGAAATCGTGCGGGATGTGGTGATGCTCTTCGTCGTCGTCATCCGCATGTGCATCCGGGCTGCCGGATATCGCGTGTCCCGCCACGACAGCGTGAGCATCTGCCGTCGCGTGATGACCCTCGCCCTCGATCTCATCGTGAAAACGCTCGGTGCCAAAGAATGTCATCGTCATCAGCCGCGTCATATAGACGGCGGTCAGCACGGCGGTCAGGAGGCCCACTCCCCAGAGAACATACCGCCATTCGCCCATCCCCTCGGCGGCAAATGTGCGGTACAAAATCTCGTCTTTAGAGAAAAATCCGGCCCAGATCGGGATACCGCAGATCGCCAGCCAGCCCATCAGCATAGTGATGAACGTGATCGGCATATACTTGCGGAGGTTGCCCATCTTTCGCATGTCCTGCTCGTGATGCATTCCGTGAATGACCGAGCCGGAACCGAGGAACAAGAGGGCTTTGAAAAACGCGTGCGTCATCACGTGAAAGATCGCCGCGATAAACGCTCCGACGCCGCAGGCGAGAAACATATATCCGAGCTGCGAAACCGTCGAATATGCGAGAACTTTCTTAATGTCGTTTTGTGCCAAACCGATCGTCGCGGCAAAGATCGCGGTCGCACATCCGATCATCGCAACGATAAACATCGCCTTGGGTGCGTTCTGATAGATGCCGTTGCAGCGGACGACCATATAGACGCCGGCCGTGACCATCGTCGCCGCGTGGATCAGAGCCGAGACGGGCGTCGGGCCGGCCATCGCGTCCGGCAGCCACGTAAAGAGCGGGATCTGCGCGGATTTACCGGTCGCACCGATGAAGAGCAATATTGCCGCCGACGTGATGCCGCCCGCGAACAAAACGCCCCAACCGCCCGTTTCCATCGGCATTGCCGCAATGAGATTGAGGGCACTGGACACCTTGGCACCGTCGACGACCTTGTCGTAAAACGAGATCGACCCCGTCAGCGTAAATACCAGAAACACGCCGATCAGCACGCCCCAGTCACCGATGCGGTTCATCACGAATGCTTTCTTAGCGGCGGTGCGGGCCTCGTCCTTTTTCAAATAAAAACCGATCAGCAGGTACGAGCACAGTCCCACGCCCTCCCATCCGACGAACATCAGCAGGAAATTGTCCGCCAAAATGAGCGTCAGCATCGCGAACATGAACAGGTTCAGGTAAGCAAAAAATCGGTAAAATCCCGGATCGCCCTTCATGTACCCGGTCGCAAAAATATGGATCAGCAGGCCGACGAACGTCACAAAGCAGGCGTAAATGCCGGACAAGTGATCCATTCCGAGGCCGAAATCGGCACGGAAATTACCGACCTGTATCCACGTCCAGAGTTGGTCGAGCACCGGCTTTTCAGCATACAACGCTCCGCCATCGGCGACAAACGCAATGTAAAACGCGACCACACACGATACTGCGATGGTCGAGCAGGCGACGATGCCGCTGAACAATTCGTTCTTCAGCCGTCCGCCGATCAGCCAGTTGATAACGGCTCCGGCCAACGGGGCGAAAATTATTAGACTTAAAAGGTTGTTCTCAGTCATTAGATCATTAAGCCGGCAGTTTCAACATCATCTCAAACATCGACGTCCGAAATCCGGCTCGTTCGAAAAACTCTTTCCCGACCGCGTTTTGCGCCGCTACGTGCAGTACTATCTTGTTTGCACCGAGCTCGCTTGCCGCCTTAACTGCCGCTGCCATCAGCAGCGTGCCGGCTCCGATGCCTCGTGCCGACTCGACCAGATAGATGTCGTGCAGCCAGGTGACAGACTCGAGCAGGTCGGCGTAGTTGAGTGCCTCGTACTGAAGGTACGCATACCCCACGCTCCGACCGTCGTTTTCAACTATCAAAATTGCGGCTTCGCTATCGTCAATACAGCCGCCGTAAAATCTCTTTGCCCCCTCGATGTCTCCCAGATCCGCAAATCTTCCGGGATCGTATGCTCTATGCTGGGCAAATAGCAGCAGAGCAAATTCGGCGATCTTCTGAGCATCATCGTGCCTTGCTCGTCTGATCTCGACCACCATAAAACTAATTTCTCACGGGCGGCGTCGCCGGTTTTTTCGGAATGGCCGTGCCCGCCGGAAGATCAGCGATCTCGATCGGATTTTCCTTGACGACCTTGGCGGTGAGCTCAGCCAGCCGCTTCTTTTCAATTTGGCGGCGGGCGAAATCGCGTGCTGGCATCTCGCGGCCGTTCGGATCGTCCGGATCCTTAAAGCCGGTCGAGATCAGTATGTGGCGTACGTCATAGGTACCGCCCGCTTTACTGTATCGTCGTTCCAACTTGATGATGTGGTAACCAAAATCCGACGGTGTCAATACCGGCGAGACAGTTCCCGGCACCAGTCCCAGTGCGGTCTTTTCAAATTCGGGCAGCATCTTGCCCAAGGGTACGTCCCGGTAGAGCCCGCCCTGCTTTTTGCCGTCAGACACCTCGATATTACCCGGGTCGTCGCTATACGTGTTCGCGAGCGTTGCAAAATCTTCGCCCGCCAGAGCCCGTTTTAGTATGGATTCGGCCTTCGCTCTCTTTACCGATACATCAAGTTCCGCATGCTCCGCGAGATACTTATCTATCTCAGGGTCGGTTGCCGCGGTCTTTTTCCCGAGACTTTCTCCCAGTATTCTGGCCAGAAACTGGGTTTGCTGTAACCTGATCTGAAATTCTGTCTTGGCACGCTGATCCTCGGTCAATCTTGCGCTGCCGGCCGCCCTGTCAGCGGCGAGCAGGGAGAGCTTTGCAAATATCGTTTTTGCCTGCGTTGTCTCGTCGTCGCTTACCTGCCTGTCCGCCATGTCCGGATCACCGCGACGGAGGAGCTCCATTTTTGTATTGAGGAATGTCTTGAAACGATCCTCGTTTCCCGCGATCTTATAAAAAGCGGCGATCCTGGCTTCGGTTACCGACGCTAATGGCACACTCAGTGCCGGTCCGACAGTCGATCTCTCAAACTGGACAGCGGTGATCTCCCGGCGGATGTTACCGAGCTCGTCGAGGTATACCGGATCGGTCAACACACCGTTCTTAACCGCCTGGCAGCCAAAGGCAAAAAGCTCGCGAAGGTTATCAACCTGTTTTCCGCGAAATTTGGCGTCGGTCTCGATCCGATGAATGATCTCCGCGTTTGTGGACCTGAGGTCGCCGAGCAAAATGTTCCAGTCACTCGTCGTAATTCGCTGAACGCACTGATACCCCGTCCCAACCGTGCTGCCTTCGCCGCCAACAGCTTTTTGACCGAACACAACGCCCATAGACATCGCGGCCACAGCGACAAAAAGTAAAGTTTGTAAAAAACGTCGTCCCATCAATCCTCCAGCCCGGCCGAATCCGGCGGCATTTGTTCTTAGTTCCTCATCAAACTCGCGTCATCGACATCGACCGACTGCCGATTGCGGAAGAAGGCGATGATAATACCGAGGCCAACGGCGGCCTCGGCCGCGGCGACAGACATCACCATAAAGACGAATAGCTGGCCGGTCACATCACCGTAGTAACGTGAAAACGCGACAAATGTCAGATTCACGGCATTGAGCATCAACTCAATGCACATGAACATCCCGATCGCGTTGCGTTTGAATATAACGCCGACCGCTCCGATGGTGAACAATATCCCTGATAGTGCCAAATAACTGGCTAAGCTTGGTTCCATTTCGTTAATTCAGCAGGCCTTTTTCCAGGTGCTCATCCTTTAATTCTTCCTTTACCACGAGTTCCAGGTTCGGCTGATTAAGCCGGCGAACGAGGATCACGGCTCCAATGATGGCCATCAGCAGCAAGATGCCGACGATCTCGACCGGCAGCAGATACTCGGTGTACATTCCCTGCCCGATGCTCATCGTCTTGCCGATGGTTTTGGTCTGATCGACGGCCACATTAGGTGCCCGCACAACGGACGAGTAGACAAAAAACGTCTGCCCGAGCAGCACTGCCGCGAGACCGCCGCCGAACCCGACGAGGTAACGCAGGCGGTTACGGCCCGGTTCGTCATCCATATTGAGGAGCATGATGACAAAGACGACGAGCACCATGATCGCTCCGGCGTAGATCAGCACCTGTACGGCGGCGATGAACGGTGCCGCGAGCGTGATGTAGATGCACGATAGCGAAAGAAACACGCCGACCAGCGAGATCGCACTGTAAAGCGGATTTCGGTGGTAAACCGTCGATATCGCCGCAGCGATGGCGAGGCCGGCAAAAAGGTAAAATAAAACTGTCGAGGCCATAAGATTGTTTAACCGCCGAGACGCGATGAGATCAAAATGCCTGTGACATGCGGCAGAGTCCGTTGTCTAACCTCTGCATCTCAGCGTCTCAACGGTGAAGTTCACCGATTCAAAAAATAAACTATCACGACCGTAATGATGACGTTCGCCAATGCGACCGGCAACAAAAATTTCCAACCGAAATTCATCAGTTGGTCAAACCGGAAACGCGGCAGAGTTCCGCGGACCCAGATGTAAAAGAACAAGAAACCGAAGATCTTAGCGACAAAGCCCGCGAGGCTGGCCACGGCATACGGTATCGATCCGACCGCGAAAATGTGGCTCAGGCCGGGTATGTACCAACCGCCGAGGAACAGCACTGTACACATGACCGAGACCGTGAACATATTCACGTACTCGGCCATGAAGAACAGTGCAAATTTAAGTGCGGAGTATTCCGTATGAAAACCGGCGACAAGTTCGGTCTCGGCTTCGGGTAGGTCAAACGGCACGCGGTTAGTTTCGGCAAACGCGGCAATCAGAAACACCAGAAATCCGATGATCTGCGGGATAATATACCAACGCATGTATATCGGCCCGTGCATTTGAGCCAATATGATGCCGTTGAGATCGAGCGTGCCCGAGAGCATGACGACGCCGATGACCGACGCACCCATCGCGAGTTCGTACGAGATCATCTGAGCCGACGAACGAAGTCCGCCCATCAGGCTGTATTTGCTGTTTGACGACCACCCAGCAAGGGCAATACCGTAAACGCCGACCGATGTGATACCGAGAACAAAGAGCACGCCCACGTCGATGCGAGCGATCGTCAGCGGCAGAGCCTTAATGCCCTCGCCCAAACCCATCGGCAGGAAACTCCAATCGACCGTCGTGATCTCGGGACCGAACGGATACACCACCAACGGCATCAGAGCACACGAAAGAGCGATGACCGGGGCCATAAAGTAGACAAATTTCGTCGACTTGTCCGGCGTCAGATCTTCTTTGAGGATAAATTTCAAAAAATCCGCAAACGGTTGAAAAAGGCCCCACGGCCCGGCACGATTGGGCCCAATGCGTCCCTGGATCCACCCGAGGACCTTGCGTTCCGCGAGCACCGTGTAGGCGACCACCATCATCACGCCGCCAAACGCGGCGCCGATCGCGGCTAACGTAACTACGAAGGGAAATATAGTCTTTATAACTGATTCCATAACAAAAACTATTTACCGGCCGCCGATCTATCGGCGACGCCAACTAACGCTGCTTCGGCCATGCCTGATTCCAGTGGGTTACCGTCCAATGCGAATTGGATCAGCGGTGACACCATCAGATTGCCCGGTTTCGGATTGCCGTGTGCGAGCAGGTGAAATTGCTCGGTCTTGCTCGTCATCGTCGTTAAACGATGGAGTTTATGCCCGACCCGCGGCGTGGCCGAGATCTTCTCTGATGCCTCGGGCAAAGCCGAAACGGCTTCTTTAAGCGCCGTGGCCGCACCGGAAACATCCGCGTTTGCGGCGATCGCGTATTTTGCCTGAACCGGGTTCGACTCGTCCTTGAGCGCCGGATAGCGAAGGCCGGCGTATGCCGGCACGCTCTCGGCTAGGGCCTTGAACACGTTCGAAGCCGACTGATCGTAGCCGAAGTCCGAACCCATTTCGCGGGCGATCAGCGATGTGATCATCCAGTCGGGTTTCGAGCGATGCAGCGGATCGATCGCCTTTCGGACACGCTGAACATTTCGGGCGTTATTTGTGAACGTGCCGTCGATCTCGGCAAAACTGGCTGCCGGAAAAACCACGTCGGCGTGGTCGCAGGTCTCGGTCAGGAAAAGTTCCTGAACCGCGACAAAATCCTTCCCCGCCAAAACGCTTGCGTCCTGTAGGCTGCCGCCGATGAGCAATGATCCGGAATTCGCGATGACATCCGCAACCGACTTGCGTCCGGCGGTCATGTCGAGTGCACCGACCGAGTTGTTGTATTTCGCCAACGGGTGCAGCAGCACACGCCGCCCCTCTCCCGCAAACGCGCCGGCCGACGCCGCGAGAACCGCCTGGGCGTCTGCCGAGAGTTCGCCGCCGACCATTATGATCACATCGCCTGCGGTTTCGTCGATAGTTTTTCGGACGCTGTCGATCTCGGATGTGTCGATGCCGAGTTTAGACGCCGCGGTCGTGTCATTTCCGGCGTCCGCGAACGCCAACGCAAATGCGTCGACTGAGCCCGGGCTGACGTGAACGAACTGCGTTGCCTGCCTCGACAGGTTTATCGGGGTATCGTTAACGCAGATGAATTTGGCACCGCCGTTGCGAACCGCCTGACGGATCTGCTTGGCGGTATAGCTCTGCTCTTCCTCGGGTTCACCGCCGATCAGGATGATCGTTTTCGCGTACCGGATCTCCTTGTGCGTGCAAAGCGGTACGCTGAGATTGTCGAAGAACGGAGCCATCGAGTTGGGCTCAGAGATCGCGTAGTTGCCATTACCGAGACCCTCGGCGGCAAATCGCTTGAGTGTAAATATCGACTCATTGGTCAACCGCGGACTAGCGATAACACCGGCCTGATTGCCGGCAGCCGTGAGCTTATCGGCCGCAAATTTCACCGCCGCGTCCCACGTCGAAGGGATAAGGCTGCCGCCCTTTGAATAGCGGATCATCGGTGTCTTGATGCGGTCGGCGTGATTGATAAAACCGTGTGCAAAACGAGCCTTGACGTCCAGGAATTCGCCGTTTAGGCCGTTGACGTAGCGGTCGCGGGCCACTATCCGGTGAACCTCGCCCGCTCGCGAACCGATACTGATCTGCATGCCGTCAGAGCCGTAGACATCGGTCGAGACTGTTTGGTCAAGTTCCCACGGCCGCGTCTCGTGGCGATAAACGCCATCGAGCAGGGTGCCCGTCGGGCAAACTTCGATGCAATTGCCGCACTGCGAACAGTTTAGCCATCCGCCGTAGGTGCCGATAACCGTGTTGACGCCGCGGTTGCCGGCCTCGATCGCGTCCTCACCCATCCATTCGTCGCAGACGCGTGTGCAGCGTTTACATAAAATGCAGCGTTGCGGGTCGTTTGCGACGATCGGCGAAAGATATTTTTCGGCATCGACGTTCTTTTTCTCCGTAAATCTCTGCTCGACGTCGCCCCAGTCGAAGATAACTTCCTGTAATTCGCACTCTCCGCCGCGGTCGCACACCGGGCAATCAAGCGGATGATTGGCGAGCAAAAATTCGCCCATTGCACGCTGCGCCTTTTCGACCTCTTCGCTATCGGTCGTCACGACCATTCCGTCCGTGCAAGAGATGGTGCAGGATGTCTGGAGCTTAGGCATCTTGTCGATGCGCACCAGGCACATACGACACGACGCCTGAAGAGCGAGGTCCTTGTAATAACAAAACGACGGAACGCCGTAACCCTTTTCGCGGATCACGTCGATCAGACGGTCGCCTTTTCCGACCTCAAATTCCTGTTCGTTTATTGTGACTTTTATCGGTTCTGTTGACATCAGACTATATAAAACGCTAATCAGCTTAGGCGAGAATAGCGGGTTTCAGCAGCGATCGTCTCATCGCCGTCCGCCATCTCGATCATGGAAACATTAAAACTGCCTGTCCTCGCGGGTCGACACTGGTTTGTCAAAAATATACAGCCAGGCCGAGGAACGGCCGTTCCGGACCACTCAACGGCCAGCCGCGACAAATCCGAATGCCCGCCGCGAGATCGAGAATCCTCAAATATCAATTCAACACGAGCGGCAACCTACTTTTCTTTCTTCGCTGCCTTTTCAACGACCGCCGGCCTGACGATCACTTTTTTCTTCGGACGCGACTTTCCGTAACTACCGGCAAAGATCTTGCCCCGTCTTGAACGTTTATCACCTTTTCCCATTATTAAATTCTCCAGTAAACTAAAAATTAAACTAAAACTTAACTAAATTTTGCCTCGACCGGCTATGGCTTTAGGCCGGCAAATATTGCGAGTATCCGCTTTTGAACATCGGCATTTGCCGCGAGTTTATTATGTTCCTCACAGATGTAACTCGACGTCACGGGACGTATCAGCTCGGCACCTGCCAGTTTCGATTCCGTTTCCGCATTCAGCGAACGCGTGGTCACGACTCCGTCGCCCGGCGTGTACATTTCCTTTTTCAATTCGTCCGAGGTGACCTTTTCGCCACCGCTTTTCGCAAATGCCGAAGCTTTGAATAGCGTCCGCCACTTATGTGACTTTGGCTCCTGATAGAGCACGATCGCGTCGAGCGAATCCTTACAATCGCCGCCGATCGTGTCGATCTCGACGCCATTGGCTTTTGTGCCGGCCGCCAATGCCTGGTGCAGCCGTCGGGCCCGATCAAGTACGGCGGCGAAATACGCCTTGGCCGCCCGACGTTCGGCCAAAGTAAACTTCCGATCAAACCCCTTGTCATCTATCACGTTCCAACCGTATTTCGACCATTCTTTCGGGTCGTAAAGGTTGATCGCGATGGGTTCAAAATTCTGATCCAACGCTCGCAGCGTTCCCGGGGCCGGGAGCAACTGATATCCCGCCGGAATCGTAAAAAGATCAAACTTCGACAGGTTTTGGATCCACGGCAGATTGATGTTGATTCCCCCGATCGCAAAACCATTTAGGATCGTGTTCAAGGACAAAACAGAACCTTCATTCGGCGTTCCCAACAGGATGATCTTGTCAAACAGCTTGGCTCCGGCCCACGACGGCACTGGTTTTCGGCTCGCCGGAGGTAGATCAACATCGCCGTACATCGCTGCGTAGCGGGCGATGATCCCGCCCATCGAATGGGCAACTACATTAAATTTCAGTCCCGGGCGTTTCAGTTTGATCCGGAGCTGAGCGATCTTGCGGACCAACAGCCTGGCGTTGACGACATTGTCGAGCCGCCAGTCATACGGAAAAACATAGATCGCACTCTCGGATCCGCCCTTGGTCGGACTATCCCATGACTCTTCATGATAGCCACCGTTTTTTACGAGCGAATCGATCAATCCACCGTAGACATCGATCGAGGGAAATATGCCGAACTTGACGTTCCGCAAGATATCGCCCGGAATAAGGTGATCTTTTGTCCGAAGCGGATTGGCGACCACCGGAAGCCGTAGATCATCGACCTTGGACCGCGGAACTCTGAACCAAACCTTTTCGCCGGTCTGGCCGTTCACCATTTCTGAGCCGGTAATACCCGGAATGATGATGATCGGCGTCTTGTCCTGAGCGGCGATCGACAGTGCCAGGCCGCCGCTTATGATCAGGAACGACGCCAGGGACCGTACCCCACTCAAAATTTGAACCAACGTCGTTTTATACGTTTGCTGTAACTCCGTTCGAACCTGTCTTGTCAAAGAGCCATTTCTTAAAGTCATCCGGAAATTGTTTGATCGCACTCTGTATCGGCCATGCCGCGGCATCGCCGAGCGGGCAGAAACTCTTTCCTTCGATGTTGTCGCAAATATCGAGCATCAACTGGGCGTCCTCGGGGCGGCCGCCACCCTCGGAGATGCGGTTGAATATCTTTACCAACCAATCCGTACCCTCGCGGCACGGTGTGCACCATCCGCAGGATTCGTGCTTGTAAAATTCGGTCAAGTTCTTGGTCGACTCGACTATATCGACCGTCTCGTCCATCACCATCATTCCGCCGGTTCCGAGCATTGACCCGGCGGCGACTAGGCCCTCGTAATCAAGGGTCACATTCTTTCCGAGGATCTGGCCGGCGTTCATGATATAGACGCTCGATCCGCCGGGAATCACCGCTTTCAGCTTTTTGTCGTCGCGAAGCATGCCGCCGCAATCGTCGAAAATGAACTTTTCCATGTCGGCATAGCCCATCGGCAGCTCGTAAACGCCGGGCCGCTTAACGTGGCCGCTGATCGACCAGAGCTTGGTGCCGCCCGATTTCTCGGTGCCGAGTTTTTGCCAGGCTTCGCCGCCCATCTCGATGATCTGCGGGATCGAGGTCAGCGTCTCGACATTGTTGACGATCGTCGGGCTCGAATATAGCCCCTCGATCGCCGGAAACGGCGGCTTCATCCGCGGGTGTCCGCGATAGCCCTCGAGCGACGAGAGCAGTGCCGTTTCTTCGCCGCAAATATAGGCACCGGCTCCGGTGTGAGTGTGGAGCTCGAAATTCAGCCCCGAGCCAAGAATGTTGTTGCCGAGCAACCCCGCATCGCGTGCCTCGGCGATCGCAACATCCATTATGTCAATCAGATAGCGGTACTCGCCGCGAGTATATATGTAGCCGGTCGTCGAACCCAACGCGTGCCCGGCGATGATCATGCCCTCGATGATGGCGTGCGGGTCCCGCTCCATCAGATAGCGATCCTTGAACGAGCCCGGTTCCGATTCGTCAGCGGTGCAGACGACAAATTTAGTTTTCGGCGAGTCCTTA
>JAYVUD010000195.1:0-5410 GCA_043788335.1 Chloracidobacterium sp. | reverse complement strand
CGATCGCCTCAGCCTTTTCCGTCTGCGGCGGCGGCTTCGGGGCGTCGGTTTGAGCAGCGACCGACAATGTAGTAAGAAAAATGATCGCGAACAAGACGCTTAATTTCATGTAATTTGAAGCGGATTTATCAATTTAAGGCCGCCTATCCAATTAAAGTCTTTCGTATTATTTGTGACGAGCGAAAGTCCGTTTACGATCGCCGAGGCCGCGATCAATGAATCTCCCAAATTGATCTTATGCTGTCGGCGGAGACGGATCGCTTGGTCTATTACGTCGTCCGAGATGACGAGGCAAACGGACGAATCGAAGAATGATTCAAAATACTCGATTTCCACTTCGCTTAGTCTCTGAAAGCCCAAAACCTCAACACGGCTAACGGCCGAGACGTAAGGAGAATTCAAGAATATGAATTCCTTGACGTCTTTCCTTTCCGGCAAAGCCGAATAGATAATAATGTCGCTGTCGAGGATCATTAGTCGCGTCCTGGCAACGGCCTATCCCTGCGAATTTCACGTAGCCAGGCATCGGGGTCAGGTATGGACTTAACGCCGCCTAAGGCCGACAACTTTTCGAGGGCCTCGACCATTTTTGCTCCATTGGGCTTTCTAGGTTCGGGCTTCGGCGAAAGGATCTCAACGCTGACCTCGACCGACGTATTCGTATCGTTTAGCGGCTCCGGCACCTCACCATTCCATACGATAGTGTTTCCGTGGATCGTCGCTCTGTATTTCTCTAACATAATCTCACTCCCAAAACGCACAAAAGGCTCTGGCGATATATTAACACCAAAGCCTTAGATGCAGGGTTCTAGATTTAGGATTCGGCCAAACCAAAACTCACAAATTTCGAGTCATTGTCCAAAACTCGACGGATCCTCGATCATTTGCATCTTAAATTCGCTGGATTTCTCCCTATCCTTCAGCCGCGGAGTCCTGACGTTAACCGGCGATTCGTTTTCTAAGCCTTTAGGCACGATAACGAAGACCTTGGTCCTCTCCGGAAGAACAAGGCCCGATCGGAGAGCAATCCGGCCACTGGTTACCGTTCCTTCATATGTCTGAACACTCATTTCGAGCGACCTCCTAATTAAGGCTAAAAACCTCGGCCGGTTTGACGGTGATCTCGCCGTCCTCGGCGTCGACATTGAATTTGGTCGCCAGTTTCCACTCGTTGGTGATCGGCAATTTTACCTTTTGGTCGATGTGCCGTTTGAGGAATCGGGCACCGTATGCCGGGCTAAAGCCTTTTTCGGTCAGCAGGTCGATCGCGGCTTCGGTCACTTCGACGATCTTGCCCTGGCGTTCCATATTACGCCGCAGGCTGCCGAGATAGAGTTTGGCGATCTCACGCACCTCGTCCATCACGAGCGGCGAGAAAATGACGATCTCGTCAATGCGGTTGCGAAACTCCGGTGTGAACCGCGTTTCGGCCGCTTTCATCACGTCCTGACGAATATTCTTCATTTCGCCCTGCGACTTTTGACCGAATCCGAGCGGCTTTTCGTACTTCTTAAAGTTCTCCGAGCCCAAGTTGGATGTCATTATGACGATCGCATCTGACAAGTAAACCTTTTTGCCCCGTCCGTCGGTGATCCAGCCTTCGTCAAACGCCTGAAGAAAGATATTCATCAGGTACGGCGACGCTTTTTCGACCTCGTCGAGCAGCAGTACGGTATATGGGTTGTCGCGAAGCTGTTCAGTAAGCAGGCCTCCGCGCTCTGAACCGACGATGCCGCGAGGCATCCCGATCAGTTTTTCAATGCCGACCGTTCCGTCGCCGTATTCGCTCATATCGATACGGACCATCTTGCTTTCGTCGCCGAACATAAACTCGGCAACCGCCTTGGCAAGTTCGGTCTTGCCGACGCCGGTCGGCCCGAGGAACAGCAATACGCCGTCCGGTGCGTAATGATTTTCTTTGAGTGGACCCTTGTTCAGCCGCAAACGCTCAGCGACTGCACGAACCGCCTCTTTTTGGCCGATGACGCGGCTTGCGAGGTCGATTTCCATCTTGGAGAAACGATCGGACGTGTCGCGGTAGATCATATCCTTCGGGATCTGTGATTCCTGCGAAATAACGTCGATGATGTGCTCGGGCCGGACGATCAGTTCTTTTGGTTCGTTGATCTCGACCTTGACCGACGCCGTATCGAGCCAACCGATCGCTTTGTCCGGCAGGTGAAGGTTGCGAATGTACTTCGGCGACATCTCGAGAGCCATATTTATTGCCTCGTCCGAAATCTTGACCGAGTAGTTTTTCTCGAGCCGCGGCTTGATTCCCATCAGTATCTCGCGCGTCTCGTCTATCGTCGGTTCGTTGACCTTGACCAGGCGGAAACGCCGTGCAAGAGCCTCGTCCTCGCCAATATACTCTTTGTATTCGGTAATCGTCGTCGCTCCAATTATCCGCAATTCGCCACGAGCCAGCGACGATTTGAACATATTGGCCGCGTCCGAGGTTGTGCCCATCGCTGCGCCGGCACCTATTATGGTGTGTGCTTCGTCGATGAACAAAATTATATTGTCTTTCTCTTTGACCTCGTCGATGATGCCCTTGATGCGCTCTTCGAACATCCCGCGGAGCATCGTGCCTGCAACGAGGCCGCCCATCTGTAGCTGGACGATGTGCGAGTCGCGAAGCCGCTCGGGCACCTTTTCGGGCTCAAGTTCGATCAATCTTGCTAGACCCTCGACGACGGCTGTCTTTCCGACGCCGGGCTCACCGACGAGCATTGGCGAATTGGACCGCTCGCGGTGCGAGAGGATCTCGATCATTTGCCGTATCTCGCGTTCACGCCCGATCGTCGGTGCGATCTTGTCCTGACGGGCGAGCTTGTTCAACGAAACACCGAAATGACGCAGAAACGATGGCAGTTCAAATTTCTGACGCGTGCGTTCTTCTTCCTTTTCTCGCTTGCGGATGCGCGTTCGAGCCGTCTGTGCAACCTCGTCGGCCGGTACACCAAGATTTTGAAGTACTTCATTCAAAACGCTGCGTTCGTCGTTTGAAAGGACATAAAAGATGTCGCTGCCGTCGATAACACGACGACCCTGTGAGCGGGCACGATCCATTGCTCGCTTAAACAGTTCGGTGGTTTCCGGAGCGATCCGATATCCTTTGCCCGTATGCTGTCGACCGATCTCGACACGCTTTTCAATCAGCAATTTGACCGAACGCGGATCGACTGACAGGTCACGCATCGTGGAGGCAAACAAATCCTCTTCCTCAAACGCGATGGCGTGCAAGATATGCTCGACTGCCACGTAGTTCTGGTCTCTTTTCTTCGATTCGTTCAACGCCGTTTCGAGGACGCGCCGTCCGCTTTCGCTGAATTTATCCTTGTATGCGTCTATATCTGCCATAATTTTGTAATGCAACGATACTACCGAAAGAGAGAGTGTTGAGGGACGCCGTTTGCCGTTGTTAAAATAATACCATTTTGCCGCGAACCCATAAAAGCTCTTTTCGAGGCAAAATGAATTTTAACTATTTGCTACTCTACCGCTTTCCCCGCCATTGACTTGCCAACTTGGACGCGGGCTGGACGCAGTAGTTTGTCTCCAAACTTGTAACCCTTCGCGTATTCGGCAGTTACCTTACCGTCAAGCTCGGCGTCTGCGGGAACGATGTCGACCGCTTCGTGCAATTCCGGGTCAAAATCTGCACCGATCGACGCTATCGGTTCCACGCCGACATCGATCAAAGCCCTTTCGAAACTGCGAGCAGTTCCGACTACACCGCTCCGCAGATTCTCGACCGACGGATCGGTCTCGCTCGCGGCGACGGCGAGATTAAGGTTGTCGAGTACCGGCAAAAGAGTCGTCAGGAAATTGAACTGTGCCTGTTTTGCACGATCTTCGAGCGTCTTCATCAGTCGGGCACGCATTTCGGAGGTTTCTCTTTCGAGAGTAGCTTTGGCTTCCTCGAACTTGGCCTGGACGCCGACGAGTTTCGACTCGGCACCTTCGCGGCGTTCGATCTCAGACTTCAGATTTGCCTCGAGGATGGTCTCGTTAAACGATTTGATCGGTTCTCTTGGTGCTTCAGGCTCAATCGCTCGCTCGCCGTCGGCGTTAAACCGACGCTTGTCTTTCACTGGGATAGTCTCGTCCTCGAGTTCTTCGAGTTCCGCATTTTTCTGATTCATCTTTTTTCTTCTAAACACGTAGATAGATATTAGAGTTTTGCACGCCAATATGAAAGCGGGGATTAGACAGATCACATGCGAAATGATCTTTCGGTCACGAAGCCGCTAGTTCCCCGCGGCCGATACGCCGCTCGCAATCGGCGTAAACTTCATCTCCCCGTCCTCAGCCGACACTAGCACCTTGCTGCCACTTGCGATCTCACCCTTGAGCAAGCTGACCGCAAGCGGATTTTGGACCAGCGTCTGGATCGCACGCTTGAGCGGTCGGGCGCCGTAGACCGGATCATAGCCTTCCTCAACGATCAGGTCACGTGCTGTGTCGTCGAGTTCGATCGTGATACCCCGATCGTCGAGGTTCTTTCTCAGCTTTTCAAGCTGGACGTCGATGATTAGAGCGATCTGGTCGCGACTCAACTGGGCAAAGACGACGATGTCATCGATGCGGTTGAGAAATTCCGGCTTAAAATGATCACGCAATACTTTTAGAACATCCTTTTTGATTTCCCGATCGGCCAGAGGGTTTTCTGCCGCCGACTGTATCTCACGCGACCCGAGGTTCGACGTCATTATCAGTACGGTATTCTTAAAGTGGACGACTCGTCCTTTCGAATCAGTCAGACGCCCGTCGTCCAAAATTTGGAGCAGAACATTAAAGACATCCGGATGGGCCTTTTCGATCTCGTCAAACAGCACGACTGAATAGGGACGCCGCCGAACTGCCTCGGTCAGTTGGCCGCCTTCGTCGTGCCCGATATATCCGGGCGGGGCTCCGATCATCCTCGAGACGGCGTGCTTTTCCATATACTCTGACATATCGAGCCGAACCATCGCCTTTTCGTCGTCGAAGAGAAACTCTGCCAACGCCCGAGCGGTCTCGGTCTTTCCGACGCCGGTCGGGCCAAGGAAGATGAAGGATCCAACCGGGCGGTTCGGGTCCTGCAGCCCGGCTCGGGCACGGCGAACTGCGTTCGAAACTGCTTGCAACGCCTCGTCCTGCCCGATTACCCGCTTCCTGAGATTATCTTCCATTGCGACAAGCTTCTGCATTTCGCCCTGCAGCATCTTTGTTACCGGAACGCCGGTCCATTTGGCGACGACCTCGGCAACGTCTTCCTCGTCTACCTCCTCCTTTAGGAATACGCCGTCCTTCTGCAATTCGCTGAGGCGAGCTTGTTCGGATTCAAGAAGCTTTTCGAGTTCCGGAATACGACCGTACTGTATCTCGGCAGCCTTGGTCAGGTCACCCGCCTGACGAGCCTGTT
>JAYVUD010000194.1:0-2785 GCA_043788335.1 Chloracidobacterium sp. | reverse complement strand
GGACTGGCGGATATGGCCGGGGTGGTCTGCGGAGACGGTGTTGTCGCGGGTTTCGGAGGGTTCGACCCGACTGTGCCGGCCGAAAAAGCGATGTTATACGCGGTCCCGATAGGCACCGCGAAGAAAGCGTTAACGTTTGTGATACACCATTTCGAAGCAGCAGCGTCGTAATCAACCTTAATTTCATTCCTATTAAAGAGGGCTCCACGCGACGGAGGCCCGGTGGGGAAAACCCTGATCTGGGCAGTCGGATCGTTATTGAGTCCAACGTGATCGATGCAGGCATCCGTGCCCTGTGGAACAACGTAGACAAATCGAGTAGGGTCCGGTGCCAGGTAATATTGGACGTTGAATTTGGCGCCCTCAGCGATGGGCGTCGAATCAAGGTTAAAAATGCTCCATTTCTTGAGGTACATATAATAGGCACCAACCGGATGCGGGTTCAGATCCTTACTGTTTCCAATCGGCGTTGCAAAGATGATCGCGTTCGGATTGCCGTTTAATTCGGGAAGATCGATCACCGAACAACCGGCATTGCAGCCCTTATTCTCTTTGGTGACGGTTTGGATCAATTGTTGCTGGGCAAAGGTCGCCGACGCCGCCACAAACGTAAGGATAAACAGCCCGAGTACTTTGCTGGTTACTTTCATAATGTTCTCCGCATTCCGATCAGCTACTTTGCCGGCTTCGTCGCGCGAAGCGTCCACTCTTCGCCACCAACACAGTGAATGTAACCGCTGCCGTGGCCGCATTCCAAAACCATCCAGTTGGCATCATATAATTTTTCGTTTTCGCCAAGTGGAATCAGTGAGAGGACTGCTCCGCCGTTCGGGAGTGTCATGAACGAGACAAACTGGTACTTGCTCGACGTTTTTCTCTCGCCTCCCGTGAACTTGACTATGATGTAGCCACCCGACAGAGTGATCGTGCCGTTGCTCGACTCGCGGACCGTATGATTAGCGGTTCGGCCCTGAAATTTGTGATCAAACGTGCCATCGGGTTTAATGGCGTAACTCTGAGCGTAAAAGGTCGTATCCGTGCCGGAATAGTTACCGCTTGATGAGTCAACATAGGTCGTAACGCTCGCCCCGCCTTCGTCCCAGGTGCCCACAATATCGGCGATCGTGATCGAGTCTTTCAGCGGGCCGGCCAAGGGCTTCTGGGGTTGATAACCCGGCTTGTCCGGAAATGGGTCGGTTTGCGCGGCCGGCGGCGGGTTGGATAAAACTGTGCCTTTGTCGACCCTCAGGCTGTCGACCACTGCCTGCATTCGGGCCGAATACGATTCGTCGTTGAAGATCGCGAGAACGCTCGCCGTTCTTCCAAACCCGCTGAAAACGGTGAGGATCACAGCAGTTTTGAGCCCGTTCATATCGATCAATGAGCCTCCCGCCGTAGCAGTCCAACCGTCGACAGCAGTCTGAGTCTCGGTCTTGGGACCAGCCTCCGCCTTAAATGGCGTAACGACAGACTCTTTCCACTTGGTTGCGAAATCCCTTTTCGGGTCGCCCGTGCTCGGCGTGGCCGCATATACGGTCAGAATACAAAAAGTGTTACCCGCCTTATCGATATCGGTATAAACCGTTGCTCCCTCTTTGACCGTCTTTGCCCAGCCCTTCGGTGGCGTAAATCGAACGCCGTCGAGAGCCTCCGTTTGCGAGAAGATTTTCTGAGGAACGAACAAAAAGAAGAGCTTCGTGATGAACAAAGCTAAGATTATTTTCGATACTTTCATGATTGTTTCTCCACCGTTTATTCACCGAAGCACAAGAATATTCAATTTTCTACCGTTTAAGTTCATCGTTGTCGAAGCCGACTGCGTCATACTTCGCCAGTTGCAGACACGGATGGAAATTAGACTCTTTTGCACCGTGGCCGACCACATCAAAGCGTCTCCGAGGGTTTCTGATCCTCCGGTGGCAATGACGCTATCCGTGGCGAGAATCTGTGTATTGACGTATGAGCCAACGTATCGGCATTGCCCGGATTGAAGCACCGTGCTCTGATTGGGAATTGCCCACTCCGTCCGGACGATGACTTGCAGCGGTAAACTTGCGGGAGTCGGAGGAGCCTGGGTTAACGGGGGCAGATTCACCGTTTCAACCGTTTCCGGTGTGCCAAGTAATGTGGGCAATGCAAACATTATATTGTAAGCAGCACCAGATGGTATCGAAGTGTTGTTGAGGTTGGAAATATACCATTTGGAGACAGTGGTGTCGTAGGAGGCTCTGGCTGCAAGGCTGTTATAGACGGCCCCGCCGCCTGGCGGGTTGGTCGGTAAGATCCGAACCTGAGCACTCGGGTTGTTGTTGAGACCGACGTGATCAATATAGGCAGATGTAATGATCTGGTTGCTTTTGGGAACAACATAAACAAAGTGGCTGGAGTCCGACTCGATGAAATACTCCACTTTGAACGTGTCACCCTCGGCCATGGCTGTTCCATCTAAATTAAAGACGCTCCATTTGTTTAGATACATGTAATAGGCACCGATCGGACGCTTATAATTCGACGCGATGGGCGTGATGAAAATGATGGCGTGGGGTTTGTTATCGAGTTCGGGAACTTCAAATACCGAACAAACCGCGTTGCAATTCTTGTTTGCGCGGGTGACAGTCTGAACGAAAGATTGCTGTGCATATATTGCCGACGTCAGGATAATTAGGATAAATGAACCTAAAATAACTTTCGATGTCTTCATACTGTTCTCCCTTAATTTATTGCCTGCATGCGATTAGTCTCCGGTACTGTGATCAAGGTGTGTCAACATCCCACTGTGGCCAGC
>JAYVUD010000193.1:0-5569 GCA_043788335.1 Chloracidobacterium sp. | reverse complement strand
GGGCAGGCAGGTTTCTTCGACCTGCCTGCCGCTTCTTTGTTATCCTAACCAGAATGAAAATAGAACCGATACGATTGGACGGCGAATTTGTACGACTCGAACCGATGTCGACGGGGCATCTCGACACTCTCTGGAGTGCCGGTGACGATGCGTCGCTCTGGCGTCTGATCCCGACTAATATCGCCTCGCGTGACGACATGCAGAAATACATCGAGACGGCACTCGCCGACCGCGATCGGGGCGTAGCCATGCCGTTTGTCACGGTCGAAAGGGAAACCAACACCGTTGTCGGGTCGACACGATTTGGGAACATTGCTATTAACAAGCGCCGTGCTGAGATCGGTTGGACGTGGATCAGCCCCAGATGGCAGCGGACCCGCGTCAATACCGAGGCGAAGTTGCTGATGCTGACTTACGCGTTCGAGGTTTGGGGCTGCATCCGGGTCGAGTTAAAAACGGACGCGCTGAACCAACAGTCGCGAAAGGCCATACTTCGCATCGGGGCTAAAGAAGAGGGAATTTTCCGAAATCACATGATCACCGAGAGCGGAAGGTTTCGAGATTCGGTTTATTTCAGTATCATTGACTCGGAATGGAATACGGTAAAAGCCAATTTGATCGAACGGCTCGCAATACAAAACTAATGAATAGATCTATTTGTCTGATACTTGCGTTGGTTACTGCGTGTCTTCTCCAGGCGTGCGGTTCGGCCCCCGCGTCGAACGCGGCCGCGAACGCCCCCGGTCCAAAGTCAAACGCAAATGCCTCTGGCGTGGTCGTTGACAACTCAAATACGCCCTCAAACGTCAGCATTGCAAACCAACAGATCCCCGGCATCACCGGCCCGGCAAATGCTGCGCCGCCCGACCCTAACGCACCGTCGGGCGGCGACCTTGCGATGGCAAACAAACGACGTATCGTGGACGTTCCCGGGCCGCCGCCGTCAGGGCCGCCGCCGAGCATCCCGGCACCGGATAATTCGGCGATGACGACGGCGATGGCTCCGGACGGCAGCTTTGTCGAGTCGCGAGTTTTCACAGGCGACAAGGACATCTCAAAACTCGAGCGGACATCTAACGGTAAGGCCCAGTCGGTCAAGATCTTTCTTAAGTCGGGCCGCGTGGTCTCGGTTTCACCCAGTAAGGTCGCGGCGATCAACAGCGTACCGCTTGCAGCCATCAAGGCACTTGCCGGCATTAAGGCTCCGCCCGCTCCGAAGTTAAGCCTGCAGGAGATCCAGGAATTGAAAAAGAAGCAGGAAACACAGTAGTTGGTGTACAATCGAGGTCGAAATGGAAAGATTTAGCGTAATTTGCCCGTGCTGTGATGCGACCCTGACGATCGACGCGTCGACCGGAGCAATTCTTGCCCACGAGGAAAAAAAGAAGGTGCTCGGTTCATTTGAGGATCTCAAGGGCGATCTTCATAAGAAAAAGGAACTTCGTGATCAGCTGTTTTCACAGGAAATGTCGTCGCAAAAGGATCGCGAGCGTCTGCTCGCCGAGAAGTTTGAAGAGGCTCTGAAACGTGCCGACCCCGACAAAGGTCTGCCGTTCAAAAATCCACTGGATCTCGACTAGATCTTCCCAAATGATGGAAAACGCCGGAAAGGCCATTGATCGGGCTATTGAACCGAAAGAAAGATTGATAATCGCCCTCGACGTACCGACCGCGGAGGCGGCTCGGGTTCTGGTGGCCGAAATCGGTACCCGCGTCGGAGCGTTCAAGGTGGGGTTACAGCTTTTTACCGCCGCCGGGCCGGCTTTTGTTCGCGAACTGGTCGACGCCGGGCACCGGATATTTCTTGACCTCAAGTTCCACGACATTCCTAACACTGTCGCTGCGGCGGCGGTTGAAGCGGCGAGGGTGGGCGTGTGGATGCTAAACGTCCATGCCGCCGGCGGTAGTGAGATGATGGTGCGAACGCGTGATGCGGTTTCGGATGTGTGCCATAGCGAGGGTTTGGTCATGCCGAAACTGATCGCCGTTACCGTTCTGACGAGCTCCGATCAACAGACCTTGAACGAGGCCGGAGTTAAACGCGAACTGGACGTCCATGTTGCCGAGCTCGCAAAAATTACCGAGATCTCGGGTTTCGACGGTGTCGTCGCCTCGCCTCGGGAGGTTGGGTTGATAAGGCGTGCCGTGGCGAGAAAGGATTTTTTAGTCGTTACGCCCGGTATTCGGCCGGTTTTGGCAACATCCGACGATCAACGGCGTGTAATGACCTTTGCCGACGCGCTTGTCGCCGGGGCGGACTATTTAGTCGTTGGCCGCCCGATAACGCAGGCTGCCGACCGAGTGGCCGCGATCGAGACGATGCTGGCGGGCAACTAGAAAACTATCAATAAATGCGACGATCAATGCGACAAATCAGAACTTTTGGAATGGTGAATTCGGCCAGGTGCCTCACGACGCTTATTATTGCCGTCATTTTGTCCGTCTCCGCGTATTCGCAGTCGGTCTCGGTCGTAAATAGTTCAGCATTCAAAATTGGGGAAAAGCTTTCATACACGGTCTCATTTCAAAATCTCAAGGATGTCGCCATACTCGAGACCAGCGTTGTTTCACAGGGCAAACTCAGCGGCAGAGACGTAGTTGAGATACGCGGGCGGTTAAAGACGTTTGATCTCGTAAGTGCCGCATTCTCATTCGTGGATGAATCGCGAACTGTCTTTGCCGACCCCGAGACGGGGTATCCGGTCGTTATTAACCGTACGACAAACGGCGGACCGATACCGAAGGAAACAACGATCAATTTTCTGACTGCCCCGGCCACTAGTTTTGACCTGCTGACCGCAATTTACGCGATCCGGAACGGCAATGGAAATGGGAGTTTTCCGATCATTGAGGACGGCGAGACATCTATATTGACGGCTCAAACAGGCAAGACACAGAAGATCAAGTCGGTCTTTGGCGAGTATGACACGAACGTGTCCAAGATCACCGGCACATACCTCGATGCCCGCGGCATCAAGCAGTTGAGCGTCTATTTTAGTATCGATGATGCGAGATTGCCTGTTGTGATCGAGTTCAAGACCGCAAAGGGGACATACACCGCACAACTCTCGTCCGTGGAGAACATCGTCCCCGAGGTTACATCAGGACCGACCCCGACACCCACACCGAAGCCGGTTACAACACCGGTGCCGACCCCGACGCCGAAAGCCACTCCCGCTCCGTACGTTCCAAATCAGCCTTTGCTGCCGGAACTCTCATTTGCACTCGGTGAGACACTCGAATACAAAGTCTCGTCCGGTGGCAGATCCGTCGGTACTATTCGGTTCTCGGCCGCCGAACGAAAGTTGTTCCAAAAGCGAGAGGGCCTCAGGCTCACCGCGACCGTTACCGGCACCGATCAGGGAAATTCGACGTTCACACTTGGCGATTCGATGACGACGATCGTTAATCCGGACACGCTCGCCCCGTTTCAGTCAGAAATGAAATTTGCGGGCTCGCTTGCACGTCTAAATCAGGCGGCGACTTTTGACACCCGTACCGGTCTGATCGCGTTTGGAGGGGCAAATTCGATCGAGGCACCGGTCGGAACACATACCATCCTGTCCTTGATCTACGCGATGCGTTCGTTTAACCTGCGTCCGAGCAAAGATCTCGGCAATCGCGTCAATGACACCCGCGTCGCTGTCTTTTGGAACGACCGTCCTTACATATTCACGCTTCGGCCATCAAACGCTGATTCGATCACGAATGGTGGGGAGAAGGTCGCGGCTCAACTCATCACCATAAACACCGGCAACGCGGAACTCGACCAACTCGGCCTCAAAGTGTGGCTTAGTATGGACGAACGACGCGTTCCGCTCAGATTTTCGGTCGGAACGCTTCAGGCGAATCTGTCGGTGATCTCAAACAGCCTCATAAAATGACCGGTTTGAAATAATTCTTTCGATTAATGACTATTTTTACCATTTCTAATTGAAAGACGTTTTCATTTAGGTTAGTATTAGGGTGTTGGAACGGCGCATTAGAATGTATGACATACGATATTACTGCCGCGAGCACAATGCGGCTTACCGATCTGCCCCATGGTCAGACTGCACGCGTCGTTAGCGTTAGCGGCGATTCCGCCATTACCCGCCGATTGCTCGAAATGGGCGTTATTCCCGGTATTGAGTTGAAAGTGATACGCACCGCACCGTTTGGTGATCCGCTCGAGGTTCGCGTTCGCGGCTATAGTTTGGCGATGCGCAGGACCGAGGCTTCGACTATCGAAGTCGCGGTCTAGACCGGAGGCCCAAACGTGAGCAACGAACCCCCCCAAAGAATTACCATTGCCCTTGCCGGCAATCCGAACGCCGGTAAAACGACGCTGTTCAACTCGCTGACCGGACTCAAGCAAAAGGTTGCAAATTATCCCGGTGTCACGATCGAACGTAAAGAGGGAACCTGGAAAATTCCGACCGGCACGGCGAATCTGATCGATCTGCCCGGCCTCTATAGTCTCGACGCAACATCGCTAGATGAGCAGATCGCTCGCGAGATCATTACCGGTTCGCTGCCGACCGTGCCGAAGCCCGACGTGATTGTCGCCGTGGTCGATGCTACCAATCTCGAACGAAATCTATATCTCGTTACCCAGATCTTCGAATTTGGCGTGCCCGTCGTCATTGCTTTGACGATGATCGACGTGTATGAAAAGCAGGAACATGAGATCGACGTCGAGATGCTCGCCGCACTGCTCAAGGCGCCGGTTGTCGCGATCAACGCCAAATCGGGCCGCGGCCACGAGGAACTTGCGCTCCGCGTCGCCGAAGCGATCGGGACGATCCCTGAGGTCCCCTATTTTATCGCGGATCCGGACGAAGATTCCGGCCCGCACGGCAAGATATTTGCACGTTACAAATTTATTTCTAACGCGGTTCAAGAATCGACCTGGCATAACGATCAAAAGAAACATCGCTTTTCAGACCGCATCGACCGCATCTTAACGCATAAGTTTTTTGGCCTGATCATCTTGGTTGCTGTGCTGCTTATCGTATTCCAGACCATTTTTTCATGGGCCAGTCTGCCAATGGACCTGCTCGAAAAAGGTTTCGGTGCCCTCGGTGATTTCGTCCGGGCCGAGATGCCGCCGGGTATTTTGTCCGATCTGCTAGCCGACGGTATCATCGCCGGCGTCGGCGGCGTGGTCGCATTTCTACCGCAGATCCTGCTTTTGTTTTTGTTCATCTCGCTGCTCGAGGATAGCGGCTATATGTCGCGGGCGGCATTTCTGCTCGACAAACTGATGAGCCGCGTCGGCCTACACGGCAAGGCGTTTTTGCCTCTCATCAGCAGTTTTGCCTGTGCCATTCCCGGCATAATGGCGACGCGCACGATCGAGGACCGGCGTGACCGGTTTGCGACGATCTTGATCGCTCCGTTTATGAGCTGTTCGGCTCGACTGCCGGTCTATACGCTGATGATCGCGTCGTTTTTTGGCGGCCGGACGGTCCTCGGCTTTATCTCGCTCGGTGCGGTCCTGATGCTCGCTATGTACACGATCGGCATAGTCGCCGCCATCATCGTCGCGTTCCTGCTCAAACGCACTGTACTCAAGGCACCGCCGCCC
>JAYVUD010000192.1:0-17945 GCA_043788335.1 Chloracidobacterium sp. | reverse complement strand
GTCGCCCAGCGCGTATGCCCGATGCCGTAGTTGCCGTCGAGCGGATTGAGCCTGATCGCCTCCTCGAGATTTCGCAGTTTGCCCTCGGCTCGCCGCAGGCTGAGATGATGCTCGTCATCCACCACCGCGATCCCCGCCGAGTCGTACCCACGATATTCGAGTTTCCTGAGGCCGTCAATGATCAACGGCACAACCTGTTTATTACCAACGTATCCGACTATTCCACACATAACTTTCTAATTGAATTCCGGAAAATAATTAGTTCACCTTCGAAAGATCTCTGATCGGTCTCGCCGGTGCACCGACGACCAATTTGTTCGCTTCCACATCTTTCGTTACCACACTTCCCGCTCCCGTGACGGCGCCGTCGCCGACGGTTACGGGGGCGACGAGCATTGTGTCGGAGCCGATCTTGACGCCGGAGCCGATGCGGGTTTGGTGTTTGTTCTTGCCGTCGTAGTTGCACGTTATCGTGCCGGCACCGATATTTGTCTTTTCGCCGATGGTGGCGTCACCCAAATAGGTGAGATGGCTGGCTTTCGATCCACGGCCAAGGCGGGTCTTTTTGAGTTCGACAAAATTGCCGACCTTTGATCCGTCCTCCATCACCGCCTTGCCGCGAAGGTGAGCCATCGGGCCGACGACGCACCCGTTTCCGAGCTCGGAGTCGATGATGAGACAGTTGTCGAGAACGTCGACGCCGTTGCCAACCCGCGAGCTGACGATCCGCACCCCGGGACGAAGGGTGCAGCCGTCACCGATCACGGTCTCGCCCTCGATGGTGACATTTGGATAAATGATCGTGTCGCGGCCGATCGCGGCGGCCGAACTAATGTAAACGCTTTTGGGGTCGATGAACGTTACGCCACTGTCGAGCAGCAGTTTCGACACGGTCCGCCGCCGCGTTTGCCGCTCCATATCGGCAAGCTGGCTGCGGTCGTTGACGCCTTCGATCTCGTGTCTGTCATTGTGTTGATATATGGCGATATCCTCGCCTGCATCACGCATGATCTGCGGGACGTCGGTGAGATAATACTCGCCTTGAGCGTTATCATTCTGAACGTTGGCGAGAGCGGCAAAGAGTTTGCGTGTGTCGAAGCAATATATGCCGGAGTTGATCTCGTCGATCAGTTTTTGCTCGTCCGAGGCATCTTTTTGCTCGACAATGCGTTCAAAAATGCCATTCTCGTCACGGACGACTCGGCCGTATCCGTTAGGGTCTTTCAGTCTGACAGTCAGGACGGTGCACGCTGCTCCGCGGCCGCGATGGCCGCGATGAAGCTGCACCAGGGCAGCAATTGTTTCGGCTCGGATCATTGGTACGTCTCCCGAAAGTACGAGTAATGTTGAGTCCGTATCCGCCAAGAACCCGCGAGCCGCGTTTACAGCATCACCGGTCCCTAACTGCCGCTCCTGAATGACAAAACGAACCGTAGATTCGTCCGATTCGCTTAAGACCGCCGCTTTGACCTCCTCGCCTTGGTGCCCAATAACGATGTAGGTCATCCGCGGAGCGAGGGCACTAGCCGTGCGGCAAACGTGATTTATCAGAGGCCGTCCATCCAGACGGTGAAGAACCTTGGCAAGATTTGAACGCATCCGCGTTCCTAGTCCGGCGGCGAGGACCAACACATCAAGGTCTGGATGCTGTTCAGATTTGGATTGCATAAAAACTTAGGCCGCGACCATCTCACGGGACTGTATAGCACAAAGCAAAGCAACTTGGGCAAGACGTTCGGGATTGTGCCGAACCTTTTCGCCTTCGTCCAACAGATTACCATAGACGATCTCAGCCCCCTCAATCGTTTCGGGCGAGATCGATCCGTGTACGCCTATCTGCTCGGCACCCTCGTCGGCGTATTTTGCCATCTGTTCGTCGCTGATCGGATAATCGTTAACCACAACGAAATCAAAATCGATCTCAGGGGCGTAATCGCGAAACAGCTCGAGGTGACGCCTGGCAGTAAAACCGTCGGTCTCGCCCGGTTGGGTCATCAGATTACAGATGAAGATCTTGACGGCGTGCGAGTCTGCGATCGCTTCGCTCACGCCTTCGACAAGGATCGGCGGCAACAGGCTGGTGAAGAGCGAGCCGGGGCCGACCGTTATAACGTCGGCGTCAGCGATCGCGGCAAGCACCTCAGGCATTGGTTTGCAATCTGCCGGTTCAAGGAAAAGCCGCTTGATCATTGCCCCAACCAGTCCGATCTTGGTCTCACCGCGAACGGTCCTACCGTCGAGAAGTTCGGCACCGAGACGAACGTCAGAAACCGTCGCGGGATAGATGTGGCCTTTGCTGGCGAGTATCTCACTCGAGAGTTTCACCGCCTCGGCGAAATCGCCGGTGACCTCCGACAGCGCCGCAAGAAATATATTCCCAAAGCTGTGGCCGCCGAGGTCTCCGTCGCCTCGAAATCGATGTTGAAACAGCTTGGAGAGCGTTGCCGAATCTTCACTGAGAGCCACCATGCAATTACGAATATCGCCCGGAGGCAACATGTTTAGTTCGTCTCGCAGACGCCCGGAGCTACCGCCGTCGTCGGACACGGCAACTATCGCGGACAGATCGGCGATCCAGACCGACTCCGTATTTCCGGAATTTACAAACCGCTTCAATCCCGAAAGCAGTGTCGACAGTCCGTTGCCGCCGCCGATCGCAACGAACTTTAACCCCTTACTGTGTGCGGAAAAAACGTGGTGTTTCATTTGAAACGCAGAGGACTCGTGTGCATAGAATGAGCCCAAAATCGAAGGCAAAAATCAAATTGATAAAGCTTTCCGACAAACATTGACGGTCGCTAAATTTTAGCATTTTTCGGCATTAATCATCAATTGATCTTATAGGCGCGACAAGTCCGGGTTTTCGGGCGGAAACTTTCGGACATGACGTTGACCGTGTAACCGATCTGTGGCAAACGACAAAAAGTTCTTGTCGCAATCTACGGTGTTGTGTTAAGTTTAAAACTGCGGTGAAATTCCGATTTCAGCCGTCCGCATTGCCGATTACAATTCACCAGCGATAAATTATATCCTCAGTCACGCTTTCGGGCGGGCAAACCAAATGGCAGAAACGCCCTTCATTATCCAGGAGCACCAATTTCAAAGGATCAAGATCATTCTTGCCCGCCTTTGTGTCGAATGTGCGGCTCGTGTCGTCTTTTTGGTTGACCGTGACGGCCAACCGATCGCTTTTCACGGCGATATCGGTGATATGGACACGACCAGTTTTTCGTCGCTCGCCGCCGGTAATGTCGCCGCGACGAGCAGTATGGCGAAGCTCATCGGCGAAGACACGTTCCCCGCCGTGGTGCACGAGGGTGAACGCGAGAGCATCTTTATCAGCGTAATTGGCCGGAGTCTGCTGGTGGTTGTTTTTGACGAGCGTTCGACGCTCGGCTTGGTCAAAATACGGACCAAACGGGCCAGTTTTGAGGTTGCATCACTGCTCGACGAGGCAACTCGCGACTCTGCCAATTACCGTTTGAATAAAAATTCGTTTTTTTCGGAGATCACCGACGAGGACATTGACAGCCTGTTTAGCTGATTTTGGATTTTTGATTTTGGATTTTTGATTCGATCCAAAGTCGCCGATCCAGAATCTAAAATGTATATGACATTTATCAACTACGCATCACGAGAGATCAACTGCAAGATCGTTTACTACGGTCCCGGTTTGTGCGGAAAAACCACGAACTTGCAGCATATCTACGATTCGACTGCCCCGCAGGCCAAGGGAAAGCTGATCAGCCTCGCGACGGAGACCGACCGTACGCTTTTCTTTGACTTTATGCCGCTCGAACTCGGCACCGTCCGCGGATTCAAAACGCGATTTCATCTGTACACTGTTCCCGGTCAGGTATACTATGACGCCTCGCGAAAGCTCATATTGAAAGGCGTCGACGGCGTTGTTTTTGTGGCTGACAGTCAGGAAGAGCGGATGGACGCTAACATCGAATCGCTCTACAATCTCGAAGAGAACCTCTCGACCCAGGGTTACAATCTTGCTGAGATCCCGTACGTGCTGCAACTAAATAAACGCGATCTGCCAAATGTCACGCCGCTCGACGAACTCACGTCCGAACTGGGCCGTAAAGGCGAACCGACCTTCGAAGCCGTCGCGACAACCGGAACCGGCGTCTTCGACACGCTCAAAGCCGTCGCGAAACAGGTGCTGACGGAATTGCGGAAGGGATAGACCGCTAAACAGGCCAAAAACACGAAAGGGATATCGGGCGATCGCTCAATATCTCTTTTTTTGAATTGACTCCAATTTTAAGTGGAGGTTGGAGTTCGCCGAAAAAGACGGCTTTAGCCGAAATCTGAAAAAACAGTTTCCACGATGGCTTTAGCCTCAATTTTTACAGCCGTATGAGACTGCAGCCAAAAGGACTTATTCTTTTACCTTTTGGGCTAAAGCCCGAATGTTTGCCTCAACCGTGGTCCTCCAGCTAAAGCTGGAGGCAATTCAAACGAGTTCTGACACAGCCTCGTAAGCCCGCGTAATCCCGCGGTTCGGTTCTTGCCCGCGTAGCGGGTATCAGCATAAGCCACGCGGCGTAAGCCCGTGGTCACGGGTTCCAACCCGTTGAATGCCCGTCAAAAAGACCCAGCGGGCGTAGACGGCGACAGAACTCAATGAACGACATACGAGACGTTGCTGCTCATACTCGACGCCGTCGCCTGCAACGCCCGCGAAATGCCAAAATCTACCAGACGCGGTGTGTCGCCCTGCATGAGAATATTCGCCGGTTTGAGATCGCGGTGGATGATCTGGCGGCTGTGCAGAAACTCGAGTCCGCTGAGGATCTGGATCGTCGTATCGACCGCCTGGCCGGCCGGCATCTTGCCGTGCGTCTTGAGCCACTGGTCGAGCGAACCGTCCGGGGCATATTCGCTGACGATGACGATCTGGCCGTCGTATTCATCGGCTTCGATGATCGGCAAAACGTTCGGGTGGCCGCTCGCCTGTTCCCACAACATCGCTTCCTTACGAACCGTCTCGTGGTCGATCTGCTCGTCGATTGGCAGTTTGACGGCGACCTTGGTCGTAGCAAATTTTCCACGCCGCTCAGCCAACCACACCTCGCCAAAACCGCCGCGTCCGAGCTTGCGGATCAGCGTATAGGGGCCGATCTGTTGTTCTTCGACAAACATATTTGTGTGAGCACCGGGTGAGTGGATTATAGAGAAGTCACAAACATTATTCAATGCCCACCATATCTGAGGGTTTTGCTGCCCGAGAGTAAAGCAAAAGAGAGGCCGGCATCCGGCCTCCCCTCTTTTTTACACATTCTAAGAACCCGGTCACATTCGTTTAACGCTCCTCCCGAAAGAGCAGAGACATATGGACCGTAGCCCGCAACCAACAACGTGCTGTGCTAAGGGTTTCTGTTCAGTCGGAGCACTGCTCTTCAAAAGCGGCGGCACGAGGGCATTCGGATCCCTGACTTCCTCTTTAAGAGGGACGCCTTTACCAACTCGACATAGGCGCACTCGATTCTGCTATTTGACCTTTTTACCGATTGTATCAAAAGCACCCTCCCAGGAAATTCGCACAGCGATTCGAATCCGGGTTATCATTCTCGAAACGAAAATTAAACGAGCGAGTCGAGCAAGCGGGGTCATGGTTCCGCTGTGATCGTCAGGTCCGCGATCGCGTCTGCTACGTTGACGATCTGCGGACTGAACCGGAATTGCTTGCTTACCACCGTCAAACTGTACGAACGTCCGGCCGCAATATCAGTGAGCTCAAAATACCCAAAGGCTCCGGTGATCGCCGATCCGACGATGCCGTTTTGATCGGCGATCAGAACGCGTGCACCGCGAATGCCTCGCCCGTCCGCTGTCTGCAATCGTCCCGATACGGATACGCCCGCCGCCGTCGGTGCCAGAATAGTGATGCGGTAACTGACGGTGCTCGTGCCCATCCCGCTCGTCCCGGTCATCGCAAAATTAAACGTTCCCGACGACGAAGGCATCCCCGTGATCGCCGCCGCCGCAGTTGGTGCGAACGCTGTTGCCAGGCTCAACCCCGCCGGAAGTTGCCCTGAACTTATGGCGTAACTGACGCCCTCGGTGTTGGGCACGAGTGTCTGGTCGTACGCCGTATTGCTGCTCCCCGATGGCAGATCGACGACCATCACCGCACCCGTCTCGACCGCACCGATGTCGGCGGACAAACCCGCGACGCGCGACGCACCGCGTTGGTCCGTCGCGAGGGTGCTGGCGAGAGCATTGCTGCCACGGTCGATCGCGAGCGAATCAGAAAACAAAGCGTGAGTCATGGTCTGCCCACCATAATTGCCGAGCGGCGTTATACGTGGGTCGATCGGATTGGGCGAATAGCCGACGATGTCATGGTTAGAGTTCGGAACCGGGTTGCCGCTTATTTCCGCAAACATGTTCTCGCAGCCATAGCCGTCACCGACAAAATTGTATCCCTGACTGTTGACAACCGCGGTTGCCGCCAAAATATCGCCCCCGTAACCCCCGTCGGCGTAATTAGACGCAACGATCGAGTTTCCCAGCGTAAACGCCGTGTCGTTGACCTCGATACCACCACCGACCGAGTTAGCGTGGTTGCGTACAAAGGTCGAACTTTGAATATTGAGCGAACCGCCGAACGCCAGCAACCCACCGCCTTCGTTGCCGGTGTCGTTTCCGGTGACCGTCGAGTTGACGATCGAGAGTGTACCTCCATTTGAAAACACGATGCCGCCGCCATTCGCTCCGTAATTGTTCGACACGGTCGAATTGCGAATAATATACGTTCCGCCGCCAGCCAGGCGGACGCCGCCTCCACCGCCCGCAAATCCATCACGGACAGCAACGCCGTCGAGTATCAGCGATCCTGTATTCGACGATATATTGCCGCCAAAATCGCTCGCGATCGAGCCGCTGCCGTTGCCGTTGGCGACGGTGAGGCCCGAGATCGCCACATTTCCGTTGGTCGAAAAGATACGGCTCGCATAGTTGCTGGTGATCTTTAATTTCGTCGCTCCCGGGCCGCTGATCGTCATCGATCGAGGAATGACGATCTCAGTCGCGATCGTTATCGTCTGCGTCGTACTGAACCGTGGCGAAAATACAATGGTGTCGCCAGCCGCGGCCGCTGCGACCGCCTCACGAAGGCTGCAGTCCGTGTCGCAAGTACCGTCATTGGTATCAGCCGTCTTGGTGACCGTCAACGAGCCCGAAACATAGACGGTCAGCGTCGTGTCCGCCCAATCGCCGCAATCATCGGTAACCCGCACCGTTATGAGATGTGTGCCGGCGGGGCCGGCGTTTGTTACCGACACCAGGCCCGATGCGTTGATCGTCGGAGCCGAGGCCATAGCCGGTGAGACGCCGACGATCGCATACGAAACGATCGAACCATTGTCGATCGCCGATGTTTTCGCGATCGATATCGTGCCGCCCGGAACGACCGGCGTGGATGCCGGATAGACGACCGTCGGAGGCGTATTTGCGGTAACGCTGATCGTCAGGGTGGCGACCGCCGTCGCACCGTCGGTGTCGGTGGCCGTGAGTTGAAATGTAGCGTTTGCCGCTCCGCACGCCGCGGCTACGTTTGCCGTCACGGTTCCATTTGTATTGACGATATTCGACACGGTCACGCCGTTGGACGGGTTGGCACTGGTAACCGACACCAGGACTGACGCCGGTCCACCGCCGGCGACCGAGTCGCTTACAGTCGCGATGGTCGAAACCGACCCCGGCGTCCCGGACTGCCGCGTCAGCGTCGTCGCCGAGATCGTCGGCGGCACGTTTGCAGTGATATTGACCGTTAATGTGCCGGTCGCCGACTCACCCGCGGCGTCTGTGACCGTTAACTGAAACGTCGCGTTCGTCGCTCCGGCCGCCGCCGCAACATCCGCCTTGATCGTGCCGTTGGTGTTGACGACATTTGAGACGGTAACGCCGTTTGACGGGTTTGCTCCCAACAACGCCACGACGAGCGAGCCGCCGCTGGTTTCTGCATCTGCGACCGTCGCGATCGTTGAATTCGATGATGGAAAGCCCGATTGCCGCGTGATCGAAGCACCCGTGATGGTCGGCCTCGTGTTGACGAACAGCGAATAACTTTTTCGTTCCTTAGTACCGTCCGCGTCAGTTGCCTCGATGGTAAATGCGGGATTTCCGGCCGTCGTCGGAATGCCCGAGAGCAACCCCGTCGACGAGAGCGTCAGTCCCGTGGGCAGTGTCGAACCGGGTGCGGTGTTGTAGGCAATAACCGCATCCGGTCGCTCACCGGCGGCAAAGCTTACCAATCGCGTTGCCGAGATCTGCTGGCTGTAGGCCTCGTTTTTCACCGCTCTGGGAAGTGTTGCCGGTGCGAATGAGATCGCTCGTTCGACCGCACCGATATCTGAACGTCCGCCGACCGGCCGAACGGCTCCGCGCTGATCGGTCGTGGTGACGTCCGCCGGATCAGCATTGTTGACCGCGATACTGTTTGATTCAAGTGCGAACGATTTCGTCCGTCCGCCATAATTGGCGAATGGCGCAAGCGACGCCGCGACGGGTGCCGGCGACCAACCGACCCAGTCATGATTGACGTTTGGCTGCCCGATCGGCATTAGGCCGCCGGGGCTGTCGTTGATGGTGATGCCAACGACGTTATACCCGAGCGACTGAAAGGTTCCACCGTCTTTCCGAATATCGTTGTAGGAACTTGTAACATTCCCGGCAACGATCGAATTGCCCATTGAAAGATTTCCGAGCCCAAGATAGATACCGCCGCCAAAGCTGTTGCCCACCCGGCCCGTGTTACCCGAGATCGTCACGTGCTGCAGTACGGTGGTCCCGTACGAGCACAGAGCAGCACCGACGCTGGCGACATTGACCGACGAATTACCAGAAAATGTTGAATTGGTCACACTCAGCGATGTTCCGTCATCCGCCTGAATGCCTCCACAATTGGCCGCCGAGTTATTGGATACGGCCGAACCTCTGATCTGAACGGAGGCTCCGTTCGTGACCAGGATGCCGCCGCTGTTGCCGCCCGCAGAGTTGCCGGACACAGCGACCCCATCGAGCACGAGTGAGCCACCGTTGGCAAGGAGACCGCCGGATTCGCCGGGACGAAATACGCCGCCGCCGTTACCGCCGGTGATCGTCACGCCGCTGATGATAGTGCTCGTACCGTTCAGATAAAAGACACGGCTGGCAGACTGGCCGGTGATCGTCAGCAGGTCTGCCCCAGGCCCGACGATCGAGATCTGGCCGCTGCCGGTGACGGTGATCTCGCCGCCAGTGAGGGCGATCGTCGCCGGCGTGGCAAAAACCCCCGGAGCAAAGGTAATGGAACGCGTGCCGGTCGATGTATTCGAAATTGCGAGAGCCTCACGCAAACTACAGTCGGCGTCGCACAGACCGTCATTTGTATCGGCAGTCTTGGTAACGACCAGCGAGGTAGCGACATTGACCGTCAGCACGGCATCGGTGGTCAAACCGCACGCGTCCGTCGCCCGAACGGTAATTGTATGTGTCCCGAGGGGGCCCGCGTTAGTGATCGAGATCACGCCGGCTACACTCACCGTCGGCGGCACATCGAGAGCCGGAGAAACGTTAATGATAGAGTATGTGACGCCCGGCAGGTCATCCGTTGCGGTCGACGGCGAGATGCTGATCGTGCTTCCGGCAAATAGCGTGGGTGTCGTCATATAGGCAAGCGTTGGGACAGCGTTTGCCGTGACATTTACGGTCAAATTTGCCGTTTTCAACGCTCCTGCTCCGTCCGATGCCGTCAAAACGATGGTCTTGGCACCGGCGGCCGTACCGCACGCTGCGGCTACATTTGCGAAGATCGTGCCGTTCGTATTTGTAAGATTTGTGACCGTGATCCCGGCCGGAATCGTGGTCGCGGCAACGCCGATGCTGCCGGCAGCCGTCAGGTCGTCGCTAACCGTTGCGATCACCGAGTTAGACGGAGCTCCGCCTGCGATACGCGTTAGCGGAGAGGCCGGGGTGATCGTCGGCAGGGCGTTTATGTTCACGGTAAAATTCGCGGTCGATACCGCACCGCAATTGTCGGTTGCTGTCACCGTGATCGTGTGCGTCCCGGACGGTCCGGCGTTCGTTACCGTGACCGTGCCTGTAGTCTGGTTGACCGCTAGCGTACCGGTAAATCCGGCAGATGCCGACGCACTCAATGTGAATGTGCCGTTATCGCTCGGCGATGCACTCGGTACAACGGTAAAATTAGCAGCCGGCAGGCCCGACTGCGAGGCATATGTACCAAGGCCAGGTGCCGGATTGGCCTGTGCAGTGACCGTAAGTATCGATGCCGTCGTCCCGCCGTAGGTGTCGGTCCCCAGTAGATTGAATGTCGCTGTCGTCGCACCGCAGGCCGCCGCGACCTGTGCCGTTACGGTGCCGTTCGTATTCGTGATACCGGACACAGTCATCCCATTTGACGGATTAGCACTCGTCAACGTGACGGTCACGCCTGCCGCCCCGCTCTCGGGGTCAGCGACCGTCGCGATGGTCGACGCCGTCGCCGGCGTACCAACCACGCGCGAGATCGTCGCTCCGCTGATCGTTGGATTTGCATTGGACGTAACGTTGACCGTTAGCGTGGCATTTGCGATGAGACCGAGCGAATCGGTCGCACGCAGATTAAACGTCGCATTGGTCGCGCCAAGAGCCGCAACGACATTTGCCGTTACGACGCCGCCGGTATTGGTGATGTTTGAGACCGTCACGCCGTTCGACGGATTTGCGTTCGTAATTGCTACGGCCACGGTTCCGTTGCCGTCCTCGAGATCGGTAACGTTCGCGATCGTCGAATTGATCACGGGAGCACCGCTCACACGGGGCAGCGTAGTTGATGCGATCGTCGGCGGTGTGTTGCCGACGGTCGTGATCGTGTATGTCCGGACGCTAGCCATACCGTCAGCGTCGGTGGCAAGCACATTAAATGTCGCCGAACCGATCGAACCGGCAATGCCCGAGATCGTGCCCGACGCAGCCAGCGACAGGCCCGACGGCAGTGCAAAACCGCTCGTCGGCAACAGCGAAAAAGTAAATGGTGCGGCCGGTCGCTCAACCACAAGCCCGGTCCCCTTGTAGAGATCGCTGATCTGGTTTTCCGATTCAGAAAGCTCCCCGCCCAGAGCCAACCCGCTGGTTCGCGTCCCCGAGAGCGTCTGATTGTACGCCGCCGCAAGTACTGCATTTGGCAGCGTCGAAGGCGAGAATGTGATCACGTCCTCGACCGCACCGATATCCTGGCGGCCGATAGTTCGCGATGCCCCGCGTTGATCAAAGAAAAAAACTGAGTTGCCCGGATCGCCATTATTAATCGCAACCGACGACTGCAACGGGATATGCGTTTTGGTCGGACCGCCGTAATTGTCGAGCGGTGCGAGACTGGCGGCAACGTTTACGCGATTGCCCGTCAGCACGGGCGAATTTGCCGCAAACGAGTTTCCCGCCGTGCTGCCGATCAGATTGTAACCGTACGACAGAATGCTGCCGGCGACGTCCGGTGCTCCGCCGCCGCCGCCGTTGCGATTACCCGCAACGATCGAGTTTCGGCTCTGATACACGCCGCCGTCGCTGTATATGCCGCCGGTCAGATTGCCATTGCTGACATTATCGGTGATCGTCGCGTTCGTCGTCTCGAACCGCTCAGTAGAGCCGATATAGATGCCGCCGGCCTTGTTGGTCGTCGCCAGATTACCGCTAACGGTCGTGTTGTTAAATATCGACATCGGCCCCGCCAACAGTGCCCCGCCAAAGGTTGCGGTGTTGCCGGAAAATGTCGAACCGTATGCGGAAAGTGTCCCCGCATTTGCGACCGCACCGCCACCGCTTGCCGCAGTGCAACCGCTGATCGTCGTGTAATTAATGTTTGCGGTTCGGCCGTTGTAGAAACCACCGCCGGTGGCGGCCGTACTTGAGTCGACGACCACGCCGGTCAGCGTCATCGTGCCATCATTCGAGATCGCACCGCCGACCGAACCGCCGGCGTTTCCGCGTGTCAGTCGCAGATTATTAAGATTTATGACGGTATTGTTCGCGTTACCGATAATGCGTGTCGTGTTCTGGCCGTCCAGCGTCAGCATTGCCGAACCGGTGCCCTCGATCGTCATATTTCGCGGTATTGTTATCTGGCTGCCCCCCGACGGTATGGATCGAGCTACATTGAAGAAGGCCGGATCGAAAGTGACCGTGTCGCCGTTGCACGCGTCTGCGATAACCTGCCTCAGACTGCCGGAACCCGACGAATTGGCGTTTCGGACGATGGAGCGCTGATATGCGCCGACATCGCCGACGCCGGCCGGGCGGACGGTTCCACGTTGGTCCGCTACAACCAACGGCGGATTGCTCCCGCGATCGATCGCCGGACTATTAGGCATCAGCGCGTGCGTCCGCGTCGTACCGCCGTTAGAGGCGAGCGGAAAGAGCCTTGGGTCGATCGGATTTGCGATGGTGCCGACCTGATTCCCATTGAGCCCATTAAACAAGTTGGTATCGCTTGATCGCCGGCCAACGACGTTATTGACGGTATCGCTCATCGAGATATTCGCCACAACATCGTACACGCCGGTGTTTCCGGCTATGATGTTATTTTTGAGGATCACAGCTCCAAAACTGTAAAAAGATGTGTTAAAGTTTGCCGTCGGACTGCCGTTGTTGTTGTTTGTAATGGTCGAGTTCGTCAGGTACAGATTGGTGTTCTGAGATCCAAAATAGACTCCGACCCCGCCCGTCGTATTGCCGCTGAATGTCGTATTTTCGACATGAACGATGCCGGAATAGTTGTAGAGAACCGATGCTCCACCCGCAACCGAATTATTCGATATCTCGCTGTTCTTGATCAGAAACGACTCGCCCGCGTCACCCGCCGTCGGATGCCACCGGATAATGTCCTGATACGGCGGGTGATTATTAGTAAAAACACAACTATCAATTATTGTTGCCGCGTAACCCGAAATGACTTCGCCCGGATTGTCATGAAAATACGATCGCTGGATCAGTGCGCGGCCGGCACCGGCATTTCGGCCGGTCACGATCGAAGTACCGTTGCCATAAAATTCCGAGTCCGAGACGGTTAGAAACGCAGGCAGCGGGATCGAGGAGCCGTTATTAAACTGAATTCCGCCGGCATTATTGCGAAAGACGCACCTTTCGACGACCAGCGTCTTCGAGACCAGAGCGTCATCCGTTACGGTAATCGCATCGGACTGAGCTCCCTCGAGCGTCATATCGCGGACGGCATTGACCACGTTCTCGTTATATATATTAGACGTGAAACTGAAAATTCCTAACGGGTTTTCCGGTGCATTCTTGATCGTCAATAGGTTTGCACCCGGCCCGTTGATCTCAACGCTGACCCCACCGTATGGTGCAATTGATCTGTACAACTGGATGGTTGAGTGAACCACGATCGTCTGCGGGGTCGAAAAAAGCACCGGGTCGAACGTCACGATGTCACCGTCGATCGATGCCGCGAGAGCACCACGCAGACTGCAGTCGTTCGGCGTGCCCGAGCACCATCCGTTTGCTCCATCGTCGCCCAGATTGTCGACCACGCGGGTCGTCGCGAAGGTCGCGGCGGCCGTAAAGGTAAGAACAAAGACCAACAGTGTTACCGTGTGTTTCAGTACTCTCATTTTCAGTTCCGTCGGCCGGTTCGCTTAGCCGCAAATATCCGCCGCTGATTGCCGGTCAGGATCCAATTGCAGATCCAAAATGTCTGTTTTTCGGTCGCCGGACGAATATTCTCGAACCCGATCAATGCACTTCCGGCGATATTAACCTTTCGAAAATAACACACGCGGCGAATGGGCACATCGGTAGTTATGCCTATTTTTAGCGAGAATAAGAACGTCTGGAAGATCTCAAATCGCGAGTTTGTTGTTGATGGCGTATGTGAGCAGTGCGGTCTTTCCGCGTAGGCCGAGTTTGGCGGCGACATTGGCACGATGATGGTCGACCGTCCGCGAACTGATAAACAACTCGGCGGCGATTTCCCTGGTCGAATGGCCGTCAGCTACGAGCCTCAAAACACGGCGTTCGGATGCGGTCAGATCCTCAAGTGGTGAACGTTGTCCGCGGCGGCGCTTAGCGGCGAGATCGGCCAGTGTCTCGCTGAAAAACTCCTTGCCGCGGGCCGCGTCTTTAATGCATGTGACAATGTCGTTAGCGGCACCGTCCTTGATGACAAACCCGCAAACATCGGCGTCGAGTGCGGCGTTAAAGATGGCTTCGTCGGCATACATCGTTAAAAAAACGATGCGTGTGGGCAGATTCCTAGCCTGGATGTCGCGAGCGACGGCGAGGCCGTCGGCGACCGGCATGTTGACATCGAGAACCGCAACATCGGGCTCAAATTCGAGTATATGCCGCAGTGCTTCGTCGCCGGTCTCTGCCTCGGCCACGATCACAACCGCCCCGTCGCTCTGGATCACGGCGCGCAGGCCGCGGCGAAATATCGGGTGATCGTCTGCGATGATTATTCTGATCTCACTATTCACTTTTTTTCCTGACCGTGATCGCGACCAAGGTGCCATTATCCGCGCTCGAGTCGATCGATATTTCTCCGTTGAGGATCCTGACACGTTCGATGATGCCGTTCAACCCGAGGCCGCTCGCCGGCGACCGTTTGGCCGCCTCGACATCGAACCCCCGGCCGTCGTCCCCGCATATCAGATCGATGCGGCCATCTCGTGTGCGGATGTTGAGGTTCGCATTTGCCGCTTCGCTATGCTTGATGACGTTGTTGACGCACTCTTGCACGATGCGGTAAAAGATGATCTCGTCGTCCTCCGACAATAAACCGTCGACGTCGGCGATCTCGACACTGAATCCAATCGGCGACGACGCCTCGACGCCTGCGAGCATCTGCCGCAGAGTGTTGGTCAGCCCGAGACGTTCGAGTTGATACGGCCGCAGATTATGGGCGATCTCGCGCACCTCGTTGATGGCGATCGCGGACGTATCCGACACCTCTGTCAAAAACTTGCGCGACGTGTCATCAGGCCCTACCGAGTTGAGCCCGAACATCGCCCAGTTTTTGATCGCCAATAGGTACTGTCCGATCGAATCGTGCATCTCGCTCGCGATGCGTTTACGTTCGTTCTCCTGCGAGGCGATCAGACGGCGGGAAAAATCCTGCTGCATCGCGGCCCGGCGTTTCATCTGACGCTCGCGGGCCTTGAAAATTACAAAAACGAACAGGACCGATGCAACTGCCAACAAAACAACGAACCAAGTCGTCCGCCAAAATGGCGCCAAAACCCTCAACCGCAAACTCGCGTCGTTCGTGCTCCAGACGCCATCGGCATTCGCCGCCGCAACCTGAAAAATGTAGTCGCCCGCCGGCAGGAACGGAAAATAGACCTCTCGGCGTGTGTCGCTCTCAACCCAAGCTTCGTTGAGTCCGGCAATGCGGTAGCGAAATTTGACCTGTTCGGGTTTGATAAACGTGATGCCGGTAAACCGGATCTCGAGATCGTCGCGGTCGGCGCGCAGGGTGATATCGTCGCTTCGTACGGAGACCTGCCGGTCAATAATTACGTTTTCGATCAGGACCTGCGGCGGGCTGAGGATGTGTTCGACCAGTGCCGGGTCGACGACCGCGACACCATCCTGCGTCGGGAACCAAAATTTACCGTCGTCCGTCCTGATGCCTGCCGGCTGCCGCCCGCCGTTTGCCTCAGTATTCAGCATGCCGTCGTTCTTACCATAAGCAACCGAGTCGACCCGGGCGATGCGTCCGGCCGCGAGATCGTTTAGTTGGTTGCGGCTGACGCGATAGATGCCGCGGTTGCACGAGATCCAAAAGTTACTTTTGCCGTCCTCCAGTATCTTAAACACGCCGTTGTTGAACAGCCCGTTGTCGACCGTGTAATTAAAAAACCTGCCATCAGCGTATCGCGAGAGGCCGCCGTCGTATGTCCCGATCCACATCACGCCGTCGGCGTCCTCGTAAATTGACCGCACACGATCGGTCGCGAGGCCATCTTTGGCAGTGATCGCGGTCATCGAACTGCCGTCAAACCTGACAAGGCCGCCGTAGGTCCCGAACCATATCATGCCGTCTCGTCCAATGTGTATCACCTTGACATCGTCGCTCGGTAGCCCGTTTAGGGCCTTGGTATATTTTGCCACGAGCTTGTCGCCGCGAAATTTGAAGATTCCCTTTTCAGTTGCTGCCCAGATATTCCCCTCGCGGTCGCCCTCGATATCCCAAACGGTGATCTGAGACATTTCGGCTAGCGATCTCAGCTTTCCGTTCTCATAGATGTGCAGGTCGCCGACCGCCCCGATCCAGAGTCGTTTGTTTGCGTCCTCATAGAGTGACGAGACGGAGACAGGATTTCCGAGCGCATTCTTAATCTTGATCTCGGTAAATTTTCCGCCGCTGAAAGCGCTCAGTCCGCGGGTCGTACCGACATAGACATCGCCGTTTGCTGCTTTGAGTAGCGGATACACCTCGTTATGGATGAGCCCGGCCGCAGTCGAAAGTGATGAAACGATTTGTTTTCTGAGGTGGTTTAGACCCCTGTCGGTTGCCACCCAGATCGTGCCTTCGCGATCCTTAAATATCTGGCTGATCGTCAGATCAGACAGCCCAAACTCCTTTCCATAGCTCGAGAATGTACCATTTACGTACTTGACGACACCGAGTTTTGCCGATTCGCCCCATCCGGTCGAGAACCAGATGCCGCCGTCCGCGTCCTCGACGAAGGGCCGCAAAAGCGAACCACTGGGCACTCCGTCGGCCTCAGAGAGCCTTTTTATGCTGCCGCCGTTTAGAATGTAAACGCCCGACAGGTCGCCGATCCAGACGTTTCCCGTGCTATCCTCGAAAGGGCGGACACCGTTGAGCTTTCCGTTAAAATCACGGATCGCGATCGGATAGACCGTCTGATGGCCGTCTGGCGCCGTTTGACGGACCTCACCATTCTCATATGTCCAAAAATCACCCGACTGACTGAAAAAATTAAAGCTGTTGTCCGGAATAGAGAGTTTCCCGGCGGGCACGATGCTGCCGTCGCGCAGATAGACGTCGCCCGCCGCGGTCACCGCGTACATTTCGCCGCGTGGGTCGAGGCGAAAGGCAATCACTATGTTCGACGGCAGGCCTTCGGAAACCGTATACGGACGAAAGGTGCCATTGCGATATTCGACAATGCCGCCATCTTCGGTTCCGGCGACGAGCGTGCCGTCGTCACGTCGAAAAAGGTTCGAGAACCGATTACTCGGGATGCTCTTGGTGTTGTATTTGTCGAAAACGCGAAAGTTGACGCCGTCATAGCGGACGAGCCCGTCAAATGTTGTGAACCACAGATATCCGTCCGGCGTCTGAGTAATATTACGAACGCCGTTCTGCGGCAGTCCGTTGTCGGTCGAGTACGCGTCAAACCGCATCTGGCCGGAGGCAAAAGTCACAAACGCAAGCACGGTCAACAGCACGAAGCTTACGCGAACACAATCCGCCACTGTTCGCCGCCAAAGTTGTGTCGATTTGCCCGTCAACAGCATTGGAATATGTTTACGCGATAATGTGCTCGAATGCCAAACGCCGGTGAGGACTTTTTTTTGGAGGTAGACGCAGGCAGCGTCGAACACTAGGGCAATATATATCGTTCGCCACAAATGTAAAAGCTATTATTGAACGAAACAAAAAACAAAAGAGAGGCAGGCATTAGGCCTCCTCTCTTTTTTTACCTTTTGGGAACCCGGTCGCTGTCGCTCCCGGTTCTCACAAAAATGGCGGAGCCGACGGGACTCGAACCCGCGACCTCCAACGTGACAGGGCCATAATCGACTTGTTAAAAGAGGGGTAACTATACCTGTATTCAGGCACTTAGCAAAAACAAGCAACTAGGTTTGTAATGGTTCAGCGTCAAACGCAGTATTGCATAAATTCGGATAGTCACTGTTTAGTATAAAAAAAGGTACTTCATTATCCGTTCATACTTTTTTCA
>JAYVUD010000191.1:0-2641 GCA_043788335.1 Chloracidobacterium sp. | reverse complement strand
AGACGAAAAAGGTCCTGCGCACTTTTTCCAAAAGCGGCTGCTGCTTTCATGTAACCGATGAATATTCGGTCGTTAAAAATCGCCCGGTGTTGGTTTTTTCGGAAGAAGAAGACGCAGCGATTCTCGACGATACAAAGGTCAAGATCACGACAAAGAAACTGGTCAAAGGGAAGTGGCAAAAGAAAGTTACATACGTAAAGCGCGAGGGTTAAATTTGTCAAACGAATCTATTCTTGATTGATTGGCGTATTTTGGGCGTGATTGGGTAAGGAGCCACTCGAATGATGGAAAATCTAAATCTAAAAAAAATATTTCTCCACACGCTTATCGGATCGATCGCGGTCAGCGCGCTTCTCGGAATTTGGGCAATCCTTTCGGGCGATTTCGGAGAGTTTCAGGGAAAGGTGCTCGGCACGACGCTAACCGTGGTTGGAACGAGCATCCTCGGATTGGCCTGCGGGGCATTTCTTGAAAGCTCGAGTGCGCGCGGGCCGAATTTAAAACGCGTGCCGGTTATCGGAATCATCCTCGCTCTCATATCAGCGATCACCGTACTTCTTATAATCTGGGGAAGCGACTCGCTGGTTCAAGACAAGGTTATTTGGAAGACTTTCGGGATTTCCGGCGTTTTCGCTTCTTCGCTTGCTCAACTTTCGCTGCTTTCCCTGGCAACTCTCTCGAAGAGGTTTCAATGGGTGTTGAGCGCGGTTTACGTTGCCGCATTATCATTGGCCGCCATACTTTCCGTGTTGATCCTGCTCGACACGCAGACGGAAAGTAACATTGTAATGCGGACGATTGGCGTACTCGCAGTTGTTGACGCATCACTGACAGTGATGATTCCTGTTTTTCACCGTCTCAGCCGAGGCGACCTCGCCGGATCAAATGTTGCGGAGATCGATGAGGAGATCGCGAAACTCAAGAGCCGGATCGAGTCGCTCGAGCGGCAGCGGGAAAAGATCACGGCCGGCTCAGAATCGGCCGGCGTTCGATAATCGCCGCGCGCATCGCCGCGGACGATATCGCAAATCGCGAAATGTATTGACTTACGGCGAAAAGGTGGTATAAAAGAGTGCGAACGGGAAACTCGGATCATCTTTAGCGGTAGGATTCAACTCGATATATCCAATTATCGATTCTGCCGCGGCTTTACGTTTTGAGTTCGTTCTCTTTTTTTCTTTCAGATTACCTTCGCGGCAGCTGCCGTTGTTGCGGATAAGGATCGATCGGTGTTCATGCTGACCTCATCCGAATGAGGGGTGGAGATGCGCACGCGCCGGGTTGGGAAGCGCCTTGAAACTTGGCCGGGTATCTCTAATGTCGAAGTATCTACCGAATACCCCGGGGAAAGCCATTCGCCCTGTAACGCCAAAAGAAGCTTCTTAATTCAACCAGCCCGAAAAACGTGGGGTTCGGTAAATGAGCAAAACAACTCAGGAAAACAGGCTAATTTCGATTGTCACCCCGCTCGGAGAGGACTTCCTGCTTTTGCAGGAGATGACCGCAACCGAGTCAATCTCCGAACTATTTTCGATCGAGACGAAACTCCTTCACGAAGAGACCGGTGAAGGTTATGAAGCGACCGAAGTTGACGCGTATAAACTCCTCGGAAAACGTGCCACTATCAAGGTTCTGCACGAAAGCGGCACAACCCGGTATTTCAACGGCATAATCCGATCGTTTTCGCAGGGCAACCGAAATACGCGATTTACATTCTACAACGCGACGATCGTTCCGGATATTTGGGTTTTGACCCAAATTTCCCAGAGCAGGATATTCCAGCAAACTTCCGTACCAGACATCTTAAGAAAAGTGCTCGGCGGATTTAACGTCAAATTCGAATTGCAGGGGCAATACGATCAGCGAAACTACTGCGTCCAGTATCGCGAGTCCGATTTTGCCTTCATTTCGCGGTTGATGGAAGAAGAAGGGATATTCTACTTCTTTGAACATTCGAGCGATGCCAATCGGATGATAATTGCGGACACGCCGCAATCTCATCGTGATTGCCGCCCGAAGTCTCCGGGCATTCCATTTCACGTTCGTCTCGACGGAAAGGCGGACAGGGTCGATTCGATCTTAAACTGGAAAACAGATTATCAATATCAAAGCGGAAAGGTCTCGCTATGGGATTTTAACTTCCAGCTTCCAAAGCAAAAACTCGATGTTTCCAAAGGTACCCAGTTCAAGGCGGGAGAGAATCCGGATTTGGAGATCTACGATTTTCCCGCGGGTTACGCGAGAAAATACGACGGAATCAATAAAAGCGGCGGCGAGCAATCCGGCGACCTTCAGAAAGTTTACGCGGACCGCGATAAAGCCGGCAAGATCCTGATGCAGTCGATTGATGCCGGACATAAAGTGGTCCGGGGTTTGGCGAATTGCTGCGCGCTCACGGCAGGTTACCGGTTTACGCTTTCCGGCCATCCAACTAAGAAGAATAATGAGCAGTATGTCGTAGTTTCGGTCAGACACGAGGCGGTTCAAAGCCCCGACTATCTAAGCAGCGATATTACGGCCGATGCTTATCAAAACGACTTCGAGTGCATCTCGCATACGTCGGGAAAGAATCCGTTTCGGCCGCCAATCAAGACACCGAAGCCCATTGTTCACGGTAATCAAACCGCTTTTGTCGTCGGGC
>JAYVUD010000190.1:0-13294 GCA_043788335.1 Chloracidobacterium sp. | reverse complement strand
TCGAATTCGGTACCTTTGAACAGGACACAAACGGCCTCAAGGCGGCATTTGCCGATCTGGATGATCTCTATTCGGCGACCGCCGACCAAATCGATGCGTTCTCGCTCGCCGGATATATCGAGGATGTGCAGTCCGGCGAAAAGGCACTGCCCGACGAACAGCATCGTGCGGGATCAAAGAGAAAAACCAAGACGTTGCCGAAGGGATCCGATTACCGGGCCGTCCTCAACGTATTTCCTGAACCGCGTCTTGCCCGCAAGATATTTTCGACGATGGAAAACGCCCGCATCGATAACCGTCTGCGGCACGCGTACCGCGGCCTCAGAAAAGACCTCGATCTGATGCGAAAACACCTCGGCGAAAATCGGCCGTATATTTTTGACGTGCCGATGCATCAGGTGCCGTTCGAACTGTTGTTTCAGATCACGCTGTGCGGCGGAGCGACCGACGACGCCAGGCGTTTTTACGGGCAGATCGTCAGCGAGATCGAGACGGTTGTGGAAACCTACCTGCAGTTTAACCGCAGAGACGCCGAGACGCGGAGTTCAGGAAAGCGGATCGACGACGGATCAACTGCCTCCGATACCTCAGCATCTCAGCGTCTCAGCGGTGAAGCACCCCTCCCCACCGTCGCCGATTCGCTAATGGCAGCCAGTCGGGTCTACACTCTCTTTCAGACCATCTCGCCTGAGCAAACCCAGGAAGCCGAGCAGGAACCGTCCGACAGCAAGAGCGAATTCGCCTATGACGACAAGACGGCCGAAGAGGCGGTGACCGAAGATCAGGTCAAACGTGAGCGCCAAAAGAACGCACAAGATATCAGCGACCTCTTTAACGCATGGAACAGCCTCGATGACGAGGGTGAGCCCGACGATCTGCAGGGCTCGGAGGCCTGGTCGCAGAGCGAGGTGCCGGAGCAACCGCTCGAGGCGGGTGACGAGGCCTTTGCCTATGACGAATGGGACCGCGAACTTAACGATTATCGCGTCGGCTGGAGCCGTGTCATCGAGAAAAAGGTAAAGCAGGGCGATCGAAACTTCGTCGAACTCACGCGTTCTCGCTACCGCGGCGTGATCTCGTCGATCCGGTATCAATTCCAATTGTTGAAACCGGAGAACCTGACCCGGATCAACCGCGAGATCGACGGCGAAGATTACGACCTGAACGCTCTCGTCGATTTTGTCGTCGATCGCAAGGCGGACGGCCAGCAATCAGAAAATATCTACACAAAACGGCTCCGGCGTCAGCGCGATGTTGCCGTTTCTCTCTTGCTCGACCAATCGTCATCGACTGCTCGAACGATCACCCGCAATCCGCTGCAGCCGTACACGCACCCGGGCCGGCGGATAATCGAGATTGAAAAGGAAGGACTGGTCCTGATGAGCGAGGCTCTTGAGGCTGTCGGCGACGTCTATTCGATCTACGGCTTTACGAGTGAGGGCCGCCGGAACGTGAAATTCTACATCGTCAAGGATTTTGCCGAAAAGTACTCGGATGTCATCGAACGACGGATCGGCGGCATTACATTTCAGAACAATACTCGTCTCGGTGCCGCCATCCGCCACGCCGCCGCCAAACTGCTCAAGCAGGAGTCTCGAACCAAGCTGCTCATCATCCTGACCGACGGCCGTCCCTATGACCACGACTACGGCGACGCCCGTTACGCCCGCGAAGACGTCCGCGAAGCACTGACCGAGACCAAGACAATGGGCATCACGCCCTTCTGCATCACGGTCGATCGTGAATCCGAGGCGGAGTTGAAAGATCTCTATGGCAATGTCGGCTACACGATCATCGACGACGTGCTCTCGCTGCCCGAGCGGATGCCGAATATTTATCGGAGGCTGACAAGCTAGTTTGTGTTAGAATCGCGGAGTGAATGCAGAAACGATCGAGATAAACCCCGAAAAGCTCAACGGTACCCCGGTATTTGCCGGCACACGGGTTCCGATCCAGAACCTGTTCGATTATATCGAGGGGGGAGACACGATCGATGATTTTCTCGAAGGTTTCCCTCCCGTTACACGTGAACAGGCGATCGATGTGCTGGAACTGGCCAAGCGATCGTTGCTAAACAAAACCGCAAATAATTGAAGATTCTATTCGACCACAATCTTGACCGGCGACTTCGTCTTTGCTTCACCGAACACGAGACTGCCACCGCTCAAGAACAAGGATGGGCAGATGTGGTAAACGGCAAATTGATCGCTCTTGCTGAATCCCACGATTTTCAGGTGCTTTTGACCGCCGACGCGAATATTAAGAATCAGCAAAACTTGTCGTCACGCAGTATCTCGATATTGATCATGCGAGCCTACGACAACAGGCTTGCAACTCATGTCCAAATGGTCGAGATCGCAAAACTGGCACTTCGAAAGATCGAGACCGGCGAGATCGTCGAGGTGTTTCACCCCTTGATGAAACGATATCAATAGATCAGGGTCTCGGCGATATTTAACATATTCCGTATGAACGAGTCACAGACCGTATTCCTCTTCGACGTCGACAATACGCTGCTCGACAATGACCGGGTGACCGCGGACCTGCGGCGTTTTTTGGACAAGGAGGTCGGGGTCGAGCGGAGCGAGGTCTACTGGAAGATATTTGAGGAACTACGCAACGAACTGGGTTACGCCGACTATCTTGGGGCGTTGCAGCGGTATCGTCTGGGGCACCCGTACGACTCGCATCTGCTGACGGTCTCGACGTATTTGATCAACTATCCGTTCGCCAATCGCCTGTTTCCCAACGCGCTGGACGTCATCGAACGGTGCAGCACGCTCGGAAAGGTGGTGATCCTTACCGACGGCGACGTCGTGTTTCAGCCGCGTAAGATTGAGCGTTCGGGGCTTTTCGAGGCGGTCGCCGGCAACATTCTGATCTACGTTCATAAGGAGTACGAACTCGCTGACGTCGAACGCCGCTATCCGGCAAATCGGTACGTGCTCGTCGACGACAAGATCCGCATTCTGTCGGCGATCAAGACGACCTGGGGTGAACGTGTGACCACGGTTTTTCCTCGCCAAGGGCATTATGCTCTGGATGCCGAACACGTCGCAAAATATCCCCCAGCCGACATCACGATCGAGCGGATCGGCGATATGCTCCTGATAGATTCCATTTAGCGATCTAATTTTAGCTCTTTTCGTTCTGTGTAATTCCGTGTTTTCCGTGGTTTGGCTTTTCCAAACCTTGACATCGGAAGATACGGAAAGAGACGGAAGCGCCAGCGGACGTGGCTGACGAGTTTCCATTCTGTTACCGTTAAGGTTTAGCTATGAATATCGTCTCGCTCGAAAATGTCTCGAAAAACTTCGGCATTAAGCCGCTTTTTGAGAACGTGACACTCGGTCTCGAGGACCGCGACAAAATTGGGATCATTGGTGCAAACGGCTCGGGCAAAACGACGCTTTTACGGGTGATCGCGGGTCTTGAGGAACCCGATACCGGCCGCGTGGTGCGTGCCAAGGGCCAATCGCTCGCGTACCTATCGCAAAATCCGGCCTTCGACGACAACCTGACCGTGCTTGAGACCATCTTTGCCTCGAGCGGGGGCGTTATGCAGACCATTCTCGATTACGAGTCGGCCTGTCATGACCTCGCTGCCGGCGACCACAGCGATAAACTGCTTGAACGGGTCTCCGATCTCCAGCACGAACTCGAAATGAACGGTGGTTGGGAGATCGAGACAAACGCCCGTGCCGTGCTGACCCGACTCGAGATTCACGACACTTCGGCCAAAATGGGTACGCTCTCGGGCGGGCAGCGGAAACGCGTGGCTCTCGCCCACGAACTCATCTTCAAACCCGACATCCTGATCCTCGACGAGCCGACCAATCACCTCGACGCCGACACGATCGAGTGGCTCGAGGCCTATCTGGAGCGCTACACCGGCGTGCTGTTGCTCGTGACGCACGACCGCTATTTTCTCGACCGCGTCACGGATCGGATCTTCGAGGTCGATCGTGGAACAGTGCAGAGCTTTGCCGGCAACTATGCCTATTATCTCGAGAAGAAAGCCGAGCAGGATGAACTGCGGGCGGTCGAGGGCCATAAACGTGAGCAATTGATCAAAAAAGAGCTCGCCTGGCTCCGGCGCGGTGCTAAGGCACGGACGCGCAAATCGAAACATCGCATTGAGGCGGCACATACCCTGATGGCGATTCCGAAAGAGCAGGCAAAGGGCGAGGTCGATATTGCGATCGGCTCGAAACGTCTCGGTTCCAAGGTCATCGAGATCAACGACGTTTCAAAAGCCTACGGCGAAAACGTTCTCATCAACCGGCTTACCTATCTCGTCAAACGCGATGACCGTATCGGCATCATCGGGGCCAACGGTTCCGGCAAAACTACATTACTCGATATGATCACCGGCCGCGTGGCACCGGATAGCGGCGAGATCGACATGGGCTCGACCGTCCATATTGGCTATTACGATCAGGAGAGTCGAGCTCTCAATGACGATCAGCGTGTCATCGACTACATTCGCGACGTCGCGGAGTATGTTACGACCAATGAGGGCGTCCAGATCACCGCGGGCAAGATGCTTGAGCGGTTTCTCTTCTCGCCGGCTGCGCAATATTCGATCATTGGCAATCTGTCGGGCGGCGAGCGCCGTCGCCTCTACCTACTGCGAATATTGATGGGCTCGCCGAACGTGCTTTTGCTCGACGAACCTACCAACGATCTCGACATCCCCACGCTCATCGCGCTCGAGGAGTATCTGGACGAATTTGCCGGAGCACTCATCGTCGTCAGCCACGACCGCTATTTTCTGGACCGGACGATCGAAAACATCTTTCGCTTTGAGCCGGGCGGTGAGGTCCGCGAATACGCGGGCGACTATAGTGCGTATCTCGAGTTTCGCCAGCGGACCGACGCCGCCGCGCCGAAGGCCGTCGAGCCGGCAAAACCTAAACCTGCCGCGGCCGTAGAAAAACCAGTATCTAAGAAACTCAGCTTCAAGGAAATGCGGGAGTACGAAGAGATCGAAAAACGCATCGAGGCGAACGAAAAGCGTTTGCCCGAGATCGACCGTGAACTGGCCCTCGCCGCTAGCGATGCCAGCATGGTGCACGAGCTTTTCAACGAGCAACAGTCGCTGAGCGAACAGTTGGAAAATGACATGACCCGTTGGGCCGAGTTGGCCGAACGAATGGAAGCCGCGGGGCAGTCGGTTGGACAATAGAATATTGCATCCTATTCTCTTTCGGCCGGCACCGTTTCCTTCAAATGTCTCGTCGTGTTTTCCGTTACGGAAGTGAACAGGCTCGCCGGTTCCGGCATTTGGAGTTCGTTGGTGTTGCCGTCGAGGCCGTCGAGTTGGCGTTGGCTGACGGCATCGGATGTCCGGTTGGCGAGAGTTTTCTTTGGGATGGTCAGGAAAACGCCGTTGAGGGTAAAACCGATACCGATGAAGAACGTAATGACCCCCATCGCGGTCATTATCATCAATTCGGTATTACCCGAAGCCCAGCTCGCAATAGTCATCCCGATCGATACGCCAATGCCGATCGTCGCGAGGATCATCCCGGTTCGCAGGCGGCGCAGCCGTTTCTCCTCGGGCGACTCGAGAAATTTCTCGATCTCGGGCAGCACGTCTTCGGCTACTTTTTTTAGCTCATAGGTATTCTGCGTCTCGCGGATCTTGGCGGCGACGGCCCGGCCGATCTCCTCGCGGGCCGAGGCCGCAGACGCGGTGATACTGTCCGGCGTCTCGATCGCGACCCGCACGCTCCGCAGGTCAGTGCCGCACGCGCGGCAAAACTGGTTCGCCTGTCTTTCTTCGATTCCGCATTCGGGGCAATACATAATTGCGTTAGTGATCTCTCCGATAAAATAACGAGAGTTTGGCCGCCATTGTTCCGTCGATAATATGCGGCGTCAATTGTCCCTATTTGCTCCGCTTGCCGATACCGCCTTTCTTGCTATTCTTTCTGACTTTATCGTTTTTGACCTGCGATTTACCGGACGGGGTCTTCTTGATCAGCAGATGCGGCGGGATCTCGCTGACGAGTATCCGTTTGGCTTCGTGCAATTCGGCAAGCCGCTCTTTGCTGACGACGGGATACGTCAGATTGAGCGACTGCATCTTGCGGACGACGATCTCCGAAATGGCGAGCCGCGTAAACCACTTTTTGTCGGCCGGAATAATGAACCACGGCGAATGTTCGGTCGAGGTCTCCTGCATCGCGTCCTCGTATGCATTCATATAGTCGAGCCAAAATGTGCGTTCCTTGGCATCGCTGGTCGAAAATTTCCAGTTTTTTTCCGGTATATCGATACGTTCGAGAAAACGCCGTTTCTGTTCATCTTTCGATACGTTGAGGAAAAACTTGAGAACGTGCGTGCCGTTTTCGTGAAGATGCTCTTCCCAGTCGCGGATCTGCCGGAACCGTTTCTTCCAAATAAATTTGTCATTCTTAACCTTATCGGGCAGTTGCTGTAGTTGCAAAATACCCGAGTGGACCCGGACGACCAGAACTTCCTCGTAGTGCGAGCGGTTAAAAATTCCGATCTGACCTCGTTCAGGCAAGGCCTTGTTGAAACGCCACAGATAGTCGTGATCGGTTTCGTCGGTCGATGGCTGTTTGAAGGATGTGACCTGGCATCCCTGCGGATTGAGCCCACTCATCACGTGTTTTATCGCACTATCCTTGCCGGCGGCGTCCATCGCTTGAAAAATGATGAGAAGTGAGTGAACATTCTGTGCGTAGAGCACGCTTTGCAATTCGCTCAGACGCTCGATATTCTTTGCCAGGTCGGCAATTGCCATCGTCTTATCGGTAAAACCGGCAGTGAAATTGGTCGGATGATCTTTTAGATCGACTTTAGAGCCCTCGGCGATCCGAAATCTGTCAATATTTAGTTTTGCTTTGGCCATAATTTACACGAATATCACGAATCGAATGAAATTACTACTACTTTTGCTATCGTTGCTCGCATCGGCTGCGGTTTATGCTCAACCGGTGCTCGTTCCGCATACAATAACGCTCAAAGACGGCAAAACATTCAGCCTAAATATGCCGGCCGAATTTGAGATAATTCCGGCTCTCGAGGGTTTGACGCGGGTACGGTTTTTCGCCAAGGCTCCGGACGGACGTATCTTTGTCACCGATATGCACGACCTGACCGATAATAAAAAGGGCACGGTCTATATCCTCGACGGTTGGAATGCCAAGACCGGCAAATTTTCGCGAGCGATCCCGTACTTGACCAATCTTCGTAACCCGAATAGCTGTCAATTTTACCGTGATGCGGATGGTCAGGAGTGGTTTTACCTCTCGGAGACCGACAAACTGACGCGGCGAAAGTTTACCCCCGGCGAGGTCAAACCGACCGACACCAAACCGCAAACGCTCGCCACATTTCCCGACTACGGCCTCAGTTATAAATACGGCGGCTGGCACCTGACGCGGACGATCTCGTTCTCGCCGGACGGCAAGCTCTACGTTTCGGTCGGCTCGTCGTGCAATGCCTGCGTCGAAAAGGAAAAGGTCCGAGCCAGCATCGTCGAGATGAACCCGGATGGAACCGGGCAAAAAGAATTTGCTCGCGGGCTAAGAAACGCCGTCGGCCTCCGGGCGATCGGCAAATTTGTCTTCGCAACGAATCAGGGTTCCGATCATCTGGGCCTGCAAAAGCCGGACGAGACGTTTTACGCGCTTGGGCGTGGCACCGATTACGGCTGGCCGTATTGTCACTCGTCGGGCGGCAAGATCTTTGCCGACCCGCAGTTCAAACGGCCGTCGGGATGCAAGGATGTCGCGGTGCCGTACGCGTTCTTTCCGGCCCACTCATCGGCTCTCGGGTTTGATTATTTTGATGATGCCGACTCTCCGGACGCGATCAAGAACGCGTTTCTCGTCTCGCTTCATGGGTCGACCAATAAGGCCATCGGCCACGGTTACAAGATCATCATCATGCGTAAGGGCGAAAAACCGCAGGATTTTATTACCGGATTTCTGGCCAAAGGAAACGTTCTCGGCCGCCCGTGCGACATCATGAAACTCGACGCCAATTCGTTCTTATTCACGGATGATAATAAGGGGATCGTCTATTTTATCCGAAAAAAGGTCACTTCGACTGAAGTCGTAAAGAACTGACCTATGCTATGTCAGAAGCCCGAGCCACTGTCGAAATCGTGTTGAAAGGTTCACCTATCGATACTCGTGCTCGCGGTCGCAAGAATCTTTAGACCCGCGGCTTTTGGACTTTGAGCAAAATGGATCATGCTGTACGTCTGGAATGTGTGAAGGAGAATTGAAAATATGCTGAAAAAACACACGATCATGATCGAGCAGAAAGTAAATGACGAAGATCATTATCACAACATTTTCTTGATCGATAGAAACGAATCTTCAACCGACGCATTGGTTAGCGGTAGCTGGCGAGTGAGTGACCAGGGCTACAACGACAAAGAGCCCGTGTTTACATCCGACAATCCGCAATATTGGTATTGGGAATGGCGGGGACCACACTCGGGATCGATACAGATCGGGACGAAGATGGGTCGTGCGTCACACAAGGAAGGGGAGGACGAAATTTTTCAGGTGCTGATTACACTCCGGAATGCCAGGCGTACGGCCGGCAGTCGTTTTGAACCCATAACCACCATCACCGATCCTAAAACTGATCAAAAGATCGGCTCCGGCTTTCTAACTTATAATGCCGGAAATGACTATGTGAAAGGCGAGATCTTGTGGCGAGTACTTTCATATTAGATAATTGGTTGAGCCGGGGGTGGACTGCCCGGCCCCGAAAAGTGGCATCTCGGGGCTCGGGCGATCGTCGGCCGTCCTCCAAAAAATGAAGTCAGAATCGCATTAAATATGCTCAAACGTTATATGCACGGCCGCGAGCGGCACCACGCGTTTCTCGAGGACAATCGCGTAGTGCATCCGTTCGACTGGGGCACCGAGTTTATCGGCGTTGAACCTGGCAGCGGCGACCCGCGCGAAATCTTCAGTGAGTTTTCGCGTCGTACGCTCGAGCACAGCGAAGATTTTTTTATCTCGCCCAAGATCGCCGATTATCGCCTCGAGGGCGACCGGTTGACCTGGACAAGCGCTGTCGCGACACCGTCGGTCGAAAACAACACGGTCTACGCCAAATATTTCCCGCACGCGACAAACCGTCGATCCGCCGTGCTCGTCCTGCCGCACTGGAACGCCAAGGCTCGCACGTACTGGGACCTCTGCAAGATATTTAACAAGGTCGGCCTGTCGGCGCTGCGAATGACGCTGCCCTTTCACGAAGAGCGGATGCCGCCCGAGCTCGTCCGGGCCGACTATCTGGTCGCACCAAACGTCGGCCGCACGCTCCAGGGCCTGCAGCAATCGGTCGTCGATGCCCGCGGCGCGGTTCGATGGCTGAAGCAGCAGGGTTTTGAGAAGATCGGGATAGTCGGTACCAGCATCGGTTCGTGCGTCGGATTTTTTGCGTTCACGCACGATATGGATATCGACACGGCGGTGTTTAACCACGTCTCGGGCTATCCGGCCGACGTTGTCTGGCACGGTCTGTCGACCTACGCGGTCAAGGAGGGCATCGGCGACAATCTGACGCTCGATGAGCTTCGCGAATACTGGCTGCCGATCTCGCCGATGGCATACATCGAACGCCTCTCAAAGCTCCCGCCGCGGCCGCAGCGTTATATCTACACGCTCTACGATCTCAGCTTTCCGGTCGGCCTCTCACGCGACACCATCAACGCCCTCCGCCGCCACAAGATCAAACACAGCACGTCCGTCATTCCCTGCGGCCATTACACCCTCGGCCAAAAACCGTGGGTCTACTACGATGGGTACAAGATCGTGTCGTTTCTGCGGAAGCATCTGAAATAGTTTGTTGCGGCTAGTACTCGATCGTTCCGTCTGGTTTGAATTTGTAAACCAACGTCGCACGCACCTTTATCGAGGGGCCGTTGACCATTGCCGGCGCGAATTTGGCTTTTCGCGCCGACTGTTCACACGCTGTTCGAATTAGCGGATGACCGGCGGTCGCCCTTGCCGAGATTACACTTCCACCTTCATCGATCACGATCTCAACAATTACTGTAGTCTCTCTATCGATTCTCAGTTGACCGGGATGAATGATATTTCCGGCATACGGACTTTGGATACTGATCGCCTTTCTGTTAACGATTCCGGTTTTTATACACTTTGAATGAGAATCGAAATTGTAGACTAGGATTCCTCGCCTTCGTACCGGCGGGGCATCGATTCTATTTTCAAACCGTGCTTTCTTTGCCGCGACCATCGACGCAGCGATTAGTGACTTGTCACCCGACAATGCTTTCGCTTGAAGAACATTCCCATACTTGCCGATGAGAACCTCGACTTCGACATTTCCACCGGCACAAAAATTCGCAGCTTCTTGCGGATATTCAGGTGCCGGCAAGTAATCGGCCATACCGTTTACGACGCCAACCTTTGCCCTTGTCTGAGCGATCGAAAGCGTCGAACCACTAAGCACAAGAACTACAACTAACACCTTCTGAATAATGTTCATTCCAACCTAATTAGACACCAAATAAACCCACTTGTTCCAGCGTTCACCATAATTCTCCGAAAACGTCTGAAGCGACCCAGTAGGACTTTTTCGGAATAGCGAATAGCGAATAGTGAAAAGCGAATAGTGTGGAACATTACTCTTGACTATTCACTTTTCCGATAGGAAACAACGCCCAACGTTCTTTCTTTCATCAGATTGGTGCTAAAATCTTGACATCTTTTTGAATGAGCCTGATCGCCGAGAAGCACAAAAATACGGTTGAAGAAGCGATAGAGCATCTGATCTCTCGTGCCGTGAATGCACGCGGGTTGAGCGGTTCGGACATATCGGGGCGGGTCTGGGCGACGCTTGAAAAGTATCTGCTGCGAGATGACCCGAACGCGGCTCACACGGATATCGAGGAGTTTGTCCACGAGATACGGGCCGACGACCTGTGCTTGATCGTCGCCTGCGAACGCGGTGACGAGCGGGCGTGGGAGGATCTGGTCGCTAATTTCGACTCGACCGTTAAGTCCGCGGCACGCAAGATATCGTCGAACACCGAGGACGCCGAGGACCTGGCGAGCTCGATCTGGGCCGAGCTTTACGGCCTGCGCACCGACGCGGACGGCAAAAAAAAGAGCAAGCTCGCATATTACTCGGGCCGCGGTTCGCTTGCCGGATGGCTGCGTGCGGTCGTGTCGCAGCTTGCGGTCGACCAGTTTCGCAAGCAGTCGAAATTTGTCCAGATCGAAGAGGATCGCGAGTTTGAAAATCTGGCGAACGAGGCGTCGGCACACTCCGGCAACGGCCTTGTTTCGCACAGCGACGATCCGGAATTGCTGCTGGTGAATAAGCGAACGTCGGACGACGTGACCGAGGCACTGAGCACGTCGATCGCCTCGCTCGAGGCCGAGGATCGGCTCATTTTGAAGCTCTATTATTTCGACGATTTGAAATTAAAGGACATCGCCGCGACCTTTGGCTACCACGAAGCTACAGCGAGCCGAAAATTGGTCCGAGTGCAAACAGAGATCCGGAAGGGCGTCGAGCGTGCACTTCGCGAGCACCACGGCTGGACCGATGGCGAGGTAAAACGGCACCTGAGCGAAACCGCCGCCGAGCTCGGCATCAGCTTTGAAACGATGTTCGCAGCATTGATCGTTCTGGCCCTGATGCAAGATTTTGTAATGGGAGGCGTTCTCTAATTGGGTTACGAAAACCTCTGGCCACAGAGGACACTGAGTTTTCTGAAGTAGTTTGATCTGGATATTCTCTGTGAACTCTGTGGCAAATACGAAAATGGAACTGGAATTCGACAAAGAGATTGATGCGATCCTGCGGAAAGCACGGGTCGGTGGAGTCGCGGCTGTGAGGGCCGTCGATTCGCCGCACGTCGATGCTGACGCGATCGCCGCCTTTGCCGAAAACGTGCTGCCGGACAAGGCCAAACGACTCTACATGGCGCATTTCGCCGACTGTGACCCGTGCCGTCGGATGCTCTCGCAGACGATGACGCTCATCTCTGAGGCGGACGTTACGGCCGCCCCTTCGGTTGCGAAAGATCCTGTTTCTCCGGTGCTTGTGACGTGGTACGAACGGCTTTTCCGGACTCCAAACCTTGCTGCAGCCATGGGCGCCCTGGTTCTGACATTTTCGGGAATTTTGGGGTATATGGTCTTTCAGCGTCCGGCGGACACGGCGGTTGGTGACCAGGCGAAGGCCGCTAAGCCTCAGTCACCGGCTGTGGTTCCTAATTTTAATCGGGACGTTTCCACAAATAGCTCAAGTTCGGCGGCCAACGCATCTGCGGCGAATACAGCCGCCGCCGCTAATGTGGCGTCAGACGATGCTGTCCCACAGCCGGAACGAAGCGGTAATATCCCGAGCGGTGGGCCGAGTCCAGACGGCGAACCTGAAGAGAGGCGTAGTGAAATCAGTCCCGCTGCTACACCGGCAACCGAGCCTGCTAGACCGATAGTATCAGCTCCACCGGCGCCCGCCGCGAGTCAACCGGTACCGAGTGACGATGAAAAGAAGGCGGAAAAAGACGCTGATAAATTAAAGGACCGTGCAGCCGACGCTGCTATGTCAAAGACAGATGCGGCCGGCGAAGATGTCGCCCGAAATGATGCGCCAAAAGCCGCTAAAAAACCTTCAACCGGCGGTCCGCGAAACGTTCAAATGCAGCAAGAGACTAATCTGGGTGCCGGCAACGGTGTTGTAGAAAATTCGGCGACCAAACAGGCCGGCGGCAAAAATTTTGTTTACCGTAACGGTGTTTGGTACGACCGTACATATCACGGCGAGGCGACGACAAACGTCAAACGCGGTTCGGATGAGTTCAAAAAACTCGACAGCACTCTCCGCAAGATAGCCGGATCGATCGGCGGCACCATCGTTGTCGTCTCGAAAGAAAAAGCGTATCGTATTCAGTAAATTCCCGAATATCCGCGGGTTTGTTTCGGCCACGGAACGAGTCCGGATTTGGCGGTTTACCTATGAAGATCCGATACGTCTTTTGTCTATTTTGCATCGCCCTTTTCACCACGGCTGCCTTTCCCCAAACGAGCCGGTCCGATAAGCCAAACCCCGAGATATCCAAGATGGTCAAAGAGGTCTCGTCGAAGAACATCGAGACGACGATCAAGAAGTTGGTATCTTTCGGGACGCGAAATACGCTGTCCGAGCAGGACGACCCGATCCGCGGTATCGGTGCCGCACGCGACTGGATCTATGCCGAATTTCAAAACATAAGTAAAGACTGTGGCGGCTGTCTCGACGTTCAAAAGCAGGCATT
>JAYVUD010000189.1:0-46487 GCA_043788335.1 Chloracidobacterium sp. | reverse complement strand
GAACGGGCCACGCTTCTGCCCGGCTGGCTTGTCTTCGGACCTCGGAGCGGGAGGATTGTTTTTCTTTGCCATGATATCCTTATTTAGAGCCGTGATTGTGTATCTTTTTCACTAGAAGTAAAAATTCTGCTTCAAGCAGTTTAGACTTCATGTAATTCACATCCGAGAGAACCCACTGAAGGTTGTCCAAGTCGCTGGTGTCGCCCTATTGTAGTGTAGCAGTACGCAATAAGCCCCGCAGTTTTACTGCGGGGCTTATTGTTGGAAAACCGGCGTGCCGCAAAGGAAGATTCCCGGCCAACTTCATCAGAAGGCTTACTCTGTCGGGTGGCCGGTCGCCCGCCCCGCCCGCCCCGCCGCCAAGGGGAACCCAGCTTGGATTCGAAGGGAATCCGGCAAAACCCCTCTCGCCCCCCGAGGCCAAAAAACGTGCGATCACCCGATTCGTAACGGTCCACCGACTTTCCGTCACGGCGAACCGTGAGTCGTATTATACGCAAAAATGATACAACAGTAAATAGATACGATCATGATAAACTTCAGGGACTACCTAGCCGAATCGGAAGAAGAGAATAACGTCAAGACGACGATATCTAAACTGCCCAAGGGCCACGCCAAGTTGTTGGACGGGTACAAGTTCAAGTACCAGCCCGGAAACACCCTGAAGGGCGACGACGAGAACATCGGGCAAATCTACCAGGACAAGATCACCGTCGCGGCCCCGTGGAACTACGGCAGGGAGTTCACCACCCTCCACGAGATCGGGCACCTGGTGTACGAATACAAAATGACGCCAGCCCTCAAGAAGGCGTGGGCGTCATTGGTGGAGAAGACCAAGGGCGGGCAGATCAAGGCGATGAAGAAGCTGGGACAGAAGACCGACGCCCTGGACCAGAACGCCGAAGAAATCTTCTGCATGGTCTACGCACAGTGCTACGCCAACACGAAGGTTCTGAAGTACGAGTGCCCCGAGTGGACGGACTTCATCAAGAACAAAATCCCGAAGTAATTATTTGAAGTCGTAGGGCACGGCGTCGAACTGCTCGTAATAATCGAAGACGTGTTCGTAATGCTCGCGACTCAATTCTCCGACGTTAATCAGGATCGAGATGCCGATCTTCTCTACGACGCCCATGCGATAGCTAAAAATGTTTTCATCCCAGGCTTCCTTGCAAGCCCAGGAGTGCGGGTCGTCGCAGTTCTGCGACGGCCCGTAGAACCGGGGGTCGTCGTAACTTCGCCCCGAAACGCTGATGACTTTTTCTGCCTTGCCCGTAACGCCGTCGGTCATCTCGACCGCCTGACACCTGTACTTGCGACCGCACGCCAGTTCGATGTCCATGACGTGCTTGCCGTCCATCTCCCGAGTGCAGGAGACGGACTTCCACTTCATTTCCTTCTTCGCCAGCCAAAAATTAGCCATATTACGCTCCGAATTCTATTCCTATCATCCCGTTTTTGACCACCAGGGGGGAACCCTTCATGTGGGGGTGCTTCAGCAGGAACGCCTGGTAAGCGGCCCGGTGGTCGGACGCCTCTTCCTCGCCGAGGAGGGTGGAACCGCCCGTGAAATTGACCGACTCCGTAAGCGTCTCTTCCCAAATCTTGTACTTCATCATGATCCTCCGTAAAATATACCCCCTATTTACTTCAACGGCCTAGAATTTACGTCCGAGAGAAGGCGGGGTATTTGAGCCATGGCCTGCTCCGTGAGTCGTTCGTACTCGTTGATGTCGATGCCGAAAATCTTGTAGTGGTGGCAGATGGGGTTCTTCATCACCTGCGGGGAGTGCCCACGGTTCTGGGCCAGCAGGGTCATGACGAAGGCGTTGCCGACGAGGGGGAGTGTTTCCGGCCAGGGGCCGCAATCCTTCCAGCACTCGCGGGTCATCAACATCATGTACTCCTGAATGAACTCCACCTTCTGGGTGCCCATCTGGTAGGACTGTGTGTCGATGCCGACCATGCCAGCACTCTTCGACTCCGAGACGTTGATGAGCAAATCGATCCAGGCGGGGTTGGTTATGACCACGTCGGAGTGGAGGAATATCAAATACTTGCTGTTCTTCTCGGCCTTCAATACGCCCTTGTTGCAAGCCGCCGACCAGTACAAGTTCTTGTCGTTACGGACGAGCTTCACTTCGCCCTCGATGTCGTCGAGGAACGCCTGCGAGTCCTTGCCGCTATTGTTATCGACGACGATGATCTCGTAATTGTTGTTGTAAGAAGTGACCGCAATGGACTGGAGGCAGATGTTGAGGTATTCCGGCCTGTCCTTGTGGACGACTATGATCGACACCTGCTCCGAAGTGTTCTCGTGCAGGGGGACGACGATCTCGGGGTTTTGACCCTCGAGAGGGTTGTGCGGGGTGATTTGGGACATGTTTCTCCTGTGGGACTCGTTACTCTTCAACTTCCATCTCGAATACGCCCCTTTCGCAAACGCACTGGATCGGGCCGGAAGCGGTCGTGATAGATTCTGTGTAAGATCGGGCGAGCGTCTTGGCGAACTCGTCCGCCTTCGACGCCTGTAGGAACGCCTTATCGACTTTGACGACGACGTACTCGCCATCGACCTGTCGGGCTACGGAAATGACTGCAAATACTTTCATTCTTGACTCCGGTACTCATCTTCGACGATAACATTCCATTCCGCCTCGTGCCACCCACACAGCCAGAAAATGTTCAAACCCCAGGCACGGTCCTGGTGCAAATAAAGCGTCGATGGTTCGCCACAAAAAGTGCAGGCGTCCTTCCTCTGGTGTGCCCCGATGTCCGGCTCACACACCCAGACGCCGTCGGGCGGCACGACCGCCACAGACCACTCCATCATCGTGCAGGGCGACGACATGAAGGGGAAGGCATTCTCGTTGCACTCCCTCAACGCCTCTCGCAAATTCATCTCCCCGCCCCCTGGGAGAGCAGATCCGCCGCGTAGGCCCAATTCTCGACCATGTCCATCACGACGCTATTCTCGAAAGCGGCGTCCGTGACATGATGCTTGGCCTTCAGATACCCGATTATCTTCACCTTGGCAGAGAAGAAGTCCAGCGACGGGTCGTTGTAATCCAGGGGAACGTCGAAAGAGTTTTTCATCATGTTATCATCCAGAGTAAGTGCCCTTGTTTTTGTGAGACTCTAATACTTTCATCCGGTACTTCCGAAGCCTCCTTGGCGGGCCGTCTCTTCGAGCTTTTCCACGATCTGCCAGCCAAAATGGTAGACGGGCTTCAGGGCCATCTGGGCGATGCGGTCGCCGTGCTTGATGACGACGATCTCCTTGCCGACGTTGTTGAGGATGACGCCCACCCTGCCCCGGTAGTCGTCGTCGATGGTGCCGACACCGTTCGTGACCTGGACGCCCCGCTGGGCGAGGCCGCTGCGGCAGCGGATCTGTGCCTCCCAGCCCGGCTCCAACGCCATCGAGAAGCCGCAGTCGATGGTTTCGATGTGTCCGGGCAATAGGCGGATCAACCTATTGCCCACCGCGTCCGGCGGGATGTTGGCTACGAGGTCCGCCGCCGCCGACCCCGCCGTCCTGTACATGGGAATAAATACGGGGTCGTCGGGCACGATGCGGGCGGGGACGAAGGTTTGCTTAGTTGAACTCATCGTTGAGTTCTCGGAAACTTTCGGCCCTATCGAATTCTTTTTTGCCAACTTGCTTTTCATCGCCTAGTTCCTCTGTGTGCTGTATCGGAGTAAGGGACACGGTTTTTTGTGCCTTTTCAATATACACCCGGAGGTTGTGGGCGAATATAGCGAGCGACCCCTGCGGGTATGACGAGGCCAGCCTCCGTACCTCCTGCCGCACCTTGGCGTCCCTCACCCTCGCGTCGATGAATTCGTACAACTTCGCCAGGTTCATGGGTGACAAGTTGCACGGCTGCCTGCCGTCCACCTGTGAATTGCCCATCGTCACCACCGAGATGTTAATGCCTTCCGCGTCTTTCATGGGGTCGCTCCTGTCAGGTCGTGGTACTCTTTGCCGTAATCGCCCGACCGGACTTGTTCGACCTGGGCCAACAGTTCGGGGGGCAGGACGGGCACGTCGGGGAGTTCGGTGTCCAGGGTCGCCAGGACCGCCCTCCTCATGTCATCGGTATTCAACTCCTGGTCGTGGGGGAACCACACCATGTCTTGCCCGTAACTTACATAACCTATCGCGGTGCGGAGTTCGCCGGGCGGGCCGAACCGCACCATCACCGGCATCACCGCCTGTGCGGAGAAAAAATCAGACTTCTTCATTTCCAATGCGTCCCTCCCTATTCGGAATCAAAAAAATGACCTCGCCCGCGTCGTCGTCCACCATGTGTCCGGCGATCTCGTGGTTTATGCGGAGGACTTGTTCGTCGTCGATGCCGTAGAATTCGGCCACGACGATGTCGTACTCCCGGTCGAATTCGAGCAACTTCTGAATCAGTTCGCGAACTTTCATGTAGTTCCGCTAAATACCATCAAGGTAGTAACTATGGAAAATTTCGCGGACTTCTTATCCCTGTCAGAATACGTCGAACGGGCGGGTGCCGTCATGGTGCCCGAGAACTGGACCAAGGAGATATCGGCCAAAATGCCGAAACTCGACCTCGGCCTGCCAACGGTGGACAAGACCGCCAGGATCGATCACGTCATGGACAAGAAGAACCCCATCTTCGTCGGCCTTTCGGACGGCACGAAGCTGTTCTTCACGCACGGGGAGTTCAGGAGGATAGAGGGGGGGGAGCCGCAGGTGGGGAAAAACATGGTCGTGACGATGCAGCGGCATCACGCCGACAAATCACACTACCCGTCCGTCGTCACGAAGTGTGCTATCAAGCCCTAACATTTGCCGTCACAGCATTTAGTCACTCCGCATTTGTCCGGGGCGAGGCAATCGGCCTGTTTGCCGACCAGCACGAACAACAGACCTTTCGGGGTCACTTCCACGTCGGCGAGGAGGTAGTGCGACACCACGTCGGCCCCGTACTCGACCTCCACAGGCAGGTCATCAGTGCCCAGCACTTTCTCGCCGAGTTTCAATATCTTGGCTAACTTGTCCGCCACCAATCGGTGTTCGACATCGTGGGCGAACCATGCCTGGAGCGAACAAGACACGCTCTCGCGGACAGTACCACCGCAGTCGATAAAATCCTTTTGCACCCGAGCGATTTCCGTGATGTGGAAATGTTCTGGCACGAATTCGCCAGTCGGCAGCATGATAAAAATGGCGGCGTCCCCGCTATCGCCCAGCGTCTTTGTCAATTGCTTCAGATTCATTTATCGTCCTCTCGGTTACTTTTCTTTCGGTCAGCATCAATATCTTGTATAAGTCGTCCTAGTCTGACCATCTCGGCAACAGTGTAGTAAGTATATCTCATCCTGTTGCATCGCCAACAGCATGTAAGTACATTACCTTTGATGTACCCCAGGTTGTTGTCAATTCTATCCAACCCAACGCCTCGTGAATTTAACTCGCCCTGACAATAGTGGCATAACTGCGACAAAAGTCAAAAGATTAAAAGTAGGGAGTATTTATTTTTTTGCGTCTTTTATTTTCTCGAAGGAAATTCTGTCGGGGTCGAGTCCTGGCCCGTAGGGCGAAGGCGAATACTCTTTCTGCAACTTCTGGATGACGCGGTCGGCCACCTTGTCCACGACGAATTTGCCGCCGAGGCCGACGACCATCAAGACGACGACCAAGGCCGCGACCACCCACAGCAATCTGTTATTACCCATTTCGTTCATAGCAACTCCTTATGTCGGCATCCTATTTATGATCTTGAGCCACTTTTTTCGCCCACGCCTCACGCCTCGGCGTCACGACCTTATTCTCCAACTCGGACAACTGTTCCAGGATCTTCTTGTAATCGTCGTCCAACACCTTGGGCGTCTCCACTTTGATCGACGCCACCAAATCGCCGACGCCCTTCCTGGTGTCCGGCAGCCCACGGCCCTTCAGCCTGAACCTAGTGTTCGACTGCGACCCCTGGGGTACGTCCACTTCCATGTTGCCGCCGTCCAGAGTCGGAATGTTCACCTTGCCGCCGAGGGCCACCTGGGTGTAGGATACGGGCATATCGACCAACAGGTTGGACCCCTCCACTTTGAATATAGGGTGTTCCTTCACCAGCACCACCACCATCACGTCGCCGGGCTTGCCGTTCTTCTGGGCCTCCTCGCCCTCATTCGCGATCCTCACCGCCATCCCGTGTCCTATGCCCGCCGGTATCGCCACGTTCAAAGACTTGTCCTGCATGGGTGTGAACCCGCCGCCCAGACAATCCCCGCAACGATCCACGGACGCCTTGCCACTCCCCTGGCATGCCTGACAGGGGGTTTGGATGTTAAAAGGTGCGTCCTGTATCATCTTCATGCCCGTGCCGCCACAAATAGCACAAGAGGCGAACCCCGTGTACCCGTGGCCGGTACATTTGAGACACCGCTTCCGCTTCTTGACCTTGATGGATTTCGTACATCCGGTGAGGACTTCGTTGAGGGTGATTTCAACCCGGACCTGAATGTTCCGCCCGCGAAATACGCTGCCTCCGAATATCTCGGACACGACATCGTCGAACGAAGCGGAAGGACGGGGCGTCGTGTCCGCCTTCCTGCGGAACCGCATGGACGGGGACGCGGACGCCCCGTCGTATGTGGCCTTCTTGTCTCGGTCGCCTAGCACGTTGTAGGCTTCCTGGACTTCCTTGAATTTGGACTCGGCCTCCTTGTCCCCTGGGTTCCGGTCTGGGTGGTGTTGTTTCGCCAGATGGCGGTACGCTTTTTTTACCCCTTCTTCCGTGACGGTTCGGGCCACCCCCAACACTTCGTAATAGTCCATCGAACTCCTTAGTTGCCTTCCGCGAGTACACCCTTGATGGCGGTCGGCTCCATGAAGAATCGATCCCTATGCGATTCGTCGTAGTTCGGGACCATGACTCCGCTGCCGGAAATCAACACACGGTCGCCGACCTTGAACCCCCAATCCTCCAACTTGACGCCCGGACCCACCTGGCGGATGTAGCCCTGGAGGGGCACCTTCACGTCGGTCTTCGCGTCGAGATGCAGGCTGGTTTCCATCAACTCCTGGGGGTGCAGCAACTCGACGAGCAACTGCGACCCGACCGGGCAGACCCCCGTGACCTTCGGAACGGAGTAAGCCTTCTCCGTGGTCCCCGACAGCAAGACCCCGCCGGTCATGTCCGGCACCGCCAACTTGTTCTTACCCATTGTTCTATCCTTTTCTTTTATATTCTTTCGGACTGATTGCCGACGAAATTTTCATCACGGACGAAAACCTCGTCACGGATGATCGGCGTTTCCGTGATCGTGACGGACGGCTCTGACGCCGACGCTTGTATCAGCCGCCTGTCCGCAGCAGCCGTCTCGTCCCTGCCGTCCGTGCCGTACAAATTGTCCACCAAACTCTGGGGCAGCGGATAAATCACACTGCCGTCGTTCCAAGTTGAAGGATGAACCACCCGAGAAGAAGGTAAGCCGGACAAGATTCCGCCCCCGGCATTCTGCCTGCCCTCCAGGAATTCCGCCACCATGACTTCGGATGAAGATTCGCAAAGGTCAAAGTACCCGCAGCAAGCCTCTGCGTACAACTTCTTGGCGAATGCCAACAACTCTTCTTCGGATATCTTGTACATTTGACCCATGTTTATTCCTAGAGGACGGCCCGGCCCTTCATCTGCTCCCAATCCCTTCCGGGCCGCACTTCGAGATTCTTCTCCCAGACGGCCCGCATCACCTTCGGATCGACCTGTAGTTTTTCCGCCAGGCGGATCAGGGCGTTGAGATCCTTGGGGAAGCAAGTGAGTCCGAAGCCGTAATGCCCGTCGTGCCCCGGCACCCGCCAGTGCGATTTCCCCAACCGCTTATCCATCGTGGCGGTATTGATTACCGTATTATAGTCGATCTCCATCGCCGAACACATCTGATAAATCTCGTTGGCGAAAGAAACTTTCGCCGCCAAAAAGCAATTGGCGACGTATTTGACCATTTCAGCCGCCGTGGCACTGCACTGGATCTGCGTCACACTCGGATAGGCTTCCAGGTACACTGCCGCGACCTTCTGGGTGGCCTCGGGGCGACCGCCCATCACCACCCGGTCCTGGGCCTTGAAGTCCTCCACGGGATTGGCTTCCGTCAAGAACTCGGGGTTGAACGTGATGTCCAGCATCGAACCGTACTTCTCCCGCAACATGTCGGTGGTGCCCGGCGGGACGGTTGACTTGACCACCAGGGACGCTACCCCGCCGCCGTGACACGGGCTACAGCCGCGAACCTGCCGGGCGAAGACGGCGGCTTCCACTTCGCCCACGACTTCTTCGATAACGGACAAGTTGCACGTCCCGTCCGCGTTCATTGGCGTCGAGACGCACACGAACAAAGGGCCGTCCACTTCGTCCACCAGGGATGCGATGTCCCGCACGTCCGACCTGTCTTTGGCGAACTTGTCGTAACGCACGACCTCGAAAGCGTGCTTCATGCCCTCGTAGAATGCGTTGCCGACGACCCCGAGTCCGATCACCCCTAGTCTCATTATTTCATCCCCTGCGGAAAAGAAAGTCCGCCGTGGTTGACGGACCATGCAACTTTGTGTGTCACACAATCGAAAGTGCCAGCAGCGGAAGGCTGCCCATTGCCCGATGCCTTGACACCTGAAAACGGCAAGTGGCTTTCTGCGGCAATGCTACCACCGTTCCAATACCCGAGGCCGAAATCGCAACGATTCCTGACCTCACGGGCCTTCTTGAAGTCTCCGGTAATGACTCCCAGCGATAGGCCGAAATCGGTGTCGTTGTAAATGCCGATGGCCTCGTCCAATGTCGCAAACGGGACGAGGGAGACGTGAGGCCCGAACACTTCTTGCTTCAGATATTTCTTGTCGCCCCACGGGCACTGGTAGACGTGGGGCGACAGGTAGTAGCCGGTCCTCTCGAGCCGCTTGCCGTCGAGGAGGATTCGACAGTCCGAATCCCCGCGAGTCATCTTGTTGAATTCTTCCACCCGTTTCAATTGCGACGAATTGATGAGGGGGCCGAACATCGATTCCGGCGTCTCGAACGGGTCGCCCACCCTGACGCCAGCCGCCGCCTCCACGAAGCATCGACAGAACTCGTCGTAGACCGTCTCCTGGACGAGGATGCGGCCCGAGGAGACGCACCGCTGGCCGGACAATTTGAACGCACTGGCGATGGTCGCCGCCAACGCGAGTTCCAAGTCGGCGTCGTCGAATATCATGCACGCCGACTTGCTGCCCATTTCGCAACTACACGTCTTGTGCCAACTTTCGGCACAGACCCTCCTGATTTGTTGCCCCACTTGGGCCGAGCCGGTGAAGCAGATGTGGTCCACGGCCCCGCCCGCCAAGTACGCACCGACCTGGCCGTCCCCGTGAACCAGGTTGAACACGCCCGCCGGGAATCCCGCCGCCTGATACAATTCGGCGATGATCTGCCCCACCATCGGAGTGTCCTCCGAAGGTTTCAGGATGACCGTATTCCCTTCGAGCAACGCCGGTCCAGCCGTCCAGAATCCGCCGATGGCGAAGGGGAAATTCCACGGGGCGATGGTGAGGACGACGCCCTTGGGCTTCCTGATGACGTAGGAGTCGCGGTCGGGCAGTTCGGAGGCCACGACCTCGCCGGTCGCCTCGCGGGCCTTGCCGAAACAATACTGAGCCATGTGGAGGGCTTCCACCACTTCGGCCCGACTCTCATTGAGACTCTTGCCGGTTTCCATCGAGATGGCCGACGCGACGTACTCGGTCTTTTCCTTGAGGATTTGGCAGAGGCGGTCGAAATATTCGCCCCTCTGGATTCGGCTCATCGCCCTCCACCTGGGGAACGCGGCCCTCGCCCCCGCCAACGCCTCGTCACACTCGGCGTCGGTCGATTGCGGGAAGCACCCGATTTCCGAGAGGGTGGACGGATTGATGCTCACAAAATCCGGTCGGGTCGGGACGAAATCCCCGTTGATGAAATTCATTCCAACATATTGCATGCTTGTCTCTTTTCCATTTCTATGTTAATCCACTCTGAATAAGCCGTGGGCTGGATCGAAACTATCCACGAGTGTTCGCCGACCGCCACTTCGTAGTTGTAAATGCCACGACATTCGTTCAACCAAAACAAGTATTTTTCCGCCTCCTCCTGCATCCATTCTACGCCCAGGTAATCCTGACGCCATATTTGCATCATCTTTTTTTGGGTGACGAAGAGTATTCTCCTGATGCCGACCTTGTCTAGCGGGGTCATGACAGATGATCCGTTATGCGTAATTTTTCGATCCCCTTCTTGCACACGATCAGGATGTCATTGACGCCCAAGCTGGCGTCAACGAAGATGGGGATTATACCATGATAACCCATCTTGTAGAACGGCTCGTCTTTGAGTTCTTTCTGGCTGCCTGACAGGTTGGCGATTATTTCGGCGACATTCTTACCGGCGATCAGGGCCAACATCTTGTGCCCGTTCACCAGGGCGACCCCCATGTAGAACCGGAACAACGCCTCGTTGATCTCGCCCACGCTGTCGTTAAACGGCTCCAGTTCCGCCAGGGTTCTTTCGTGGTAGATGTTCCTCATTTTTTGGCCTCGTAATTCAGGCAGCCGCAGTGCTGCGAACAGTGGTGGGGTTCGGGGTGCCCTTCGGAGTAGGTGTGCCCCTCATGTTCCCCTATTTCTTTCCGGCGTTGCAATGCAAACCACGCCTGCAACCTCTTATCTTTTTCTTTTTCCGTCACTTGGCGTCCTCCTCGAACTCGTGCATGTCCGGCCACTCGCCGGGGTCGGTGCCCCACTCCTCCAGGAACAACTTCACGGCCTTGCCTTTTTTCGTCAGCCAGGAGCCGCCCACGCTCCCGCCGTGTTCCATCATGTCGTGGGCGTTGAGGAAGTAAAGGATCAGGAAGTCGTACCCGTTCCCCGCTCCGCTCCAGTTGCCCCCACGGGCCTCTGCCCACTTCTGTCGGTCGCCCGTGGAGTACGAACTGAGCGTGTCCAGCAGGGCGTCGTAACCCTCGCAGGGGTTGCCGCAGCCGCAGAAGTCGAGCGACTGGATGCCGGTGAGTCCTGCGGCCCAGGCTTCCATACCGGCAATGAACACTTTCTTCTTGTTTTTCATGAGTGACTTTCGACTATACAGAAAAAGATGAGCCGCATCCGCATTTCCCGACCGAATTCGGATTTCCGAAGCTGAAGCCCCGCTTCTCCAGTTCGTTGTGGAAATCGACGACGGTGCCCTGGATGTACACTGCCGACTTCTTATCGACGACGATCTGCAACCCGTCCTGTTCGGCCAGGGCGTCTTTTTCCGGGTTGTAGTTCTCGTCCAGGGTGAAGACGTAGGAAAACCCCGAACACCCGCCGCCACGGACCCCGGCCCGGACGTATGCCTTGTCGGGGGTCATGCTCTGGTCCGCCATGAGACGCTTGATCTCCTTGACGGCCTTCTCGCTCAATATAACTGATGCCATGTGTGCCTCATTGGTTTACTGATTTGATACATATCGATATATTTCCTTGATCGCCTCAAGGAAATGATCCTTCGATGCACTGCTTTTCATCATGTTTACATCGAAATCCCGGCCTCCATACACCCACTGGAGATTATTCACATCATTGCTCCCACCCGCACTTCGAGGAACAACATGGTCCAAAGTGGCGTTAACCCCCAACACAAGAACACGACCAGTGTATGGGCAAATATTTTGCCCATCAAATAAACACTTCAAGTCTCGCCAACGCTCTACATCCTTTAAGTTACTCCTAGCCACAATCTTACAATGACAATCCCCGCAAGTGGTTGATTCAATATCAGAAACAAAATTTCGGCCACACCATTTGCACAATCCTTGTTCGAGGCGAATCCGCCACTTCCCTTTTGTCGCTAACTGTTCTTTTTCTCTGCATGATTTGCAGACTTTGCCTTTAGCGTCAGAAAATGATTGTCTACACCATATACAAAGACTTTTGGCCGTCAGTTCATCTCGTTTTTTTTGAGTGGCTATTTTTTCCTTATCTGGCCTCGGATGTACCTTCCGCCTATCTCTAAAATAGGCCAGATGCTTGTCACAACGAGTGCGACCCGGAACAACAGATAGTTCGCACATATCGCACAAACCTTGCTCCTTACGTTTAAGTCGATGATTTCTCATGTACTCGGCATGGGATTCTTTAGTTTTTCTCATACCAATATCATAGTCATTTCAATCACATTTTAATTGAAAAACGAAATGAAATAACACTTGCCGTCACGCTCTCCAATCACGATAGGGTAGAAATGGCGGTCGCGGACGAGGATGGCGTCCAGTTCTTTGACCGCGTTGTCACGCAATACGAAAGTCCTACACAAACCCTTGTCGTCGATAAAAGAGTAAGAGTCTGCTTTTGCGGGGGAGGGGAAAGAGACGCCGGGCACTATGACGCCGAAGTGGTCGAAAATGGGTTTGCCGTCGGCGTCGGGGAAGGACTCGAGCGTCTGGACGGTCTTGACCACGGCCTCGGAGGCGAACTTCCAGAATTGACTGAGGGGGTAGACGCGGGGTTCGTAGACGAAGGGCAGGGCGTGCCGGGGGCAGAACACGGGCGTGCCAGCCGCCTGACTAACGAGCGAAGAGTATTCGATTGGGGAGAAGTCGGGGTCGAAATTGTAACTCCCGAAGAATTTCCTGGGGGCGACGATCTTCCCGGTGGTGTCGTCCTTGGGGAAGAAACTATTGGTGGGCGGGTTATACGAGTAGCCGAGGCTTTTCGCCAGGATGACGGCGGCGTTGGTCATCGTTATCCGGTTGAAACCGTAGTAGGAATGGTTCATGTGTTCCTTGAACGCCTCGACCGACTTCAGTATCTCCTCGGCGAGTGACGAACACCCCATGTCGGTGTACCGCTTCGCCCGCCTCTCTGCCTTGACGATTTCGTCCTGGTAGGCCGTGTCGAATCGGAGGAATCGGCTGAAGTTATCGGGCTGGGCACGCCAGGCGTCTTCGCCCTTTTTGTAGACGGAGCCGAGGTCGATAACCTGCATTTTCTTGGTGGACCGGATCTCCTCCCGATCTTCAGGGTTCTTCAAGAGCCGGACGTGCATCCGGGTGCTGGTCGGGCTGTCGAGCCGCCGGACCACGCCCTTTCCCAGCGACTCCTTGGTGACGATCTTCCCCAGCATGGGGATGATGCGGGAGAAGTTCCTGTCTTTGGCGAATTGGGCGAGGGACAGCAACTCCAGACACTCTTGCGAGAAATTCTGGTCGTCGGCCAACGCCCCGTCGAATATCGACGCCAATTCCGGGTGCCCGAAATCGACCTCTTGTGCGAACCCCTTCAGACGACACCCGACGTGTCCCAGGGATATTTCGACGATATCGTCGTCGCACTCGAGCAGCCGGGCCAGGAGGGAGGGGGCCAGGTGGCGGGGTTGGATGTCGCGGGTTTCCAATCGCTTCGCGAACTCGCCCTGGAGTTCGATCACTTTTCGGAGGTACGCCTCGTCGGCCATAATGATTCCCATCACTCCTTCGGGGTCAATCGGCATGTTATCCTGTTCCCCTCCATCTTCGGTGGCTTATCCACGACGGCGACGGGGGACAAATCGGCGACCATCTTGTTCACCACGTTGAAGCCCTGCTCCCGGTTGGACAACTCCCTGTGACCCCTGAACTGGAGGTTCAACTGGACGCACTTGCCTTCGGACAAGAATTCTTTAGCCTGGTTCATCTTCGTCTCCACGTCGCCGGGTCCGATGCCGGGACGCAGGCGAATTTCTTTCAATTGGACTTGCGACTCGCGTTGCTTGCGGGCGGACTCCTTGGCTTTTATCTTCTCGTCGAAACGCCACTTGCCGTAGTCCTTGATTTCGCAAACGGGGGGTTGGGCGTTCGGGACGATCTCCACCAGGTCTAGTCCTGCCTCTTGCGACAACTTTCTGGCGTCGTCGGTGGACATGATGCCCAACTGGCGACCTTCCTGAACCACCCTGACCTGCGGCACCCGTATTTGGAAATTCAGCCTCGTCGGGCACTCGTTTTTCTTGTTCGGGAATTTCTCGAATTTGTTCCTGGGGTAGAATCCTTGGTTCTGCATATTTTTGGCTAGACCTCTTCGAGAGGTTTTCGACCATTCTCCTAAGTGCGGTTGATGACTACTTACTCTTCCTTGCCGAATATGATTCGGCAAGTTTTCCAAACAAATCTTCGCCCCAATTTGACATCGCCATATTGATGGCAAACAATACCCATCTAACATTTCCTTCCACATAGCCTAAATCAGGCACAATTCTATCCATAGAAGCCATGTAGGGATTTCTGTTCGTCACTCTGCTACTTCTTGGCAATCTTTACATTTAGCCATCATACCCTCTTGGAAAGATTCCCCATCATCCTTCGCAAGGCAGGAGATACGTCATTACTTGAAACGGACACGTTGACGATGGTCAACTCTTTACTCTTCAAGGCTGCCGACACGGCAGCCTCCAATTCCTCCTCCGTCTCGACGTAGAACCCGGTCCCGCCTCCCAACAACTCCGTAACCTTGTGGTAGTTCCAGTTTCGGATGTCGTTGAATTTCCCCTCAAGCAGGAACCTCTCCGTCGTGTAGCCCTTGTTGTTCAGCACGAATACGATTGTATTCAACTTGTTGTCCAGGTGGCTGCTCAGTTCACTCAACGACATCTGGAAAGCTCCGTCGCCGACGAGGACCACGGGCCTCACGTCGGGCTTCGCCAGCCCCACCCCCAACGCACCGGGGATCGCCAGCCCCATGCTGCAATAGAACGCCGGGCTGATGAAGTGGTGGTGGGCGACAACCAGACTCGCCGCCCCGAACAACACTTCGCCGATGTCCGCGATCACGGCCATCTTGTCGTTCAGCATGGAGTTTATTTTATCGAAAAACCTCTCGGTAGTTATTTTACCCTTCGTCGGGACGAAAAGCTCGGCGGATTTCCGTTCCGGCATGTGCGGGTTCGATTTTTTCGGCAAATTGACTTTGAACAACTCCCGGCAGAAGTCGGTGAACAACACGTCGTTGTATGCGTGATTCTTGACGTTCAACCCCTCAATCGAACAGAAGACGGTGTTCCGCTTGCTGAACTTAGGCGACTGGAAGCCCAGCGTCATGTCGGTCAACATCTCGCCGAGTATCAGCAGGCAGTCGGAATCATCGACCAATTTCCTGACGGATTCCTCGCTGGTCTGCGGGCCGCTGTACACGCCAGCGAATAGCGGGTGGTGTTCGTTTATCGTGGACTTACTCAGGATGGTCGTCACCATCGGGATGTTGTGACGCTCCGCGAAGCGGACCAGTGCCCCCGCCAATCCGCAACGTGTCAGGTGGACGCCAGCCATGATGACCGGACGCTTGGAAGAGCCGATCCACTCGAAGACCTCCGCGAGGGATTCCTTCAACGCCTGCCCGTCGCTGAGGCGTGCGGAAGGAGTTCCCTGCCGGTAAACGTCGTACTTGATCGGCATCTCGCCCACGTCGCGGGGCAGTTCGATGTAGATGGGCTGTTTGTTATATTTAAGAGCCTCTATGGCCTGGTCGATCTGGAATCCGGCCTTGGTGGCGTCCTCCAGGATGACGGAATGGCAGGTGATGTGTTTGAACATCTTCAACTGGTTGTCGAAACTCTTCACGAAATGGTGAAGCTCGAAATCCTCGTTCCTCTCCTTCAGGCCGGGCGACCCGGAGAGGACGACGAGCGGGGAGCGTTCGGCGTAGGCACCCGCCACGGCGTTGCAGACCTTGAGGGTGCCCACGTTGTAGGTAGTGCAAACGCAGCCTATCCCGTGGACCCTGGCGTAGGCGTCCGCCGCGAATCCGGCGTGGCTCTCGCAGGTGGAATTGACGAACTTGATCTTCTTGCTGTCCCCGAGTTGCTTGATGAAATTGAGGACGTAGTCTCCGGGTACGCCGAAGACGTGACCCACCCCTGCATTTTCAAGGCGTTCGATCAAAAATTCAGCTACGGACGGCATCTTATCTCCTTAGTTCCGATCAAAGCTCGGCAGTTGGACTGTCGGTGACTTGGACGAGGAAGCCCTCACTGTTCACCGGGAATCGGCGGACCCACTCCACCCCCACCCCCAGGCCGCAACTGTAATCGGCGGGGGTGAGGCCGAGCCGGGTGAAGCTAGGCGTCACACTCGGACTGGCGGCGAGGGCCATGACGGAATTCATCATCGACACCTTGCTGTACTCGCCCTCCAGAACCTCCTGATCGGGGTCCGGGGTGTTTCTCGGGGCGGTAGGAAAATTGTCGGTGCCGTGGATGCCGTTGACGGCGATGTCTTCCTCGGAACCGGGCATGGCGTAAGGTCCGAAGGGGCCGAAGACCGAGCCGGACGGGTAAGGCCCGCCGACCACATACGGCTTAGGCGGACCCACGAGTTCGTACTTGATGTCATCCTCGTCGTCGGGAACGACGACGGGCACCGGGATCGTGTCAACCATCTTCAGCAATTTGAACTCCAAGAAATAACACCCCGGCAGGCAGGTGTCCGTCGGCCCCCATTCGTAGACTAGCAGGCTGTCGGTCAACTGGTTGGCGGTGGTCCCATCAACCTGAATTACATCCTGGTAGACCATGTGGGTTTGGCCCGATGCCCCCCAGAATTTGATTATTCGGACTCGCGTCCCCTTCCGCCAGACCTGTGGCGTCGTACCGGCGTGGCCGCGTTCCACTTCGACCAAGTAATTCACTTCGTCGAAACCTACCACCAGCATCTTCTCCGGGGATCTCGGCCTGTCCACGACTATTATATCACCGACCATTATTTGCTCAAACCCAATATTGTCGGCCAGGGCGAAATAATTGTCGGCTGGGTGGATGATTTTCTTGAACCTCCCTTTCGCCCACATGGTGGCCTCCAGGACGAGTCCCGTCAGGTCCATCGGGCCGTCACAATCCTCGACACTCACCTTCAAGGGAGGCCGGACATCATGGCGACGAATTACGAGGTCGGGGCACACGCCGGGGGGCGGACATTGTTGGCATCCCTGCGGCGGGGTGTACGAACAGCTTAGGTTATTGCACGTCATACATTATATATTCACCCGTCTTCTAATTGGGGTCGATCATTTGAATGAACTCGACGTGGTAGTCCTCGGGGCGGAAATGGTTCTTGAAATTTTTCAACTCACGCCTCTGTTGACTCGACATGAATTTCTTGATGACGGATTCGCACATGGGCACCCTGACCTCCCAAGAAGAACCCTGCATCTTGGCGACGAAGGACGCGGGAATGTACCCCAGGTGGAGGTAGTCGCAGCACTCGTAGACGTAGGCTTCCTGTCCCGTAGAGGCGTCGTAAACGTATCCGGCTATGGGGACGCCCTTGCTGCAAGAAATGCGGTTGATGGCGTTCCTCGCCTTGTCACGGTGGACTGCGGCCACTATCAGGTATGTCCGCTCGACGCAGGCGTGAATTTCCATGTGGTCCTTTTGGTCCTTCGCCGCCTTGATCTTCAACTCGGGAGTGACGACAATGAGATCGCCGTCGTCCGCCAACACGTCTGAATCGTTTTCCGGCATGATTACCTCATGGAATTATATCTTGCAATACGACTAACGTCCCGAACAATTTAGCGAGGACGAAATTCCTTGCGTCCCAATCGTCCAGGGATAAGAGCATGCGGGCGGCTGGGTTCTCCTCGTGGCAGATCAATCCTTCTTGGTACTTTAACGTCAATCGGCAGTCGTAGACGTTCATCAGAATTATCCATACTATCATCAACATCATCAGTGTCTTCATCTTCCTTGCCTTCTTCCGAGTCACGCTTGTTCTTATAAGTCTTGAACGTGTCTATCTTCTTCTCTTCCGGCTTCTTCCCTTCCGGCTTAGATTTGGGCTTGGACTTTTCCTTCTTCTCTATGACATCCAATTCGTCCATGTCCTTCTTGAGATTATCCACCGACTTCAAGAAAGAATCAATGTTCGGATTTTTTACGCTGGCCTTCTTGGCCTTGTGGGCCGCAGGCTTCTTCTTGACCCACTCGCTGAAACTTTCTATTTCACTCATCGTCGTGGTGCTTCTTGTGTTTCTTCGATTTGCTCAGTTTCTTCTCCAACTGTTCGCCCTCCCAGGGCGAGGCGGTGGATCGCGAGTTGATGTCGGCGATGGGGGGCTTCAAACCCCTCGCCGCGTCGGAACGGCGGCGGGTGAAGGCACTGGTTTCTCGGATTTTCATCCACTCTTGAAATGTAATCATGCCTTATATATCAACTCGACAAAAAAAGAAGGCGACCAATGTCGCCTTCTCTCTCGTTCACCAGGTGTTCTTGTAACCCTGCTTCTTCCTCGCCCTCTCCAGGTGTTCCCGGAGGTCGAGGCCGAACCCGCCGTGGTCGGTGTGCGAAACTTGCTGCTCCGGGCCGTGGGGACCGACACTTCCGCTGAAATCCGGCGAAGACATCGGGTTGAATTCCTTCGACGCCAGCGTCTTCTTCTTGTGGGTCGATGGGACGAAGGCGTCCTCGTCGCCCATCTGCTTCAATTCTGCGGCCAAGCGGGAATTCTCCTCCTGAAGGAATTCCATCATCTGCTGCTGCATCTGCTGGAGTTGGTTGTAGGCACTCTCCAGGGTGTCGCGTCCCGTCTTCTCCGCGTCCCTCTCGCCCCTGGTGACGGCGTGGGCAGACTTCTCGCCCTCCAAATCCCGACTCGCTTGGGCCTTCTGCCCGATGGTGTCGTTGTGGTCCTTGACACGCTCGTCGAATTTCCGCTGGGCTTCTCCCAAATCCGACTCCAGTTGCTTGACCTTCAGCATCGACATTTCCAACGTCTGGTTGGCGTTCTCGACCTGCTTGCTTACATTCTGGTTCCCCTTCTCCAATTCGGTGGCTTTGGCCTCCAACTCGGAAATTCGGGATTTCAAGTTTCGGACTTCCTCCTCATGCTGTTGCTTCATCTCGGCGATCTGCTTGCCCAACTCCTGGACTTCGCTGGTCATCGTCTGGATCTGCCTGTTCTGCCCGGCCATCTTGCCGCTAATCGCCGCACCCTTGGTGCCCAAGATGGCGTAAAACTCCTGCATTTTTTCTTCGTACTTCTGGAGGACTTCTTCCAGATTCTTGACGGTGGCGGCGACTTGCTGTCGCAGTTTGCCGTAGTCGGACCCGATGTTGGGCTTAGGCGGTGTCGCGGCAGCGGGGGCGGCGGCGGGGACTTCTCCCATTTCCATCAAGAATTTTTGAAACTTTTTCATTAAGCTCCTCCTCCCGCAGCCGGGGGCGTAACTGCGGCTGGCCGTTTGGCAGCCTGGAATTGTGCCTGGGCGGCTGCCAACTGTGCCTGCAACTCGGGCGACATGCCTCGGGCCGGGCCGGACTTGGCCGTATTGATGCCCTTCGACGCCGCCACCGTGGTCTTATCGAACTCGCCAAGAGTGTTGTACAAGGTCTTGAGCATTTCAATCGCCTGGTGGGAGCGTTGTTTCAGGACGTTGTACTCTTGGGCGTGGGCCTGTGCCCAAATCTGAAGTGCCTCTCGCGGGTCTTCGGCCTTATCCATGTGACCGCCGACGTGGTTTACGGTCGGACGCTTCAGCATCTCGACTTCCTCTTCCTCGACCATCAACTTCAAAATGTCTTGAAAATCATTCATATTTAACTTCCCATATGGTGCGGGAACTTCATCATCCACTCGTGAGCGTACTGGTAGAACATATCGTTCTCGTCAGCCCCCGACTGAGGGTTGTTCTGCATCTCCTGCCGCACGAACGACTTGACGGGATGGTTCTCGGGCAGTTTGCCGTACCAGCCGATCAACTGTTGTCGCTGCTGCCCCTGGTCCTGGGTCGCGGCGACGATTTGTCGATAGGCCATCTGGACATCGCCTACGCCCTCGGGGCGTTGGGCCGACTTGCCACCCGCCGTCCGGGTTCGTGCCAAGTCCAACAGATTCTCGATCTGGCGGAACGTGGCATCCGTATCTATACGCTTCAGCCAATTTTCTATGCGTTTCTTCTTATCCTGATTCGCCTGATTAGCGTCCTGCGGGTCGATTTGCTGATACTCCTGCTCCAGGGCCACTTTGAACTGCTGGAACTCGTTGGAGTTGGCGACCAACTTCTGCATGTTATCCTCGGAAGCCGATTTCATCAGTTCGTTCCGCCGCTGCATGATGTCCATCCACTTCCCGTTCAAATCCTGCGGCAGCCCGGCATTGGGGTCGGAGTGCGGCACCCCGGTCTGGGCGAACTGCTGGATCTGGGAGGACAATTGTTGTACGGTCGGCTCTATGCGGCTGACGATGGCGAGGGATTGCTCCAGCCCCTTCAAGACGACTTGGATCGCACCCTGGTCCGCCCCCTGGTTCTGTTGCATCATCTGCTGTAATTCGCCCAGGGCTTTCTGTGCGGCCTCCAGCCGGGTGAGCGGCGAGTCCTCGGGGTTGGGATTCTTCCAGAAGCCGTTCCAGGCGTTGCCGAGCCTCTTGAAGAAACTCCCTACCCAGCTTTCGGTCAGCAGGGTGTCGGAATCCAAATACTCCTGAATGCACAAGTAAGGATCGACCCTCCGTTCCGCCATCAGAAGGGCGATGCGGAGTTTTTGCCCCGCGAGGGAGCGGTCCACCATATAGTCGTAGAAATTACGCATGTTTGTTATATAGAACGAGAAACGAAAAAAGGGGCCGTAGTCGGGATTGACTACGGCCCCTTTTATTCTCACTCGAGACGATTAGGCGTTCTTATCCTTCGCCTCGGCTCGGCGTGCCAGGATCGCCTTGGCCCTCGCCGCCCGGTCGAGTTGCTTGTCGGCGTTCTCCCGCACGACACGCTGGTTGAGGGCGTTGTCGGCGTCGGCGGAACCCCGGTTCTCGTCGATCTGCCGCTGGAGGGCTTCCTCGGCCTCTTTCAACTTGTTGCCGCCGACGAACCCGTTGGGGTCGAAGCCACGGGCGAACTCGTTCATCTCCTTCTCCCTGGAGGACTGTTCCAGTTCCAGGCCAAGTTCCCGACTCTTCTTACGGGCCTCCTCGACCTGATTCTGGCCCTCCAAGACCTGGGCCGAGAAGTTGTTGAAGCGTTCGGTGTCGTGCTTCAACTTGGCCTGCTCCTTAGCCAACTTGGTGTCGGCGTCCCCCAGGTCCAGGGCGTAACCCTCGACCGTCTTGTTCGGATCGCCAGCGGATTGGGCCGTGTCGATTTTGTAGTTGAGTTGGGCGACTTCCGTCTCCAGGTCGTGGACCCGCCGGGTGGAAGAACGCACTTCCCCCGCAGCCTTCGCCAAGAACTGCCGCCCCTGGGCGATCTTCTCGGTGCCACGGTCCACTTCCTCCTGGTAAACGGCCAGGGGATCGACGTTCTTCGCCCAACGCCCCAGCTTACCGGCCTGGGCCGACGCCCCCGTGAAAATATTCCCGATGGACCGGCGGTTCAGGACGGCCAGCACCAGCAGGAAGCCTCCCCCCACAAGGGCGGACTCGATCACTCCGAAACCGAACACTGCGAAAACGCTCATCTTCTTTACCTCTCGATGCGTCCGTCCGTGACGGACTGGAAATCTAGTACACGCTCACCTTTTCGGGGTTCACTTCGGTCCCTTGCCAGACCTGGAACCACCCGTTGTCGGAATTCATCTCGACGAAGACGAATTGCTCCCTCTCCACGCCTTCGATGGTCGTCATCCGGGAATAATCCCAAAACTCCACCTTCTCGGCCTCATGCTCATCACCCTCCCCCTTCATCGACTTGATGTCGGAGGCGTAGGACGCGAGTACGTCGTTGACCCGCCAATACTCGTCGTGCTGCCCCGTGGCGGCGTCGTCCACGATGAATTTACCCGTGTCGTCTTTGACGACACCGTGCAGCCCCTCGTTGTAGGCCATCTCGTCCATCAGGGAGAGGAGAATGGCCCGATGACTCAGGACACCCTTCGGGTCCGGCACCAGCCTCAATCGGGCCTCCACGTCGGCCTTGTCGATGGGCTTGGCGTGCAGGACGTAGTCCACGAAGGTGTGGGCACCGGCCTGATTCTCCCGGATTTCTTCCACGAAGAAGTTCAACCCCCTGTAGTCCAACATGTCCAGGCTAACCGTCTTCCCAACTTTGGCGTTAATGGGGTTGTAGAAGGTGGACGCGGGGCCGGATTCCTTCCACCAGCCGAACCTCCTCAACAGAATTTGCAAAAGCGTCATCAGTCAACTCCTCCCGTTAGTGGCCGTAGTCCTTGATGCAGAACAGGTAGACGACCAGCCATACCGCCAACAAGGCGATAATGACCATGAAGAACCAGAAGAAGAAGGCTCCGACGCCACTGTGGTGCTGTTCCGGCGGCGTCGGAACGGCCTGGGGGTTGTACACAGCCGTCACGAAATCCTTGTTGTACATCAGGTCGGGATTCTGGGCCATACTGGCGGGGACGTAGGCCGGGTTCTGGGCCACCTTGTCACGCTCCAATTGGGCGATACGGACACGCAAGTCGGCGTCACGGGCGATCATGTCGTTGTACCGCTGCTGGTCGAACCCCTGCTCGTAACGGTGGCTGTATAACCACATCGCCCTCTCGTTGGCGTTGACAGCCGAGGAGAACAAGTATCCGAACAAGAAAGGGCTGTAGAAGTCGTTGTAGTACGCCGGGTGGGCGTAGATGGACGGCCCGTAAAACACCGTCGAACGATTGTCGTAGGTGATGTAACGCTCGTGTGTGACGTAACTCCGCACCGTCGTAACCTGCGGCGATGTCGGGTTGATCGGCTTCACGACCCCCGTCGAACTCTTGAAAGTCGCCGCTGGCTTCTCAGCCGGGCGGGTGGACTGGTATGCGGACTTGCTCTGCTCCCTCGCCTTGGCCCCACTCAGGCCCGGATTCCAACCCTGGCTGGTCGGCTTGTGACTGTTATCCGCCGGACGCCCCACTGCGGGCGGTCCCGTCTTGGGGGGGCCGCTGGTGAACTGTTTGCCGCTAGGCGTCGGGGAGGACGCAGGCGGCGTGGACTTAGGGGGGCCACTGCTGAATGACTTCCCGGAAGATGCCGGGGGTGCGGACTTCGGGGCACTGCTAAACGTGGACGAGTGACCGAAAGACGGCGTCAAAGACCTCCCGGAGGAATAACTCCGACCCGAACTCCCCGAACTCCCCGACCCGGAGGGCTTTCCGGCGTCCACGTCCGCAGTGAGCAGGGCGAGGACCATCAGACCTGTCAGCCAATTCTTCATGTTCGCTCCTTGTAGCTGTGCAGATCAATTCTACCTCGGAAAAGCCCGGTTGTAAAGCGACTAACCGGGGATCAGGTGGCCGACCGTCTCATCCCGCAGTTGTTGCAGCCACGCGATGTAGGGTGTCCCGCCAGTGCCTTCGGGGTTGTCCACCTTCTTCGCGATGTAATTCACGGCGTACTCGAAGTGCTTACCCCGAAATTCGGCCAACTGGCTCACGCACTCGTTGTACATCGGCCTGAACTGCGGCTGCCGCATCGCCGAATCCCGCAAAGTGTTGTTCGCCATCGTCGCCTCCAGATTTTGGAGGAAAAGGCGGTGGTGCGGCGGCATGTAGTCTCGCATCTCGGTCAGATGGCGGGTCAACATGGAATCCTCATGCCTGATCCCCAGGGCGATCAAGAGGGCGGGAACGATACTGGATTGGGCACCCGTTTCACCACGAAAAGTCTTCCTCTCGACATACGCACCCTCGTATTCGAGATCCTTGAAGCCGAATATGTACGGTCGAACGAACTTGTAGTAGTTGTCGGGACTGCACTCTTCCGGCATCCTCGCCAGGGTGCGATTCATGGCCGTCAGGCTGTGAACTAGACGTTGGAATACATCGTAGAGGAGTGTCGCGTCGATTTCCGTCAGGAGCATGACCTGGGTGGCCGCGTCGGCGATGGCCGTCAGACCTTCCGCAGCCTTCGCCTCGATATCGACATGCACCAAAATGAACCACCGCTCGTCGGATCGACCCGAGGCGGCGTGGCAGAAGTGTTGGAGGAGTTCGATGTTGCCCAATTCGATGGGCTTGGCGGGGTCGATACGCCGCCAGTTGGTCAGGCAGTACGATGCGTAGCTGAGAATGGGTGGTCGCCCCACCCTCTCGGAGAACAGACGCAGGGGGATCGCGATCTCTTTCGGGATTCGGGTGGCCGGTAGCTCATGACGTGCGTAAACATACGCACTGGCGAGGTACGAGTAGAGGAGCATGGCCCGCTCCGCGTAGGCGTCATTGGCCCCGCCGACGAACTCTTCGCCGAAACGACTGAGGCGAAGCTGATGGACGACTTCTTCCCGGACGCAACGATCCTCCACCATTTGGGGCAACATGACGGACAAATTTTCCAGGGCGGCGATGATCCCTACATTTTGCATGTCGGGGGCGGTTGCCGCCAGCGTTTCGAGCGGGTCGTGGGGCGGCAGGAAGCCCCGGAGATTCATGTCCCAGGTCATAATTTGTACTTCCCTCTTTCTATCAAGGCCAATTTTTCCAGGGCGGCTTGTCGCGTCTCGTCGTCTTCCCCCAGGCCGACGCATTTTTTCGCCTCCCGGTGGGCGGACTCCAACCGAGTCATGCGAGTGTAAAGCGTCTTGAGCCATCGGGGGGAACAATAATGTCCGGTGTGGTCCGAGAAGTGCGTGCAATCTCCGAAGACGTGGGCGTATTTCAGAAACGCCTCCTGCACCTTCGTCCTGAAATACTTGTAGAGGTATGCCTTCTCTCGCGGGAGTTCGACCGAGTCGAACCGCCGCGAAATGAAGACCAGGTCACGGTTCAAAACGAACCCCTACATCGAGTTGTCTTCTTGGTTGAAATCCAGCATAGTCTAACTCCGGGTAATTCAATACGGCCTGTTCGCCATGCAATAACAGAGCATAATAGTCGTAATTGCGAGCAGCCTCCTCTGGAGTAGAAAACTCACCTAGTCCGATTTCTTTTCCCATGCAGCGAAACCGAGATCGCCACTTTCCAGTTGTCTTTGATGCCGACACTCCTTTGAGTTGTCCATCTTTTTTTGGCTTCACTGTTCCCAAATGGGCGGCTCGCAGTTTCGCCTTCACTTCGTCCGTTCGAGAACGACCGTACATCGGATTCTTCGCACCTGCATGAACACCACTTTCTTTCTTGCTCTTGCTTATTTTGGCACGGGTTTCATCAAGAAGGGGTACACCACGAAGTTTGTAGTTAGGCTTGCCTGACTTAGCAGCACTTATTTTAGCACGAGTTTCATCATTCATGGCCTTGCCGTAGTTGGGATGAGCAGGGCCGGTGGGTCGTTCCCACTCGCCCATTTTCTTCTTCGCTTCTTCAGTATGAGTCTTGCCAAAAAAAGAATTATCCTTTCCGATATACTTGCCCGCTCTCTTTTTGCTCATGCGTTCTTTGGCGTCATCCGTATGGGTTTTTCCGAAGAACCCATTGTCTTCACCACGCCTCGTCTCGCTCATTTTCTGTCGTTGTTCGACAGTCATTTTCAAGCCAAGAGTCCCGTTAGAAACGGGACTCATATTATATCCTTTGTTGTTTTTCCATGACTCCAGGACATCAAGCCAGTGCTGCTCTCTCGCCCGCACCTTCTCACGATCATCGACTATTTCAAGTATCAAGAAATCAAAACATTGTTCCCCGTACTTATTCCATGCACGTTGAAGATGACCATTGAAATGAACGCCCTTCCGCAAAGTGGTCCAATGTTCTCGCCGACGCCTCTTAAAACACCTTATCACAGACTTGTACGGAGAAGGCGTAAAAGTGACGCTGCCCACATACACTTTGCCATTCGCCATATTAGTGATGCAGTAAACACCTTGATTGCATTGATTGTGTTCATTCAATTCGATCATGCTCCACCCCGTTTATTCTTCTGACAAGATTGAGAAACTCATCATGGGCCAAATCCCACTTCATGATGTTAACACTGCGATGCACCCACTGCAAGTTGGAGATATCATCCGATCCACCTTTACTCCTCGGAATGCGATGATCTATGGAGGCGTCAAAACCAACGATAATCGGCTCTCGAAGGTAAGGACACGAGCCATCCTGTCGGTCATGTAAATCTTGAAGCTCCCTCCAACAACCAGATGTATTCCAAAGACGAAAAGCAGTTTTCTTCAAACAACAATTCGTACAAGCCCAAATCGATTTCACATTTGGAAATTTTCCACAATAGCCGCACAAGCCTTGTTCCAACAATTGCCTCGCTCGTTCAAGTTTGGCAATTCTCTGCTTCTCCTTACAATTGTCACAACAAGCGGATCGCTTTGCATGATCTTGGCCGCAAACAACACATTTGCCAGCGGCCAACTTGTCGGATTTTATCTTTTTATTGCGAACATTCACTCCGTCGGCACAATCTTGACAAGAAAGACGGTCAGGACGGGGCGGACATTTTTTGCAAGTAACACACAGCCCCTCCTGAATTGTTTTCAATTCGTATTTTCTGTTGCTAATCGCCAATTGCCGTTTTCTCTGTTTGCATTTAAGTTGTATCAATTCGTTGATCTTTTCGCTGTCATAACGCCGGTGCCCTCCGGGTGTCACTTCAGGTACGATGTACCGTTCCCAGAAATCTATGGAAATCTGGGTTTGACGAAACCAACCCAACATCCTGCCGTTATACGCAGAATGCTTTGAGCGGATTGATCCGTACTGGCCTTGCGGCAAGGCTCTTATCGAGTCGGAGGAACAAGTCCTCGTTCCCGATTACTTTTCTGCCGATGTTACAACTCCCGTTCACATCGGCATTCACCACTCTACCGTCAGCAGAGCGATACAAACCACGCTTCACACGCTTGCCAGAGAAAACATGACTGACGCCACGCTCGTAAGCAGGCAATGGATCACGGTCAAGAAAAGACGCTTGACTGGTATACGCTTCCTCCGTGAACACAACCTTCAAACCAGCGAGAACTGCCTTATACTTGACCTTTTCCAACAACCGCCAGAACGGAATGTACTGGAAGTTCTGGTTCGTCTTCTTGCCCAAGTTCATCCTCGACTTCCACCCGTCATTCTTGCCTACGACGATCTTCCCAATCCCATGTTTCAGGCAGAACTGGATCAGGAACTTGGAAACATGGTGGAAGTAATTCTCTAGCCGGAAGTACCTCTTCTGACTCTCCCGCTTGGTGTTGTGTTTGTTGAACTTCTGGTTGATGCTCTTGCAAATGCGACCGTTGACCAGTATGGAAGTCGTTGTCTGGTCTGATGTTATCGCACAAAGATTATTCAATCCGATGTCAACACACGCCACACCTTTGGCTTTGGATTTCGGTTCTTGTTCTCGTTCGTATTGTACGTCCACAACGAACCCGAACCGTTTGGGTGTCAGGATCACTTGCTTGTACTGCCTCTGGCTGTTGATGCCGAAGCAGTCGTTGGTCGGCGTAATAGTGTTGGGCTTTTGCTTGACCTTGTTTTGTCCTCCCTTGATGGTTTCATTGTAGAAGATGACCTGTGCCATCTTGTCCTTGTAATACGGTGGCTTCGGTCGCTTGACAAACTTGGACGGGTCTTTCTTGTAGGCGTTGAGTGCCTTTTTGAAGTTCGTCCAGTCGGTCAAGCACTTGCGGACGGTTTGCTTGGCTGTCTTGGTGTTGTGCAGGCTTCGGAAGCAGTCGATGTCTTTGACAGCAGCGATGAGGCTGTTGATTTCGGGTAGTGGGTTTCCGCCGAACCATGCTCTACGCATGAGGAAGTTGCACTGGTTGTACAATTCTTTTGAGTTTGAGCAGAGCCGGATGATAGTATCATTTCCGGCGATATGGTGTCGTTCCACTACGAGCATGTTGTTATATAGAGGGCTGACCCTGAATTTCTGAGACTAAATCATGTATTTGGCACGATTTTTCTTGAGGTATCCCTAGATTTCCCCAGATTTTGGTCGAACTGTTCCCGACCCTTTGTTTTCCCATTTCCTGAGTGTAGTGATGTGAACGCCACATAATTCGGCGGCTTCACCGATAGAAAGTAAGTTGCTCATGCCGTATAATAGCATGAACAACTCATATTTTCTCAGATTTCGACAGAAATACCAATCACGAGTTCGAGATACATTAACATGATACCGCCCGCGAACTGCTGCGGAATCGCATGCCCCTTCAGCAATTTCAAGGTTTCGTTGACCAGCTTGATGTCGCTGGTGGAGTCCCCCATTTTCTTCGCGGTCACGATCTCTGCCTCCGAGATCGTGCCGTCCAGCATCTCATACGCACGATCCACGGCACGACTGATGTCGTAGTTGACGACACCGTTGACCCGCTGGGGGGCGTGGAGCAGCCTCTTCGGTATGCTCCCGCCGCAGTGCATCTGCTTATTGGCGAAGAATTTGTCGATGTGGCGGATGGCAGCCGCCGCCGCCTCCTTGTACACTTTCGCCGCAGCGAACTCCACGGACATATTCGCCTCTTGGAATTCTTCGGTCATGGCGATCACTTGCTCGTCGTCTTCCAACCAGGAGGGCATTGGCGTACTCCATTCGGTGACACGCTATAGTCCATGATTGTTCAGTCTATCAAAAAAGGGGTCGGCGTCAATACATATTAGTGGGCGAACCCAAGGAGGCCCATTATGAGAAGGATTTTACTCACCACCCTATTGGCCGTGTGCGTATTCGCCACCGGCTGTGCGAAAGTCAACCCGAGGATGGACCAGAAACTCGACAACACGAACGGCAAGATAGATTCCATAAAAAACAATCAGAACGGCATACAGGCCGATATAGGGAATCTGAAGCAGAATGCCGACATCCAGAACAGCAAATTAAAAGAAATCCAGCAGGGCGTATTGAACATGAATGCCGCCCTGTCGAGGAACGAGAATACCGGGGTCCAGATCCTACAAGGGGACGGGGCGTTGATTATGGTATTCGGACTCGGGGTGGTCGGCATGCTCTTGTGGTATTTCCACGGGCGTGCGACCACGGCGGAAAAGGCGGCGGACACGGCCAACAAGGCAGCGGACATCATGGCGGCGGAAATCGCCCGCCACGGCGACCCTACGCTCCAAGACAATGTCCTGCGGTCGGCCATGAATTCGGAGTCCGAGGCCCACGTCTACCACCTGCTCGCTAAGCACAATCGGCTGGTCGCAAAAAGCAGGGGCTAAGGGGTCTTCTTGTCATAACCCTGTTCGAGATACTTCATGACCGGGTAGCCCTCGCAATTGTCGCCGAGGGAAAGACCCTCCTTGCGAGGGTCTTTCCCTTTTTTTCTGGCCTCGCGAACGAACGCATCCGTCTCCACGTCTATCTCGGACTTCTTGGGGGATTTCTTGAGGCAGTAATACTTGGACCAGTCGTTGTCATCCTGGGCGAGGTACTTGCACTTCTTATGGGTGCCGTCGTAGAGGAGGCACTTGTCTTGTAGCTGTTTTTTACTGAGTGGCATTCTTCGCTCCTGATATCCATCATTCTAGTGCAATACACAGGCTAGGACAACTCGATCTCCGTCCCGATCATGTCGATCATCCGCTCTCGCTGGAATTGGTGATCGATTTCGTGCTGGTAGACTATCGAATATAGCCCCGTCATTGTTTTGAGAAAATCACGCAATTCCAGACCCCCATCCGTCACCACCAATTCTTTACCCCTGACGACCACTATTTCATGCCGCTTTACCTCGAAACGACGCAACGCCCCCGACTCGGTACGCAGTGACAAACACCCTTCGATGGATTTTACTTCTCCCGTAGCGGGAATGTATTCGCAGTTGACCAGATATTTATAATGGTCTTTATAATTGGCCACGAACAACTTCCAGGGCACCCCGATCTGGACGGCGGAAAGCCCAATGCCATCATCATCCGTGCAGATCCTTTCTAATTGCGTGCAGACCCGGAATATGCCGATCAGGTCGTCACCCGCTCGGTGACAGGGGGCGTCCACCGCTTTCGGAATTTCTGAGACTGGCACGATCCGTGGCGGGTATTTTTTATTCATGTCAAAATCGCATCAACTGGACAGGGCTTTCACAATACCAGCACAGCGGACCTCCATCCAGTCCTTGAGTTTAATGGGGTCTTGCCTCAAATCCCTGGGTATTTTGAGGATGACCGTGTCAACCTCTGTGCCGCCCTCGTCGTCCGGCAAATACTTGTCGATGAGGTCGCGGACCAACTTGGACACGGAAACTTGTTTCTTTTTAGCCACCTTTTTCAGGTGGTCCTGCATTTCCGGCTCTACCGACAAGCTCATGATGTTGGATTTCTTGTTGCTCATAATCAGTCCCTCTTTTTCCGCTCAGAGAAATTCTTTGCCTTCGCAAAAGATACAATGGTTTTAGTTTCATGAAAATCACCATCAGGGTCAATGAACCTCCATGAAATAGAGTTCCGTCGATGCTTGACGCCCCACTCGCTGACCGCTAATTTGTATTTGAAACAATTCCAAACCACATGCGGCGAAATCATTTCAATAAAATTCAAATAAGACACCGAACGTATAGACAGTTTTGGGTAGCCTACAAATTTTCACGTTTTCTCACTTGAGTCCCAAAGTTCTCCTTCAACTTAGCCTTGAGTCGATTCACTTCGGACTCACGCATCTTCCTACGCCTCTTCTCGCCGGGACTCTCGTGATATTCGTGCTTCCGGTAGTCGTGTTGGATGCCAGCATCCCCGCACGCCTTCTTGAAAGCCCTCATCATGTTCTTGAAGGCGTTCTCCCGCTCGCCGTAAGATGCGTGCGGGGAAATATCCTTCATGTCTACTCTGGCTCGCGTCAATGCCATTGTTCGGTCCTTAATCTCTAGTCACTCTTAGGAGCCTGGCCCCTATTTTCTTGTTCTTGTTCTTGCGTACATTATCGTACAAGACGATCTCCGTCGATTCCCCGGTCGGGGGCCATTCGTCCCTATTCAAATCTGGAAGGAATTCCTTCAACCTGTTCGATATGTTGTTGAATAAATCACTGTTCCAGATGATCCCAGATCCGTCCGCTATAATAGTGCTGAAGGTGAAAATATATTCCTTCGGCAGCGACTTCGCACAGAGGTCGTCCACTTCCTGCTCCTTCAAGCTGGAATAACGGCTCCTCTCGTCTAATGCCACGAATGGACAGCGGGCCGCTATCGCTAGACGGGATAAACCTCCGAATACGTCCAGCACGCACCCGCAGGCACGCATGGCCGACAACACTTTGGTGATATCCCTGTCACCTATATACATGCACTGGCTAGTAAATTCTGCCGAAAGGTCGTGGGTCGTCTGGTTCTGCCAAACGACCGGCACGAAACCATCCCGGAGGAGTCGCCTCACCAACTCATGCCAGAATTCTTTTTTGACGGGCATCCCCTTATTCTTCCCGTTCTGCCACGACTGGACGATCTGCATGGGGCTGACGAATATCTTGTACCCGGCACGGGCGGTCAACTCCTTGTTGAACTCTTTGCCGAGGATGGCGGCGGAAGGGACGTGGGGCAAGAAACGCCTGACCGACTTGTAGGTGTCCCAGAACTCCTGGGTGATGCCCTGCCGGTAGTAAGGTTCGGCGACCGACTTCCAATCGACGACATCCCGGAAGAACTCGTTGAGGTTCCGCTGATAAATGGTCGCCAAATGGGATCTGTTGCGAAAACCGTCCGCCTCCTCGAAGAACCTCTTCGCCTGACTCTCGTCCGTCACCGACCAGTATTCATCGACGTAAGGGAACATCCCCTGCATGCCGGGCCAGGAGGCCAGGATGAAATATTTGGTGGGCTTCTGAGTCTCCTTGTAGCGATGCAGGAGCCAACTGGAGAGGATAAACGTGGCCCGGTAGTCGCCGAAGAACGGCATCACCACCAGCCCGTCGTAGTCCGTGGGGACGTTACGCTCCTCGTACCTCTCCCGCGTGTAGCCGTTCCTTTCGGCTGTCCTCTTGAGGAATTCGGATACGTTCAATTGCTACCCCACTGTTGTTTCTTGACGAGCATCGCCTCGACCAACGCCCGGTCTTCCACCATGCCGACGATGTCCCTCCAGTCGTCGGCGAACATCTCCCTGACCGCCCGCTCGACCAGGGAGAGTGCCCCGGCATGATCGCCCAACACGTTGAGGTAGTGAGAGAGGATCAACTTCTTCTTGTCGTTTTCGGTCGTCAGGGCGATCCTCATCCCCTCCTGCCCCTGCCCCACGATTTGGTCTGGACTCTCGAACAATATCCACGGAACCCCCATCATCGCGGCGAATCGGGTACTCGCGGTCCAGAATTGGACGGTGAACGCACATTGGCTGATGATCGCCAGCGTCAACTCCAGGTCGCGGGATTCCGGCATGCGGCTGAAATCCAGCACATGATGGGCGTGGTCTTTTGGCACCGGGATGGTACTCTGCTTTTCCCCCAGCCAGACGACCTTGTAGCCGTACCCGTCCAACTGGTCGATCAGCTTGCCGTAGAATTCGGGCGGCAAGTTCCGCCCGTAGCACGTCCTACCACGGGCGAATATGCCGACAGTCTTCGCCCCCGATTGAGTCGTGCATCGGCTCCCTTCCAACAATTTCTTCGCCCTTTCGACGGCAACGCCCGTGGGCCTGGGGATGTGTACGGCCTGCGGCTTGTAGAAGGGGATGTCTCCGAAGACGGATCGCTCCACGTCGATTGAGCCGCACTTAACGCAACACGCGACGTATTTCTCGTCGCCCCAAAAAGTCTTGCACGCCCGGCAGGTGTTGCCGAGGCAGATGTGGCCGAAGTAGGAGCCGGACAAGACCTGGCCGAAATTAGCCAACCCCTTCTCGATCCGGTCCAGGTTCTTACTCTCGTGGCTGAAGGCACGGGAGTATTCGCGGAGCCACTGGTGTTCCTCCTTGATCTCCCAGAACTCGTCCACTAGGTGGCGGTACAGGTATTCCCGACCGTACCAACCCGCCGCGATGATGTAGGAACCTGGGTACATTTTAAGAACCCTCGGGATGCAATACATGAGGGCGATGGACTCGCACCCGAACTCCGAAAAATTCGTCACGATGATTACTTGCTTCTTGTCCGACGGCTTCTCGCGGTCGGTGAATTTGAAGACGTTGAATTTCACGTCCTCCATCCGCTCTTCCGCCTCGATGGGCTTCTTGTCGCCGGGGTTGAACGGCCTTCCTCGAAGAATCCTCACAGGGAACCCCCTTGCCCCTTGACCCGGAGCATCTTGGCCGTCTTCCCGCACGTCGGGCAGCGGAACTCCCTCGGCTTCCCGCACGTCGGGCAGTTGTTTTTTATTTCGTACAGGTGCGTCAGTTCGCCCGAGATGCCGGTTGACATCTCGGCCCACCGGCACTTCGGGCAGCGTATGATGAAGCATTTTTTTGCTGACATAACTCTCTCAGGTGAGAACCATTCTACTAGGAGCAACATCAAGATGAGTAAAGAAGAACAAAAAGCAAAACGTAGAGAATACCAGAAGCGATATTACTACAAACACCAGGAAAAAATCGCAGAACGTCGCAAATCCCACAACATCAACCAGGAGGCGAAAAAGGCAAGCGGACTGAAGCACTACGAAAGCCACCTTGACGAAAGAAAGACCAAAATGATGGCTCGATACTGGCGACAGAAAAAACTGGTAGATGCCATCGCCATTCACTACGGCTGTCAGAACCACAACTGTAGATGGCAAGGAGATTTCGTTCCCTGCCAACTCGACTTCCATCATCTGGACAAGACCACAAAAACTAAAGTGATAGGACATCTGTATAATGCCAAACTATCGAAGATAGCCACCGAGATAAACAAATGCGTCGTACTGTGCCGATGCTGCCATCCGCTATTGCATTCTGGGTGCGAGCTGGGCATAACGGGGGACAATCTGTGTACTGTAGACAATTTTCTTCAGATTAGTGAAAAGTCTCCCAAATCATGACGCTGGTGCTTACATATGAGTACAAAGAATCCCCCGACACACTCAAGGAGTATGCGAGGGATTTCGAGTTACAACATGATGTCACTGCCGACAAAGCGACAGGACATGCCCGACGAGGAGTAGCGAGTACCCCAAGACGAGGATAATAGAACCCATTTTATCCATCCTCTTTTTTTCCTCCTTTAAGCGGGTCGGAGACTTGCCGGTCTGCGACCCTAACCATTTGTTGCAACGTATGTAGACCGCAAGGGCCGGGAATTACCTTCCTGGCCCTTGCTTATTAGCAGATAAAATGAAATCATTTCACGCATTCTGGGACAAGATAAACGGTCCCATGTACAAAAAAGTGCCGCCGCCCGTCAGGTACGATCTGGCTGATTACATGAAGGGAGTCAGCAACGGCAGCCCCGTGAACGGCACCGAAGAAAAAAGCACCTACGAACTCAGACCCATGAGCCAAGAGGACATGAGTAGTCATGCCCGAGAAGACGTGGAGGAGTGGATGAAGAAGTACGGCCAGAACACCACTCGGCTGGGGTCGCAGATGACCGACGCCGAATTCAAAAAACATTACGGGCACACCTGGTGATGATAAAAACGATCATATCCGACATAAACCCCTTTTCAGTGGTCCGCACCCTGAAAACCCCCCGCTGAATTGGCGGGCTTTCACCTTCTAATCATCTTCATCAGCCGCTTGCCCTCACGCTCGTTGATGAAGTCCCACATTTTCTCTTTGGTGGAATCGTCCATCTCCCCGTGGTACGCACCCTTGTTGAGCTTGCCGCCGCCGCCGCCGAATTGGCCCCCCAACTCCTTGCACAGCGTGGGGACCGCGATGGCGGCGTTGCCAGAGCGGACGCTCCCCTCGATGCGATCCCCGTCGATGACGGCGAATGCCACCGAAGTCTCCACATTCTCCCACGACAACATCTCATCGGCCACGGCGGCAACCAGGTCACGATTCCCGGCGTCGATGAAGCCGATCCCGTGGATGAGTACGCCGTCCTTGATCCGGTCGTGGGCCTTCATGGCGACACAGGCCCGTGCCTGCACCCACTCCTTCGGGTGCTTGTACCGGATGATCTGCTTGAGTGCGGAGGCGTTGCGGAACTCGAACAACTCCCTGTAGGCGTCGTGTTCGTACTCCGTCGTGTCGTCGGAAGTTTGGAATTCCGTGTCGGTGATGATCCCCACCATGAGGGCGGTCGCAACCTTACTGTCCAGGTCGTTGTCTTCCTCGAAATGGAGTCCGTGCTGTTTGATGATTTGGTAGACAGTCGCACAACAACTCCCGGCCCGGAGATTCAAGAATACGCCCTTGAAGCCGTTGGGTGCCTCCTTGTGGTGATCGATACAGAGGTCGAATTCGATGCCGCCGGGCGTGGAAGCGTGGGAGGGGATCGTGTCAACACATATCCGCAAGACGTGTTCGTCCTGTTTGTAGGCCGAGTTGAGGACCAATTCCGGGTCCAACAAGTTGCACATTCGCTGGTTCTGGGGGTGCGAGACATGTCCGTCGTAAAAACACTCCGCATCCGCCTCATAGGCTTTACGCAGGAGCCAGGCCATCCCCATCATGGACCCGATGGCGTCGGGGTCCGGGCAGCCGTGGGAGAATATCGCCGTCTTGCCCTGCCTGCACTTCTCTGCCAAGAGTTTTTGCACCCGCTCCAGCGTAGTCTCCTTACGCTGGATCGGCACGATATCTTCGCTACTCGTGCCGATCAACTGCTTGTCGGTCGTCCGGCGTTGGCCGACGACCGCTAAACCACTATCCTCATTCATTATTGATATACCATTTTGTTGTCCGACAGCCAGGTTGCCAGGTCGCAATCTTTGCCGCCCTGCTTGAACTGAATGTCAACCAACCACTGCCCGTCTGGCAATTTACGCACCAGCCGGGCCTTCGGGTTCTCGCAACTATTTATCAAGTCGATAACCTTGCCCTTGCTGTTTTCCGTCGCGTGGACCATCAGCCGGGCAAGGATTCGGGTTTCGTCGTCCAACACGATGTCGAATTGATCGCCCTTCAAAACTTTCACACGCTTGATCGCGAACGTCTTGCCGACCGCCGTCGGAGGGGGCGAGACGGGCGGCGGCTCGATCTCCGAGACGTGGCGGGAACCCTTGGCGTACCACTCACTCAGGGCAGTAAACCATGAATCCTGCGTCATGTAAAGGAGAGCCGCCGCTAGGACAGCTATCGCAAATGCCAGTCTGAAAGTTCTCGTGTTCATATGGTGGCCGGTTTTAATTTCGCGTGGCCGTCGATGGCCTCCCGGAATTCGATCAACTCGTCGAGCCAGGGACCATATCTACGCACGCTGCGGGTCAAAACTTCCATTCCGACGGGCAAGACTTTCCACTTGGGGTCGCCCGAGACTTCGTCCTCCATGATCTCGTCGGTGTACTGCACACGCCCCCACTCGTCCTTGACCTTCTCCTTCTTCGTCTTCCCGTTCTTCACGAATTCGACGTAGACAGGTATGTATTCTACTTCGCATCTGGTCAGTTGTAAATCCAAATAAGCCTCACGCTGCCCGGCGTTCAACACGGACACCCAAAGATCGGCGGGGATGGTGACGCAGAAATCGTACTGCGTGGCGTGCCACAACTTGTTGAAGGGGGAGAACTTAGTCACCTTGCCCAGGTTCAATTTATTCTTGACGAAAGGCTTGCCGTCGTCGAAGCAGGAGCTTATGGACGCCACGGCAAGCCTCGGGCTATGGTTCTTCGTTTGTATCTCTCGGATCAGGTCGGCTACGTCTTGCGGACACTTCCATGGGTTTATCGGCATGCTATCCTCCTGCCCCCATTCTATTCGTCCCGGCGTGGGAGTTCAAGTCAGTTCTCTTCGTTGCCGAACCTGTGGTTGGTCAGCGAATCGCTAAGTTCGTCCAATTTCTCCCGCATGGCGTTGATCTGCTTTTCGATGGTCGCCCCGCTCTTGCCGTTGCCCTCTTCGGCGTTCATCTTGCTCTCCAACTTTTCCAGCTTCCGCTTGAGTTCGGCCAATTCCCTCAACTCGCTGCCGTCCGTCCAGTTGGATGTCGGCTTGGTGTCTTGGTCTTTGCCGACGCTGTAGGGGTAGATCGGATTGGCGGCGTTCGCGATCTTGTCCGTCATCCTCTTGATGTCGTTCTTGGCCGCGACCCTTTCTTCCTTCATGGGGGTCAGCGGGTCCGGGCATTGGCCGGGTCCGGCGTGCTTGGACAACTGGTAGACTTGTGCCCAATACTTGGCGTCACACTCGTTCAGGGCGGTGTCGTCGCCCCCGTCCCACTGGCCGAAGAAATCGGACTGGCCGATTGGACTCGGGGGCGGCAGGTGCGGCGAGTCGTCCATGAAGCCGTCTTTGAGAGCCTTCTCCCACTGGTCGGTGTACTTGTCTAAATCACTGTGGATATTTTTCATGTGATACTCCTTTGGGGGTATATAGGGCTTTGCCGAAAAAGTCAGAAATAAAACAAGAAAGCATAAATGAAAATATCGCAAAACCGATGGGACGGGGCGAACGACGATAGGAAAAAAATCGAGGACGGCAAAAAATACATATACCTCGAATCCGAATACCGATGGGAGGAGATAGAGTTCGTCCCCGTGGAACTCTCGCCGATTTACGGCAACATCACCACCCAGAAGCCCTGGGAGGGCGTCTGCAAGAAAAAACCATGGGAGTACGAAGTGACCGCCGTCATCCCGGTGTTGAACACTTCAGAAACCCTGCCCACCTGCATCGAGTTACTTCGACTGCAAACCGTCAAGCCGTACATCCTCATTATCGACACCGGCAGCGTCGAATCGCACATGGAGAACGCCCTCGCCCTGCGGGACGAGGATGTCGAAGTCCACTCCATCGGACTCAACGGCGTCCGGCACCCGTCCGATTATCCGGCGATGGCGATGGACATTGCCTTCTCCCTCTGCCGCACGCCGTACCTGTTCGCGACTCACGCCGACTGCTTCCTTCGTCGGCGTGACTTCCTACAATATATGGTAGGGCTTTGCAAGACGGAATCCCCGGCCTGCGGATACGAATTAAGCCCACGGGCACATGACGACTGGAAGGGCATGCTGTCGCACACCGCGAGCATGTATGACATGAAGGTCATGGACGAGATCGGGTTCGGCTGGAGCCTACGCCGCCTGTGCAACGCCTACGACCTGGTTGACTACAAGCCCGACCCGATGCGACCCAACTGGCCCGACACGGAAATCCTGGGGAACTACATCATGAAGAAGAACGGAATCGTGCCACACCTGATCGGCCCCGAGGAGAACCAGGCCCGCAAGATCGACGACAACATCGACCACTTCCGCAGCTACACGTCGGGAAAATTGTACAGCCCCCATTATTTCAAGACGGCCCACGCCTGGTATCTATCGGCCCGCGAAGAAGCCCTGCTACGCATCGAAAACTGGAAGAAAGAAATCGAGGCTTAAATGCACCCCCAGATGGCCCTCAGCATAGAAGAATGCGTCCAACTCTCCCATCTCAAGGAGAAGATCACCGCCGTCATCCCCACCTACAGTGCGAACATCAACTGCCTCATGTGGTCCGTCTTCAGCCTGCTCCTGCGGTCGAAGACGCAAGACCTGCTCGAACACATCTGCGTGTGCGTCAACGGGGCCGACTCCCGCACCGGCCCCACCGCCGTCCAGGACGAGAAGCAGCTATTCCTCGAAGAGTTGCGGGACATCGAGTGGTATCACGGCGACCAGCCCCGGCGACCCATGCCGCTGACGGTCATCCGGGCATGGAGCCGCGTCGGCTGGTCGGAGTCCCTGGAGATGGCCCTGCCCTGGGTCCACACCGACGCCTACATGCTGATGCACGACGACGCCTTCGTGACGACGCCCGATTGGGCTGAGGAAGTGAGGGCCAAGTTCTACGGCGACGACAACGTGGCCCTGGCTGGCGTGCCGCCCCTGCTGGGCTGCAAGACCGAGCATCACGTCCATCGCGGCATGTACCTCCTGCGGCTGCCGCAACTCCAGACCACATTCCTGGTCGTCAAGAAGAAGTGGGTCATGAAGGCGAAGGCCACCTGGACCGGATACCACATCCCCTCCGACGACAACGTACTCCAATTCGACATGAGCGATTTAGAAGACGCGGAAGGATTTTTCAAGTTCTGGCGTGACCAAAATCTGCTGTCCGAACCCTTCATGACCAGCGAGATGTACAATTTCGTCCGGCAAGAGGTCGGGGCGTGGGTGTACTATAACCTCTACCGGAACGGCCACGCCTTCGCCGAACTTCGCCCCGACCTGGTCGTCCATCTCGAAAAGATGAGTTGGAACGAACCGCCCGACGAAAACGGCGTGGACCCCAAGAATCTCCGAATCGAATCCCACCGGGACAAGATCGCGGAACTGGAAGCCCTGATCGACCAGCACCCGGAATACTCGGCACTGTACCGAAAGTACAAGAAAGGCTAATATGCACCCGCACATGATAGTTGACATCGACGAAGCGGTAGAAATGACCCGGCTAGAGGGCAAAATCACCGCCATCATTCCCACGTCCGCCGCCCCCATCGAATGCCTGCTCTGGACCACCTTCTCGTGGCTACTGCACACCGACGTGAAAGACCGTATCGAACATTTCATCGTCTGCATCAACGGACCCGACAAGCGTACCGGCGACCCGACCATCGGCGACACGAAACAGAAGTTCCTCGAGGAACTGCGGGCCATGAAATGGTGGAACCCCGCCAAGCCGAAGGACAAGAGGGACATGCCCCTGACCATCATCCGGGCCTGGAGTCGGATCGGGCACCCGGAGGCGGTGGAGATGGCGACCCCGTGGGTCCACACGGACAGTTACCTCATCACCCACGACGACGTAATCATCACGAAAAAGGGGTGGCTGCGTGACGTAGACAAGGTTTTCTTCGACGACCCCAACGTCGTCATCGCCTTCGCCCCGAACCTGATGTGCTGCCAGCAGGACGGTGCCATCCACCAGAACAAGAACCTGCTGCGGTTCCCGCATTTGCTATGTGCCTTCCTCTGCTGCCGGAAGAAAATGATCTCCAAATTGGGGTCGTCCTGGTGCGGCTACAGCATCAACACGCCGCCGTTCCACCTGAAGGACAGGGTCGGCGACGAGGCGGCTTTCTTCAAATATTACCAAGACCTCGGACTGCACTCGCACCCGCCGCAGACCGCCGAGGCGTATGAGTACGTCAGCATGGAGATGGGTGCCTGGCACTTCTACAACGCCGTCCAGTCCGGCTACAAGTTCGCCCCACTCGACCCCGACATGCTCGTGCATATGGGTGCCATGAGTTGGGAAGTGGACACGGGGAAGAAGGCCAGGGTCCAACGGCTGATGCCGCAGATCAAGACCCTAGAAGAAGAAATCCTCCAGCACCCGGACTACGGGCCGCTGTACCTCAAATACCTACCTAGCGAGTACAAGTAATAATTAGATTTCAGGGAATACGCAAACCCGACGCCGCCAGCAGTCTTTTTCTCGGACGACGAGCGGTTCCCAAACTGGAGTGCGAATATGATTAGCCTGTGTACAGTTATCTGCGAAACCACTGAGCCGGGATGGCTGGAGAACCACCTACCCATACTGATCGATTCGGTCAAAAAAAACAATTTGATACGAGAAGTCATCATCGCCCATGCACGCTACCATCGCCAAGAAAGTGAAGAAAAAACGGGCGATCTGATCGTGCGTCGTATACAAACCGACATCAAAAGCCAAAACCAGAGCGTGGAACACGCACTTGCCCTCCATGCCGCCTTAGATCATTCCGAATATGAATATGTCATGTTTTGTGATCCCGACGTTTTCCTGTATCCTGGCATGGACGAGTTCTATCTCGAACAGATGAACAAATACAATCTCGACCTCATAGGCATTTCGCATCATGCGGCGGTGAGCCTGGCGATGACTTTTTTCCCCACCGTCGTAAACATGTTGTGCCGCAAATCCTGGCTCCCCCCTAGCGACTTCCTCTCGGGACTCCTGAAGGACGAGTTTGAATCCTACGAGGGCAAGTTCCTAGTACCGACCCGCATCGACGAACTAGCCAGCGAGTTTCCCAACCCTACCGGAATTTTCGACACGGGCTGCAATCTGCTGCTGTGGGCAAAAAAAACGACGGCCCGGTGGCTCGCCTTTCAGACAATCGACTGCCACACCTACACGACATCTTATTGCCGTGGCTCCATGAAGATGAAGGCGATGCCGAAAAGAAAAATAATCTACCATTCGGTGGGGTCCACCAATTGCAGGAAAAAAGAGCTAGACCACTTCACCAAGGCATACGATGAATCGGAATCAACATGATAAGTGTAGTGACCGTAGAAATCGACGGATGCAAAAATCATATGCAGATCATGCTGGAGTCGATCTTCGCTCGCAGCAAAAATGTTTCGGAAATATTGATAGCCAAAACAGATGCCACGGAGCCAATCGACGAGCGTTGGACAACGGGAAACATATCGATCAGAAGATTTAGCCATGATCTGCAAGGCAAATCGTCATGGTACGGGCATGGATTGGGACTCAACGCCGGAGCGGAACAATCGACCAAAGACTACGTCATGTTCAGCGATCCCGACACATTCTGGTACACCGCCCTAGACGAAATATACCTCGACCTAATAGCAAAACATGAACTGAACTATATCGGGGTGAGCCATCATAATGGGTGCAATCAAGGACACAACTACTTCCCCTACCCGATCAACAGTATGGCTAGACGGTCGAGCCTACCGGACGCCGATTGGCTGAAAGGGAAATTAAAATTCCGTGGGGCGATGTTGCGAAGGGATCAATTGAAAGAAGACGATTCCGGGGAACCGGCGGACGGCAAGTTCATGATCCCGAACCCTATCCCGGTCTTGTGCGAACTTTACCCGAACCAAAACCCTATGGCGATTTTCGACGTGGGTAACACCTTGTGGATATGGAACAAGGAGCGAAAAGGTCGATGGATGTCGTTCCAGACTTTGGACTGCCACGTCTACACGACACCTTACTTCAAGACAAATTTCGGCCTGAAAACCAAGCTGCCTAAAAAAAGATTACTATACCACCTGGGCAGCGGGTCCAGGAACGATTCGCCCGATTACGACATGTTCATAAAGGCATACGAGGATTCTAAAAATGATTAGCCTCTGCACGGTACTACACACGGGGTGCAAAGTGTTCATCGACACGATGCTGGATTCGGTCAAGCGGCACGGCACCCTGGTGAAAGAAATTTTGATCGTCCAGATCGACGGCGACGAGTTCTACGAGGAGTCCTGGGAGGAGGGCGGCGTCACCTTCACCCGCGTCGGACACCCCGTTGACAAGCTGTGGGCCGGGGACCAAATAATCAACGCCATCTACAACGGGCACGCCCTGGGACTGCACGAGTGCATCAAGAGGTCCACCCAAGAGTACCTGATGTTCTGCGACCCCGACGTGTTCTGGTACGGCCCGCTCGACGCCATATACATGGACCTGATGGAACGGCACGACCTGAACTACGTCGGGACATCCCACCATGCCGCCACGACGCAAGCCTTCACCTACTTCCCGTGCGTCACCAACGCCATGCTGCGTCGTGCGGAATTGCCCGGACCCGACTTCCTGCGTGGCGAGATCCGGGGCTTCGGGGCACTGCACATCAATAACATCGACAAGCCCGAATACGGGGCAATGACCGCACTGGACGGGTACTGGCTGATCCAGGGTCCGATACCAGGGCATTACGACAAATTCCCCAACCCAGGACTTTCAAAAGACAGTGGCCTTTTCGACGTGGGGTGCAACCTCTACCTGTGGGGGCTGGAAAACAACTGGCGGTGGCTGTCTTTTCAGACCCTCGATTGCCATAATTACACGACCGCCTACTGCCGCACCAACTTCAAGCCTTTGCCTAAATTGAAAAAAGAAAAACTCCTCTACCATCTCATCAGCGGGTCGAGGGGCGGCGAGGGGCTGGAGGAGCCTAGAATGAAAGAATTCTTCCGGCAGTACGAGGCCAGCAAATCTGATTGAATTTTTACACCCGAATCCATAGAATGGATCATGATGAACGAAGATAAAATCCCCTTGTTCAAAGTCTTCATGCACGACAGCGTGCCCAAGGCTCTCGCAGAAGTAGTGACCAGCGGCTTCATCGGGCAGGGGCCGAAAGTGGAAGAATTCGAGGAGGCGTTGCGGACCCACTTCTCGTCCTCCTGGGTCAACACCCTCAATTCGGCTACCTCCGGGCTGCAACTCGCCGTCCACATGGTCAAAAACGACCGCCCGGACGGGGAAATCCTAACCACCCCGCTGACCTGCACGGCGACCAATTTCGCCATCCTGTCGGAGGGGTTGAGGCTGCGGTGGGTGGACGTGGACCCGACGACGGGAAACATGGACATGGACGACCTGTCCCGCAAGGTCGGCCCGAAGACCGTCGCCATCATGCTGGTGCATTGGGGCGGCTACCCCTGCGACCTGGACAGGGTCAAAGAAATACAGAATAGGTGCATGCTCATGCACGGCTTCATGCCCCCGGTGATAGAAGACTGTGCCCACGCCTGGGGGGCCAGCTACAAGGGCAAGGCCATCGGGACGCACGGCAACGCATCCGTATTCAGCTTCCAGGCCATCAAGCACCTGACGACCGGGGACGGCGGCTGCATGATCTCCCCCAATGACGAACACTACAACCGGGCCAAGCTGCTGCGGTGGTACGGGCTGGACCGCAACAGCAGTGCCGACTTCCGTTGCCAGCAGAACATCCTGGAGTGGGGCTTCAAGTACCACATGAACGACATCGCGGCCACGATTGGACTCCACAACTACCCGCACATCCAGGAGTTGATGAAGACCAATTACGACAACGGGGCTTACTACAATGACGCCCTCCGGGGCGTGCCGGGAGTGACCCTGATGGAGGACGAGAAGGACCGCAAATCCGCCTATTGGGTGTACTCCATTTGCGTCGATAACCGTGACAATTTCGTCCGCAAGATGAAAGAATGCAACGTCATGGTGAGCCAGGTACACGACAGGAATGATAAACACGAATGCCTAAAAGAATTCAAATGCCAATTGCCGAGCTTGGATATACTGGCGAGGCGGCTAATCTGCATCCCGAGCGGCTGGTGGGTAACAAAGCCGAAACGAGAATACATAGTCAAGTGCATAAAACAGGGATGGTAACACCGATCTACACTCACTCCTCCGGGATCGGACTTCGCAAAGTGGACGCCTGCGACCTGGAGGACTTGCTCAACCTCAAGAACGAGAGTTGGTTCGGCACGCACAGGCTCTCCCTGGTCAACAATATCAACCAGCAGAAGTGGCTGGAAAGCATCAACGGCGAGAACATCCACTGCCCCTCCAACCTCGTCCTCGTCGCCGCAGCCGCCGGGGAGAATGTCGGCGTCTACAAGGTGTTGAACATCGACTGGCAGTCACGCCTGGCCGACGTGGGCTGGGACATTTACGAGCAGCACCGTGGCAAGGGGCTGGGCAAGAAGTTGGTCCTCGCCGGGGCGGACTTCTGCTTCGGGGTTCTGAATCTGCACCGGATCAACGCTCAAGTGTTGGAAACGAATGTCGTGTCGCACAAGTGTGCCCAATCCGCCGGATTCAAAAAAGAGGGGCATCAGCCGAAGGCCATCTGGCGTGGGGGGAAGTGGGTGGACAACATTATCTACGGGAAAATCAACGAGTCTAACGCTTAACGAGCAGCTTGTCTACCTCCTGGTGGCTAACGCCCAGCACGCAGAATTGATTGTACCAGCCACGCCTCCTGCCGGTGTAGTGGGTGTGATCCGACATGAACCGCTCCACCGCGTACCGAGTGTTTTTGGCGTAAATGTGACTAAAAAGCGTCTGCTCGAAATTGTCCTCCTCCGTCTTGTATGAGGAGGCGACCCGTAAGAGGATGGTGTAGAAGGACCGCCGCATCGCGGGGTGAGTCCACCAGGGGGAAGGCTCCACCCACAAGATGGTCTTCCTCTGGGTCGGCCCGTAGCGGGATCGCGGATGCACCCCGAGGATCGACTCTACCTTCGCCATGAACGCGGAGATGGCACGGGTCTTGCCGGTGACGTGGGAGTAGAAGAACAGCGGGAGGTCTTTCAACTGGTTGTGCCATATCTCGCGGCACCCGTACCACTGCCCCGCCATGTACCTGCCACCGATGGCACCATCGGGCCTGCAAAAATGCCCCGCATCCGGCCTGTAAGGGGTGTCGATGAATAACAACGACTCACGCTGATTCTTCCCCATCGAAAGCCTCTTTTTCATCATCCCCCATTATTTTCGATTTTATCTGGATCTTCTGGCCCGCAGCGTCGAGGAATTCGTCCAGGTTTTGCAGGCTGATGACCGACCAGTGCGGGTCGTCCGTGGGTACATATTCCTTCTTCGTGTAATAAAAGACCTCCAGGACGTATTTGTAAGGTTTCTCCTCCACCGCAGCGGGCGTCATCCCGCCGACGAAGTCCTGGGCCATCTCGCGGCACACCCGCAGGGCGTCCTTGTCCGTGGCACAGGCCAACTTACGCAGCAGGCGTATCGCCTGCTCGGGGCGGTCCTTGTTGTAGATGAGGTCGATCACGTCCTTCTTCAGCCGACCGCCCACGAACTCGGCGGTGGCTGCGTACCGGGCCATCACCTGCCCCCGTAGCGGCTTGTGCGTCCTCACGTCGAAAAAATACTCATCGAAGTTCGCCGCGTCGATCACTTCCTCTTCTATCATTGGTCGATCCCTTTGGCGAGTTCTTCCATCGCCTCTTCGTTGGTCATCACTTCGTCGATCTGCTTCTTGGCGGGCCGCATCACCACGACCCGGAAGTCCTCACTCTTGTTCTTCGGAACCATCTTCCAGCGGTGCTGGCGAGGGGGACTCTCGAAGGTGTAGGTGGGGAACCCGCCAGAGGGCGGCATCAGCCGCACCCTAAGTAAGTTACCCTTCTTGAATTCAGGCTCCCACCGTTCCCAATCGTCCATCCAGACGTTGAACTTGGCCGTCTCGTTGGTCACGTCCTCGCACTCCACCTGGTAGAAAATCGTCTTCTTCCCCTCCTTCTTCAACACCCTGTTGACCCTGATCTCGACCGGGGCCGATTTGGCGTCCGGGTTGCTGCGGAACTGGTCGAACGTCATGTCTCCCTTGTAGTCGGGACTCTTCTCCAGGTCGTGGACCCAGGCGAAGCCGTAATACTTCTCCTCGCACCTGACCGGCTCCCGCAACTCCTTCAGGGTTTCGTCGTCGATCTCCCACCAGGAGGCGTCGAACTCAGCCAGCCTGGGCGGCGGGAGCGTCGGCATTTCTTTATCCTTCTGGACCGACTTCTGGTATCGATTCCAGAGGGAGACGAGGGTCTTCCATCGGTTGAACTTCTTCTTCACCGTCCCCATCTTGTAGTAGCGGAGAACGTCCTTTTCGATGGACTCGCCCTCCGTGCCCTCGATCTCGACCGTGACCGTCTCCCACCGCCCCTCCCCGCCCTCGTCCGGGTGGCACTCCAATTCCTTCTCGACATCCACGAAAAGGTCGATGTCCAGCGGGAGCCGCCACTCCTCGGCGTCGAAAGGGTTCTTGCCCTCGAAGCTCGTCAGCAGATCCTTCTTGCCCGTCAGTTTCTCGAATTGCTCCTGGTATCGGGCGAGGCTGATGCCGAGCCGCTTCCTCTTGTCGTCGTACTTCTTCGACTTGTCCTTGTAGTATTCCGCGAACTTCCACAGGGTGACGGGGTCGGCCTCGCGGAAACACCGCA